>SIBG01000016.1 GCA_009695305.1 Opitutus sp. | reverse complement strand
CCGGCGAGTATTCGCTCACGCGCCGCCTCGCGCTCTTCGCCAATCTCCGCAACGTCAACGACCCCACCGACGACGTGGAGATCCACGGCCCCACGACACCCGCCGCCGCCCAATTCCGCCAACGCGCCGAATTCGGCTCCCTCTGGACCCTCGGCCTCAAGGGCACGTTCTAGCGCGAAAAAGTCACACCCGAACGACCAAGGCACGAATCACCGTGGACACGAAGTTGTGCGTCCGCCCATTACTCTCCCCAATAAGCTCCCTCTGTCCGACCCGGTAAAATTCAGTTTCCTGTCTGGAGGAGTGATCCGCACCGAGGCCCGATTCGCTCGGCCGCCACGCGTGGCAGTCGCAGAGAGCGGGACCCTCCCGCGGCGCGCGGCGCGATTGCTTTTCGCCCCGTGGCACCGCAAATTTTTCCCCATGCGAATCCCACGGTCTCTGTCGCACCCCTTACTGGCGCTGGCGCTCGCTGCCACGGCCGCCGCGGCCGGACCGCGCGCGCGCGATCTTGGCATCCCGTTTCCTGGCACGCCCGGGCCGCTCAACGCCATCACGGACGTCGCGGGGGTCGAGGTCGGTCACGTCACCCTGATTCGCGGCGAAGGCAAACTCGTCGTGGGGGAAGGTCCGGTGCGGACCGGAGTCACCGCGGTGCTGCCCCGCGGAAAAACCTTTGCCGGCCGCGTCTTCGCCGCCCGCCACAATCTCAACGGCAACGGCGAAATGACCGGAGCCTCGTGGCTGGATGAGTCCGGCGGCCTCGGCTCCCCGATTCTACTCACCAATACGCACAGCGTCGGCGTGGTGCGCGATGCCGTGATCGCGTGGCTCATCAAACGCTCGACTGGCGGCGGGTATTCGGGCGACGTCAGCCTGCCCGTCGTCTCCGAAACCTACGATGGGTTTCTCAACGACATCGACGGTTTCCACGTCAAGCCCGCCGACGCCTCCGCCGCCCTCGAGGGTGCGACCGGCGGCCCCGTCGCGGAAGGTGGCGTCGGCGGCGGCACCGGCATGATCGCGCACGGCTTCAAAGGCGGCATCGGCACTTCCTCGCGCGTGCTCCCGCTGGAGGAAGGTGGCTACACCCTCGGAGTGCTCGTCCAGGCCAATTATGGCCGCCGCGGCAATCTCCACATCGCCGGCGTGCCGGTGGGCCGGGAACTTTCCGATCTCACTCCGACCAAGGGTGCGCCCAAGGACGGCCAGGGGTCGATCGTGATCATCATCGCGACTGACGCGCCGTTGCTGCCGCACCAACTCCGGCGAATCGCCCAGCGCGCCTCACTCGGCGTTGGCCTCGTGGGCGGCCGGGGCGAAAACAGCTCCGGCGATCTCTTCCTGGCTTTTTCCACGGCCAGCCCCGACGAGGTGTCCAAGACGGCCGGTCTCGCGCAGCTCGCCATGCTGCCCAATGATCGCATCAACCCGCTCTTCAATGCCACCGTCAACGCGACGGAAGAAGCCATCGTCAACGCGCTGATCGCGGCCGAGACGATGACCGGCATCAACGGCAATATCGTTCACGCCCTCCCCCACGACCGCCTCATGACGATCCTGCGGCGCCACAATGCCAGCGCCTCACCCCCGGCACCGCGCTGACGCCTATCCGCACGATGAAATTCCCCTGCTCTTTCCTCTGCCTCGCCCTCTCGTCCGTCACCGCCGCCTTCGCCGCGCCGAAACCCAACCTCGTTTACATCCTGTGCGACGATCTCGGTTACGGCGACGTGCGCGCCTTCAACGCCCAGGGCAAAATCGCGACGCCGCAGCTGGACCGCCTCGCGCAGGAGGGCGTCATGTTCACCGACGCCCACAGCAGCTCCGCCGTCTGCTCGCCCACGCGCTACAGCATCCTCACCGGCCGCTACAACTGGCGCTCGCGCCTCCAGAGCGGCGTGCTCGGTGGGCTCAGCCCGCGGCTGATCGAGCCCGGTCGCGTGACCGTCGCCTCGCTGTTGAAAGAGCAGGGCTACTTCACCGCGTGTGTCGGCAAGTGGCACCTCGGCATGGACTGGGCCAAGCACCCCGGAAAATCTGTCAGCGCCCTTAGCGTCGAAACCGCCGAGCAAGTCGGCAGCGTCGACTACACGAAGCCGATCACCAACGGACCGAACAGCGTCGGCTTCGATTATTTTTTCGGGATCAGCGCCTCCCTCGACATGGTGCCCTACACGTTCATCGAAAATGATCGCGTCGCCGCCCTGCCCGAAGTCGCCGACATGAAGTTTCCGATGACCGCCGGCCGCACGCGCGGCTTCACCCGCACCGGTCCTGGCGCGACCGAGTTCGCCGCCGTCAACGTGCTCCCGACGCTCACGAAGAAAGCCGTCGAGCTGATCGGCCAGCGCGCCCCCGACGCGAAGCAAGGCAAACCGTTCTTCCTCTATCTTCCGCTGAATTCGCCTCACACCCCGATCAATCCCTCGCCCGCGTGGGCCGGCAAAAGCGGCCTCAGCCCCTATGCCGATTTCGTGATGGAGACCGACTGGGCCATCGGCGAAGTCCTGCGCGCCCTCGCCGCGCAAGGCCTCGATCAAAACACTCTCGTCATCGTCACCAGCGACAACGGCTGCTCGCCGCAGGCCAACTTCGAGGAACTGCTCCCGCTCGGCCACAATCCCAATTACGTTTTCCGCGGCAACAAAGCCGACATCTACGACGGCGGTCACCACATCCCCTTCATCGCGCGCTGGACCGGCGTCACGAAACCCGGCACCCGCTACACGCCCTATGTTTGCCTCCTCGACCTGATGGCGACCGTCGCCGACATCCTCGCGATCCAACTCCCCGCGCACGCCGGCGAAGACAGCGTGAGCCTCCTGCCCGCCCTCCGTGGCACCACCGCGCCCGTGCGCGACACCATCGTGCACCACTCTATTACTGGCGCGTTCTCGATTCGTCAGGGAAAATGGAAACTCGAGTTGTGCCCCGGCTCCGGCGGTTGGAGCGCTCCGACTCCCGGGCAGGAAGCCAAGGACGCCCCCCGCATCCAGCTCTTCGATTTGGCCGCCGACCTCGGCGAAACCAGAAACGTGCAAGGCGAGCAGCCCGAAATCGTCGCCCGCCTGACCGCGCTGCTAAAGCAACAAGTCGCCAACGGTCGCAGCACCCCCGGTGCTCGCCAGGCCAACACCGTCGAGCCCGACATCATGCGCGGCACCATCGTCTCCGCTCCGAAAAAAGGAAAGCGCGCCACGCCGGCCGCGCCCTGAGTCTTCGACCGCGTGAGTTTCCCCGGCACCCACTCCGCCCGCACGTCGCCACCGTCGCCAAACTGAAAAACTCCTCCACCCCACGCCCATGCGCCGCCTCTTTCCCCCCCTCTCCCTGGCTCTCTTTCTCCCGCTCTTCGCCCTCGCCTCCGAGCCGCGCTCGCGCCCCAACATCCTCTTCATCTTCGCCGACGACCAGCGCGCCGACACCATCGCCGCCCTCGGCAATGCGCACATCAAGACGCCCAACCTCGACCGTCTCGTGCGCCGCGGCGTCTCGTTCAACCGCGCCTACATGATGGGCGGCATGAACGGCGCCACCTGCGTCCCCTCGCGCGCGATGCTTCTGTCCGGCCGCTCGCTGTTTCACATCGACGAAAAGCTCACGCGCGACGAGACGTGGCCCGCCGCCTTCGGCCGCGCCGGCTACACGACGTTCATCAGCGGCAAGTGGCACAATACCCCGGCCTCCGTCCCGCTCAGTTTCCAGCGCGCGCGCAACCTCTTCACCGGCGGCATGACCAACCCGATGAAGGCCCCGCTCGGCCACCTCGAAAACGGCGCGATGGGCCCCGCCACCGTCGGTCCCAAGCACGCCTGCGAAACTTTTGCCGACGAAGTCGCCGGGTTTCTCCGTGAGCCGCACCCCGCCCCGTTCTTCGCCTACCTGCCTTTCGATGGCCCGCACGATCCCCACATCGTGCCCGACGATTTTCCGGTCACCTATGACCCGGAGAAAATTCCCCTCCCCGCCAATTTCCTCCCGCAGCATCCGTTCAACAACGGCGAGATGGTCGTCCGCGATGAGCAACTCCTCCCGTGGCCGCGCACCTCCGCCGCCATTCGCGCGATGCTCGCCGACTACTACCGCTACATTTCCTACCTTGATCTGCTGATCGGCCGCGTGCTCGACACGCTCGACGCTTCGCCCGCCGCGAAAAACACTTTCATCGTTTTTGCCGCCGACTCCGGGGTCGCCCGTGGCAGCCACGGCCTCATCGGCAAGCAAAACCTCTACGAACACTCCCTGCGCGTCCCGCTCATCATCGCCGGTCCCGGCCTCCCCGCCAACCAAACCACGGACGCGATGTGCTATCTCTTCGACGTCATCCCCACCCTCGGCGCCCTCAGTGGCGTCGCGGGCCCCCAGACCAGCGAGGGCCTCGACCTCAGCGCCACCCTGCGCCACCCCGCCACGCCCGCCCGCCCGTCGCTGATGTTCGCCTATCAAAAAGTCCAACGCGCCCTGCGGGACGACCGCTGGAAACTCATCCGCTACCCGCAGGTGGACCGCACCCAACTCTTCGATCTCGCCACCGACCCCGCCGAGCGCACCGACCTCGCCGCCCGCCCCGAGCACGCCGCTCGCGTCGCCGCGATGACGGCCGCCCTCGCCGCCGAGATGAAACGCCTCGACGATCCCGCCGAACTCACCTTCGCCACACCGCAACCCGCCGCGTGGACGCCGCCCGCCGGGAAAAATTCGAAAGCCAAAGCTGCGTCTAAAGATTGATCGCCGGCCCCACCGCGGGGTCGGGCGACCATCTGGCCGCGATCACCAACCGGAACCAGCGGCCCGCCGCTCAGCCGCGACGCCCGCGCTTCGGCGCCCACGCGCACGTCACCCGCGACGTGATGCCGCCCCGGCCCTTCCAATCGGCGATGATGGTAAGTTCGCGCGGCCGCAGCGCGGCCCCGAGGTCGTCGCAAATCTGGTTGGTCGCGGCCTCGAAGAAAATCCCGTCGTTGCGGTAGGCGTGGAAGTAGAGTTTCAGCGACTTTAGTTCGACGCACGTCTGGCCGGCGACGTAGCGCACGGTGATCGCCGCAAAATCCGGATGCCCCGTGATCGGGCACATCGAGGTGAACTCATGATGCGTGTGCTCGATCACGTAGTCGCGCTGCGGCGCGGGATTGGGAAAGGTTTCGAGGATTTTCGGATCGGCCATGGCTGGAAAAAGACTGAAAGACCGAAGGACTGAAAGGCTGAAAATGCCCGTGCTCTCCCAATCCAGGTCCTAAAATTCAGCTCTTCAGTTTGTTAGTTTTCCAGCCCTTCCGTTCACGTTGCCGTCTCCGAGTAGCGGCTCTCGCGGATGACGGTGATCTTGATCGTGCTCGGATATTGCAGCTCGGCCTCGATACGGGCGCGGAGCTCCTTCGCGATCTCCCGCGCCCGGTCGTCCGTGACTTCCAGCGGCGACACGACCACCCGGATCTCCCGGCCCGCCTGAATCGCGAACGCCTGCTGCACTCCCTCGAGCGACATCGCCAGCTTCTCCAGCCGTCCGAGCCGCTGCACGTAACTCGTCATCGACTCCGCCCGCGCGCCCGGGCGCGCCGCCGAAATCGTGTCCGCCAGAATCACGAGCCCCGCATAAACGGTCTCGGGCTTCACTTCCTCGTGGTGGGCGGCGACGGCATTCACCACGATGGGCGTCTCGCCGTAACGCTTGATGAATTCCGCCCCGATCACCGCGTGGCTCCCCTCGAGCTCGCCGGGCACGCCCTTGCCGATGTCATGCAGGAGGCCGGCGCGTTTCGCCAGGTTGGGATCGAGCCCGACTTCACTCGCGATCAGCGACGCGAGAAACGCCGTCTCCACCGAGTGGTCGAGCGCGTTTTGGTTATAGGAGAAACGGTATTTGAGCCGGCCGAGCAGCTTGATGATTTCCGGGTGCAGGCCATTGATGTTGAGCTTGGTCACGGCGTCCGCGCCGGCCTGCGTCGTGACGAGGTCAATCTCCTCCTGCGCGCGTTTCACGAACTCCTCGATCGACGCCGGGTGGATGCGGCCGTCCTTGATCAGCGCATCAAGGGCGGTTCGCGCCACCTCGCGGCGCACCGGATCAAAGGACGAGATGAGCACCATCAGCGGCGATTCGTCGATCAGCAGCGTGACGCCGGTCGCCAATTCGAATGATTTGATGTTCCGCCCCTCCCGGCCGATGAGGCGGCCCTTCATGTCCTCGTTCGGCAGCTGGATGATGGTCGCGGTGAGATCGTTGTTGGGCTTGCTCGCGATGCGCTGCATCGAGGCGACGAGGATGCGACGCGCGTCCGTCTGCAGTTCCTGCTCGGATTTCTCGAGGGTCGCGCGGCGGAGGGCGCGCAATTCGTCGCCACACTCCAGCAGCACCTCTTCCCGGAGCTGCGTGCGGATGCCCTCGGCGTCCAGTTGCGAGACGCCCTCGAGCCGCTTGCGCACGCTCTTCGAGAGCGCGCGGATCGCGTCGCGCGCCTGCTTCACGGCGGCGCTCTCGCGGTTGAGCCGCTCCTGCCGCTGCTCCAGCTGATAGTCGAGCAACGCGAGCGATTCCTCGTGGGCCCGGATCTCGCGCAGCCGGACGTCGCTCTCGATCTCGCGCCGGTAGAACTCCCGGTTTAATTCCGCGCGCTTCTCCTGGATTTCGGCCTCGGCTTTTTGCTTCAGCTCTTCCGCACCCACCGCGGCCTCCCGCCTCGCCACTTCGATGAGCTCCGCCGCCTGCTCGTGCGCTCCGCGGCGCGTGTGGCGGGTGAGCGCCCACACCACCCAGAACCCGATGCCTCCACCCACGACCAAGGCCACCGGGAGCGACCAGTCAAAGGCGTCGCTCTCGGCGATCAGAAGCGCGAAGTCGGCTGCTCTTCCGGACGTCAAGGGACGGGCAACGTAGGCCCCAGTCCTCAAATCTCAAGCCTTCTCGTAGCGGCAACGCTGCCGCCGCGGCGGCGGAACGGACCGCCGTTCCGCTACGAATTTTTCATCGGCAATTGGAACACCGGCAGCGTCGCGTCGAGCACCACCTGCATGCGCGCCAGCGCCGCGGCCTCGCCGTCGGTGGCGTCGGTCTGCATCAGCACGTAGGCCCAGCGGTCGGCGCGCGCGTGCCGGAGGCGGTTCCACGCATCATGGATGAAACGCTGCCAGTGCGTGGCGACCACCAGCTCGCTGCTCACAAACCAATACGCCACCAACTGCGGCACCGCCTCGCGGCCACCCGGCCTCCCCGCCGCGGCCGGTGTCGTCATTTCGCGCCGCACCCGCAGCAGGGTCGCCGGAAACCGGTCCGCCCTCTCCGGCGCCGCGCCCGCGCGCCCGGGAAACCGAAAGTTCGTCTCCACCGCATCCGTGATCGTCCAGCCCTGCCCGACGAGGCAAAGCTCCGGCCGGTGAATCGACGTCCGATCGCGCCCGCTCAGCACGATCGAGAGCAGCACCTGCCGCGCATCGCGCGACGAGCGATAATCCATCCGCGAGAATCCCGTGTCCGGCGGCAGAATCTCGCGCTCGATCGCCGTGACCGCCGCCGGCCAGCCCACCCACTCGCGGTCGAGAATCGCCGGCAGCTCGACCGGATTCTTCCCATCGGCCATGAGTCGCACGCCGACGGCCCCGTGCGGCGGCCGCGTCGTCAGGTGATGCAGGAAAAACATTTCCCCCACCGCCAGCCCCACGATCGCCGCCGCCACCGCCCAAACTCGTTGGTCACCTAAGGGGTGACAACCTGGTTCGGGCCCGGCCGACTTCGGCGCGGCTTCGGGCCACCAACGCGCGAGGGCGGCGACGCCCGCCAACACGCCACCGAGCACGATGCCAAACACGCCATAACCCATCACCGTATGCGCCCGCTCGCCCCAAGCCTGTCCGCCCCAGTGCGCGGTGAACACGATCGATGCGATCCGCGCCACGTTGCCGAGATACACCAGCGGAAAACACAGCAGCAACACCGCCCCTCGCCGCCACCACGTGGAAAAATTCAGGTAGCCCGTGAGCAGGGCTAGCGCCGCGAGCGCCATCAGCGAACGCACACCCGAGCACGCCGCGGCCACATCGTAATTATAGCGTCCGTCCGCGGCGAGCAGTTGCGTCCCGTTTTGGATCACCCCGATGCCCGCGGTGTGCGCGAGCCCGGCGCTCGCCTTGATCACCCAGAGCCGCAGCCAGAAGCCGACCGAATCGAAGACGTTGAGCGGAATCGCAAAAAACAAAAATCCCAGGGGAAACACCGCCGCCGCGCCCCACCGCCGCCCGCCCCCCAGCCGCAACACCCCCCACGCGAACACCAGCAATGCGACGATCGACACCCGCCCCTGCTGCCCGGCAAACCCGACCGCGTGCCACGCGAGGCCCACACCCATGGCAATGGCCGATGGCCAATGGCCGATGGCCGATCGGGGAGCCTGCCCATCGCCCATCGGCGTGCGGCCTTCGGCCATCCGGAGATTTCTCCACAACAGCCACGCACTCAGCCCGAGAATCAGCCACCCATGTTCAGTCTCAGCGTTCGGATCGATCCACTGGCTGATCCACCACCAGAACAGGGACGTCGTCTTCACGTAGCCCTGGGCCGCGTTCCCAAACCAGTGGAACAACCCGGCCGCCGCCACCGCACACACCCAGGCGGCTGCGAGTTGCGACCGTGACCGGTGGTGCTTTGCGGCTGGATTGCTCATCGATGTCGCGCATCATCGGTTCCCACCGTGGTGTTTCCAAGCCTGAGATGAAACTTCTCGTTCTCGCCCAGACCCCCCCGCCCGTGCACGGCCAGAGCCTCATGGTGCAAACCCTGGTGGACGGCCTCCCCGCGCACGGCCTCGCGCTTCACCACGTCAACCTGCGTCTCTCCCACGACGCGGCCGACATCGGCCGCTGGCGCGCCGGGAAAATCTGGGCGACCCTCGCCGGTGCGCTGCACGCGCTCGCCGGGCGTTTCCGCCACGGCTGCGACACGCTTTACTATATCCCGGCGCCCGGAAAACGCGGCGCGCTCTATCGCGACTGGCTGGTCATGCTGCTGTGCCGGCCCTTTTTCAAAAGACTCGTGCTGCACTGGCACGCGACCGGTCTCACCGCGTGGCTCGAAACCGAGGGCACCGCGGTCGAGCGCGCCATCACTCGCGCCTTGCTCGGCCGCGCGGATTTGGCGCTCGCGCTGGCGGACGAACTGCGCGTCGACGCTGCCTATCTCACGGCGCGTCGAATCGCCGTCGTGCTCAACGGCCTCGCCGATCCCGGTCCGTCGCCGGCTCACCATCCGCCGCGCGCCCCCGGAGAGCGCAGCGAAGTGCTGTTCCTTGGCCTCGGCAGCGGGTCGAAGGGACTGTTCGACACGCTCGCGGCCCTCGCGCTCGCGCTGCCACGCGAGCCCGGAGCCTTTCGGCTGACCATCGCCGGCGGCTTCGCGAGCGCCGAGGACGAGCGCGAATTTCATTCGCGCGCGGCGGCGCTCGGCGAGGCCGTGCGCCATGCCGGGTTCGCGAACGACGCCCAAAAACACGCCCTGCTCGCCCGCGCCGACCTGCTGTGTTTCCCGACCAGCTACGCGCACGAAGGCCAGCCGCTCGTGCTCATCGAGGCGCTCGCGCACAACCTCCCGATCATCACGACGCGCTGGCGCGCGATCCCCGGCATGCTGCCAGCCAGCGGCGGCGTGCGGTTCGTCGCCGCCGGCCAGCCCGCCCAGATCGCCGACGCGATGTTTGAACTGCGCGCGCGCGGTCGGCCGGACGATGCGCTGCGCCAGCATTACCTCGCCCATTTCACGCGCGAGCGCCACCTCGCGGCCCTGGCGGCGGCGCTTGGCGGCACCAGCTAACCATCCCCGGTAACGCTCACCGCAGAAAAACCGAAGGCCCAGCGGAAGCGTCACGTAATCCGTGGCATTTTTCTGGGCCGGTTTTTGCGAGGAACCCAACCGGGCAATCCTAGCCGGCCCGGCGGCGCTCGCCGCCGGCTCCCGCCTTTCCTTCCGGAAATTTTTCGACCGCGCGGAGATAGTCAGCCCGGCGCGCCGTGTTGCCGGGAGTCCGGCCGAGCACCGCGCCACCGACCAGGGCGACCGCCGCCTCCTTCCACGCCCGCAGCCGCCAGCGATAGTGTCGCAGGTAGCGATAGTGTTGTCCGGGAATATGCCGGATGAAACGCCAGCCGTGCCGGAGTCGGAAGGAAATGTAATTCCCGCTCTGCAGCCCCAAGAAAAGTTTTTTCCCCTCCCCTCCATCCGGGGCGGGTGGCGGCAGGTGTTGGCACACCGCGGCGGGAGCGAGCACGCACTTAAATCGCGCCGACACCCGCAGCGTATATTCGAGATCGGTGGACTGTGACCACAAATCCATCCGCGGATAGCCCACCGCCTCGATGGCGCGACGCGAGAATAGCACGGCGGCCCAAATCGCCCAGTTCCATTCCAAGGGCGCGGGCCCGCATTGCCGCAGGAATTCCGCCGGCGTCGGACTGCGCCGCACGACGTTCCACGCCGGCTGCGCCAAGGGACCGGGAAACCACCGAATCGTCCCGCTGCCATCGGTGATCAGGGGGGCGACGGCCTCCGCCTTGGATTCCTCGGCCGCCCTGAGCATCGTCGAAATCAGGTCCGGCGTGGCACAAGCATCGTCATCCATCACGAACGCGTGGGTGGCCCGCAAGTCCTGCAACATCGCGGCCATGCCGGCGGCGATGCCCCCGGCCGTCCCGAGGTTACAACCGTAGTCCAGCAGCGTGGCCGGCACGCGCGACTCGGCCGTCAGTCGCGCGGTTTCCGCATCACTGGAATTATTGACGACCACCACCCGCGCCAGCAGCGGCCCCTGCCCTGCCAGCGATCGCAACGCGCGCGCCAACAGCTGCGGCCGGTGAAATGCGGGAATGATCGCGATAACTCTAGCGCTCATCAGCGGGAGAAGAGAGGCCGACCGCCGGCGCCGACCACCGTCCGCCGGTCGCACATGGCCCGCACTTGCGTCCCATCCCGCGGCCGGCACAGTGGCACTACGTTCGTCTGCATCTCCCCGCCCTAGCCGAGCGCCGGCACGGTGCAAGCTTTGCCGCGGGGCCCTCCACTCTCACCTTCCCATCGATGACTTCCGACGACGGCGCCTCGGCGCCCTTGCTCGACCAAGCGGCCCACGGCTATCGCGCGACGTTGATCTCGCAAGGCATCCGCTTGAGCTGCAAAGCCGCGTCCGTCGTCGTGCTGGCCCGGTTGGTGTCGCCCAGTGAGCACGGCGTGTTCGCGATGGCCGCCAGTTTGTTCATGTTGCTCGTGCTGTTTCGCGATCTGGGACTCGGGGCGGCGGCGGTGCAGGCCCCCACGCTTTCGGAAGAACAGTGCAGCACGCTGTGGCGGGTGCATGCGGTGGTCGGCGTCGCGCTGGCCGCCCTCGCCGTCGCGCTTGCGCCCGTGCTGGCCGCATTTTACCACGAGCCGCGCGTGGCCGGCCTGATCACGACGATGAGCGCGGGCCTGCTGATCATCGGCGGGAACGCCTGGCCGCGGGTGTTGCTGACGCGCCAGTTGCGTTTCGCCGAACTGAACCGGGTGGAAACGATCGCCGCGGTCGTGGGCACCGTGGCGGCGATTGTCGCCGGCGGCCTCGGGGCCGGCGCCTACGCGTTCGTCGCGTTTCTGCTCGTCTCAGAAGTCATCTCGCTGGTCGAGGCGTGGCGCTTGTGCGGCTGGCGACCGACCGCACCGGTGCGGTGGGCCAGCCTGCGCGAAATCTGGCGCACGGGGGTCAATCTCACGGGCTACAACGTGGTGCAATATTTTCAGCAACAGCTCGACACGCTGCTCATGGGCCGGTGGTTCGGCGCCGGCGCGCTCGGGCTCTACAATCGCCCCGCCCAACTGCTGGCGCTCCCGGTGCAACACGGCACGGCGCCACTGACCCAGGTGTTGCTGGCGACCTTGTCCCGGCTCGGGCCAGACTCGCCGGAATTCGCGCGCCACGTCAGATCCACCGCGAATCTAATCGCCCACCTCACGCTGCCGCTGGCGGTGGTCTGCATTTCACTACCGCACGAGACCGTGCAGCTCATCCTGGGCGCGGCGTGGCCGGAAGCAGCGCCGTTACTGCGCTGGCTCGCGGTGAACGCCGCCATCTCGTATCTCTCGGCCACGATCTATGGCGTGAGCGTGGCCGCCGGCCAGACGCGGCGGCTCGCCCTCCTGTCCCTCGTGGTGCTGGCGGCGACCGGGCTCGGCCTCTGGGCGGGGAAAACTTCCGGTCCGGCGGGACTGGCGGCGGGATTGGCCGTCACGAATTTCGCGTTGCTTGGGCCGCGCCTGTGGTGGGCCACGCGCGGCACGCCGGTGCGGCTGGGAGATTTCCTCGGGTCCTTCGCCGGACCACTCGGTCTGGCCGCGGCCTTGGCCGCCGGGATGCTGACCGGCCACGCGCTGACGACCGGCTGCCAGTGGTTCGTGCGCTTTGGGGCGTCCGTCCTCAGCGGCGGCCTGACAGGTTTCGCCCTCGTGGCGGCATGGCCACGGTTGCGTGCTGAATGGCGCCTCGTGGCCCAACTCTTGCCCTGGTGGCCCCGCGGGCGGCCAGGTAACTCCCGGCCATGACCGCTGCCTCCCCTCATTCGGCCCGCCCGCGCGTGCTGCACTACATCACTCGCCTGGGACTCGGCGGGGCCGAACGCGTCGCGCTCGACCTCGTGCGCGGACTGAAGTCCGACGTTGATTCCGCGATCTTCGCCGTGCACGGCATCGCGGCGGACGCCATCGGGCCGGCCCTCCGGCGCGAGTTGGCCGCCGCGCAGACGCCGCTCTTCTGCGGCACACGGCTGCCGTTGAAATGGGGGGGTCTGTTGCCGGCAGGCTGGCGGGCGGCGAGCGCCGTGCAGGCGTTTCGACCCGACCTCATTCACTTGCACACGGAAATCCCCGAGGCGAGCTACGCCGCGATGGTCACGCTCCAACCGTCCCTCAAGCGAATTCCGGCGGTGCGCACGATCCACAACACGGTCTTCTGGTCCGATTGGCCGAGACTCGGCCGGTGGTGTGATCGCCGGATGGCGCACGCCTCCATCGCGGGGGTATCGCAGGGCGCGGGCGAAGCGTTCGCCAGATTACGCCTCGCCTCCGGGGCCGCCGCGCCACCCGCGCCTCCGGCCATTATTTTCAACGGGGTCGACGTGGGGCAACCACCGCAGTCGCTGAACCGGGTGCCGGGCGATCCGATCCGGCTGCTTTTTGCCGGACGCTTCGAATTTCAAAAAGGAACCGATCTGCTGCCCTCAGTTCTTGCCGCAGCCCGCGGGCCCGCGAACCGCCGACTTGAACTCACTTTGCACGGCAGCGGCGCCCATGAGCCGCTCCTGCGCGCCCTCGCCGCCCACCCACCCACCGGCTGGACGGTGCACGTGCGCCCGCCCGTGCCGGAGTTGTCCCGCCGGATGACCGAATTTGATTTCGTGCTCATGCCCTCGCGTTTTGAGGGCCAAAGCCTCGTCGCGATCGAGGCGATGCTGCTCGCCGTGCCGCTGGTGGTCACCGCGGCGCCCGGGCTGTGCGAGCAACTCCCACCAGACTACCCCTGGCGGGCACGCGTGGACGACGCGGCAGATTTCGCCCGCGTGCTGCAGTCGGCGCTCGCGGCCACCACCCAATGCCGCGCGACCGCCGCGCAGGCGCTGGCGTGGGCGCGCGAGCGCTTCGACCCACGGATCATGCAGGCCGGCTACCGTCGGCTCTACGCGCAGGCGCTCGAGGCGACGCGCACGCCTCCTGCCTGATCCGCCGATGGTTTTCGCTGGTTCGCTCCCACGAGTCCTGTCATCACGGCCGCCACTTCCATGACGCTGTCGGCCATCTGGCGCACGAGGGTTTACGGGACGGTCGCCGCCGTGCTGGCCGTCTGGCTGGCCTTCTTGATCGCGCAGGAGCAATATTTCTGGCCGCTCGTGAGTGCCGGCGGATTTGTCGCGCTCGGCGTGGTCTACCTCCAGCCGCTGCCGTTGCCGACGGTGCTGCTCGGCGGGGCGGTCATCGGCTACATTGTCGGCAACCGCGGCTTCGCGCAAGTGTCGCTGGCCGGTCAGTTTCCCCTGCTGCCGGCGGAGTTTGTGCTGCTCGTCGCGGGGGTCGCCCTGGCGATGAAGAGCGCGGCGCAACGCCGCCTGCCCTTGCGGCGCGACGCGCTCAACTTCGCCATCCTCCTGTGGATGGCGTGCTGCTCGTTCCGGTTGTATCTCGACCTCCGGCTCTTTCAGTTCGCCGCCGTGCGGGACTTCGCGACCGTTTACTATGCGTCGTTTTTCTTCCTCGCGCAGGAGGCCGGCACGACGGAGGCGGGCCGGCGCTTTCTCCTGCGCTGCCTGCTCGGCGCGTGCGCCGCCCTGCTGGTGGTCTATCCACTCTTCGTGCAATGGCCCGGATTTTTTCTCGAATTGCTCACGATTCGCGGCGTGCCGTTGGTCTTTTTCAAGGGCGACCTCGTCGGGACGTTCATGGCCGTGGGCGCCCTGTTGCTCTTTTTGCGCTTTGAGCAAAAGCGTTCGTTCTGGTCCCTCGCCGGCAGCCTCGGGCTGATCGCCCTCGTGGTCAGCACCAACAACCGCGCCTCCATGCTCGGGCTGGCCGTGGGTTCGCTGTTGCTCGCGTTCGCGGGTCGCTGGCGGTTTGCCGCCTTTCAAACCGGCGCCGCCATCGCGGCCGCGATCGTGATTCTCTTCGTCGCCTACCTGCGCCACGAATCTTGGGAGCACACGCCGTTGCACGGCGTGTATGAACGCGTCGTTTCGCTCGGCGATCCCCTCGGCCAGCATAATTACTCCGGGGTCGAAACCTACAACAAGGGCGACAATAATCTTTTTCGCGCCGTCTGGTGGCGGACGTGCATCGACGAAACCCTGCACGCGAATCCGTGGCTGGGGCTCGGCTGGGGCTACGATCTCGCGGAGGGGTTTGCCCGCATTTACTATCCAGATGGCACCGACGATTTTCTGACCCGGAGCCCGCACAACGTCGTCATCACGGTGTTTGCCCGCGCGGGCTTCGCCGGGCTCGGGCCGTTTCTCTTTCTGCTCGTAGTCCTGGTCACTCGCGCCTGGCGCGCGGCCCGCACGATGGCGCTGGAGACGGCCGGCCTGTGGGCCAGCGTCTGCGTCATTCTCACCAGCGCCTGCCTTGGCGTCGTGCTCGAAGGGCCGATGGGCGCCGTCGTGTTCTGGGTCGTGCTGGGCCTGGCCAGCGCCGCGGGCGCCGCCGGCCCCGGGCCCGCGGCCGATTTGGCGGTCGCTGCGGACTTGCCGAGCGGGGCGCGGGCGGATGAAGTCGCCGTCCGCACCTCCCCGTGAACCTCCCTGCCCCCACCGAATATCTCAGCGTCTTCAAACCGACGACGCGCACCCAGTGGGATCTGCTCACCCCGCTCGCGCTGTTGGGGCTGAGTTTGTTTGGCATCGCTTTTATCTATTCGGCGCAGGTGCCGGTGAACGGGACCGACTGGCAAAAACAGGCGGGGTTTCTCGTGCTGGGCGCGACGGTGTATGTCGGCGTGTCGCTGATCGACTATCGCTTTTGGCTGAGCGTGGTGCACTGGCTCTACGCCGCCTGCGTGCTGGCGCTCGTCCTCGTGCTGGTGCCGGGCATCGGACGCGAAGTCTACGGGTCGCGGCGGTGGTTGTTCGTGTTTCAACCGTCGGAAACCGCGAAAATCGGCGTGCTGCTCATCACCGCCAGCATCCTCGTGCACTCGAAAATCGGCACGGTCACCCAGTCGCTCGGCACGCTGGGGAAATTGGCCCTTGCGGTGGGTGCGCCCATGTTCTTGATCCTGCGACAACCCGACCTGAAGTCGGCGATTGTCCTGCCCCCGATGGTGTTCTCCATGCTCTACGTTTCCAAGTTGTCCGCGCGTTTCTTCGCGGGGGCGCTGGGCGCGTTCCTCCTCCTCCTCGGAGTGGTCGTGCTCGACACCTGGCGCTACGCGGACTTCATGACGGCGCACGGCTACGATTTCACCCGCGACGTCCATAAATACGAGCCCCACACGTGGGTGCCGTTGCAGGACTACCAGCGCAACCGCATCCTCCCGTTCGTCGCGCCCGACAAGATCGACCCGATGGGCGTCGCGTGGAACCAGCGGCAATCGCTCATCTCGGTCGGCAGTGGCGGCCTCGTCGGCAAGGGCTGGACCGAGGGCACGCAAGCGCGCCTCGGCTACCTGCCGCGCTCGGTGGCGCATAACGATTTTATCTTCTCGGTCATCGCCGAGGAAAAAGGATTTTTGGGAAGCCTTACGGTTCTCGGCCTGTTCGGTCTGGTGTTGTTCAACGGCATTCGCATCGCCGGTTCCGCCAGGGACCGACTCGGCATCCTGCTCGCCCTCGGCGTCACGGTGCTGTTCGCGGTGCATGTGTTCGTGAACATCGCCATGACCATCGGCCTCGTGCCCATCACGGGCATACCGCTTCCCTTTATCAGCTACGGTGGCTCCTTTGTGCTCAGTTGCTGCTTGCTGCAAGGACTGGTCCAGAGCGTCTGGCGCTTCAGGAAGGATTTCGCATGAACTCCCTTCTTCGCGCTCACGACCGCTCTGCCGGAATTTCCTGCGCCGCCACTGCCGCACCGGGTGCCACCCTGCTCAACCCACACGACACCCACCATGAGCGATCATTCGCAATCCAATCCCGACGCCTCCCAGGACGTCGCCCAAAAGTATGACGAGGAACTCGTCCATCCCCCCGCCGCCACCGAAACCGCACCGATCAGCGCCACGGACCTAAAAGCCGGCGCCGCTGAACGCGCCAAGCAGCGTCCGCTGCTCCAGAAAATCATCGCGCTGTTCCAAAAGGAGAAAGGCTCCTACCGCGAGCTCATCATCAACTCCGAGCCCCTCGAGAAGCGCGTCGCGCTCCTCGTGGACGGCCGCCTCGAGAAATTCGAGATCGAGCGCGAGTCCGACAACCGGATGGTCGGCGGCATCTACAAAGGCCGCATCAAGAACCTCGACCCCGGCCTCAAGGCCGCCTTCGTCGACATCGGCTATACCAAAAACGCGTTTCTCCACTACTGGGACATGCTCCCCGCCGCGACCGACTCCTCCGTCGAGGTCGTGCGCGTGAACAAAAAGAAGAACGCCCCCGCGCGCTCCGCCGAGCCCACCACCAAGGATATCCCCGGTCTCTACCCGCCCGGCAACGAGATCGTCATCCAGGTCACCAAGGGCCCCATCGGCACCAAGGGCCCGCGCACCACGACCAACCTCTCCATCCCCGGCCGCTACCTGATCCTCACGCCGTTCTCCGACGGCTGCGGCATCTCGCGCAAAATCGAGGACATGAGCGAACGCAAGCGCCTCAAGACCCTCATCAACGAGCTCACGCTCCCCGGGGGCGTGGGCGTCATCGTCCGCACCGCCGGCGAGGGGAAAAAATCCCGCTACTTCGTCCGCGATCTGCACCTCCTCCTCAAAACCTGGGAGAGCATCCAGCAGAAGATGAAGAACGACCGCGCCCCCGCCTGCCTCTATCAGGAACCCGACGTCGTCGAGCGCACCGTCCGCGATTTCCTCACCGAGGAAGTCGACCGCGTCCTCATCGACAGCAAGGAGGACCACGAACGCACGCAGCATCTCGTCGCCCAGATCTCCCAGCGCTCCGCCAGCAAGATCGCGTTCTACAAGGACAGCATCCCGATCTTCGAGCGCTTCAACATCGAGCGCCAGATCGAGCAGACCGGCCAGCGCAAAGTCCCGCTCCCGTCCGGCGGCGAAATCATCATCGACGAAACCGAGGCCCTCATCGCCGTCGACGTGAACACCGGCTCGCACAAGAACCGCGGCGGCGACGAGAAAAACGTCATCTACGCCGTCAACCTCGAGGCCGCGGCCGAAATCGCCCGCCAGATCCGCCTCCGCAATCTCGGCGGCCTGATCATCATGGACTTTATCGACATGAAAGAACGCCGGCACCGCAACGCCGTCTACGAAAAGATGGTCGACTTGATGGCGAGCGACAAGGCGAAGAACCACATCCTCCCGATCTCATCGCTCGGCATCATGCAGATGACGCGCCAGCGCCAGCAGGAAAGCCTCTCGTCCAATCTCTACACCGACTGCCCGTATTGCCGGGGCCGCGGCATCGTGAAGAGCGCGACGACGATGTCCGTCGAACTCCAGCGCAAGCTCTCCTCCGTCGTGCGTCGTCTCCAGCTGCGCAAGGACGGCAAGGAGTATTCGCTCCGCGTGCTCGTGCACCCGAGCATCCTCGAACGCCTTCGCAGTGAAGACGCCGACCTGCTCGTGCGGATGGAGAAACTCTTCGGCGTGAAGCTGGCCTTCCGGGCCGACCTCAATTATCACGTGGAAAACTTTAAGATAATCAACGCCATCACCGGCGAAGAATACCGCTGATCGAGGTCGGGCGCGTCAGCCCTAACGCACCGCGTCTTTTCAAGGCGGCCCGAATTCGGGCCGCTTTTTTTCGGTCGAGAGGAGTAAGCCCGACGTCCCGGATGATTTAGACTGTCATTGCGAGGAGCGTAGCGAGGAAGCAATCCAGCTGGATTGCCACGGCGCGCTTCGCGCACCTCGCAATGACAAAGGTCTAAAAGTTACGGGACGTTGGTATAAGCCCGACGTCCCGGATGATTCAGCCTCTGGTCATCGCGAAGGGTCGGACCAAGGCACCGCGCCCGGTGCTGGGCGCGATGAACTGCTCTGCTGCCTCACGGGAAGCGGAGCGACCCGTTGCAAAGCCCTCGGGGATGCTTCTCGGTGACCCATCTTAAATGATCGACCCTAAAAAATCCTCTGGCGGTGAGTGCCGCAATCCGGCTCGACACCCCGGACTCCCGTGGCCCTTGTCGGTCAACCCCCTCTCTTCCCCATGAAAACAACCACATCCCCCCGCGGCGCTCTGGCCTCTGCCGTGCGCGCCTGCCTATCCACGTTTCTCCTCGGTGCCAGTCTCGCGTCGGCGCCCGCTCAAACCACGCCCTCTACCGCTGCGGTCACCGGCCGCATCCAAAACGAAATCACAGGCCAATATCTCAACAACGCCCGCGTCACGCTCAAAACCACGGGCGCCACGACGTTCACCGACGACACCGGCACGTTCCGCTTCGCCGGCTTGCCTCCTGGGCCGGTGACCCTCGAGGCCTTCTACTCCGGCCTCGACCCCGTGCAGTTCGCCGTGGAGTTGCGCGCCGGCGAGACCCTGCAGCGCGACGTCAACCTCAGCAACCGCGAGCGCTACGGCGCGCAGTCCGCCACCGGCGTCGTGAAGCTCGACGCCTTCATCGCCTCCTCGTCGCGGCTCACCGAGGGCGAGGCCCTCGCGACGAACGAGCAGCGCTTCGCCAAGAACATCAAAAACGTCGTCGCCACCGATGCGTTCGGCGATGTCACCGAGGGCAACGTCGCCGAATTCATGAAATTCCTGCCCGGCGTGACCATCGAGTATTCCGACGCCTCGCCCAACGCCATCGCCGTCCGCGGCTTCGATCCCAACATGACCGGCGTCACCGCCGACGGCGCACAACTCGCCAACGCCTCGGGCAGCGCGGCCAACCGTTCGTTTCTTTTCACGCAGGTCTCGATCAACAACGTCTCGCGCATCGAGGTCACCAAGGTGCCAACGCCCGCGAATCCCGCCGACGGCATCTCCGGCACCGTAAATATGGTGAGCAAAAGCGCGTTTGAGCGCAGCCGCATGCAGTTCAACTACCGCACCTTTGTTTCCGCCAGCAGCGACGGCATGATGATCAAGAAACAGCCATTTCCCTTCGACACGCTCGAGGCCCGCGTGCACCCCGGTTTCGACTTCGATCTCACGCTGCCCATCACAAAAACCTTCGGCCTCGTTTTCACCGGTCTCCACTCCAAACAATGGAACGAGCAGAACATTTCCACGATGACGTGGAATGCCACCGCCGCCGGCACCGGCGCGACGCCCGCGCGGCCTTTCCTGCAAAGCCACGGGATCGTCGACGCGCCGAAATGGTATACGCGCGACTCCACCAGCCTGAAAGCCGACTGGCGCGTCACCCGCAATTCCGTCCTCTCCTTCGGCGGCCAGGCCAGTTATTACCGCGACAAGAACGGCAATGTCACCCGCACCGCCACCGCCGGCACCACCGCTACGCCGAGCGTGGCAGGCGGGACCGCGCTGAGCTTTGACGGCGAGAATACCGTCGGTGCCACCGGCCGCGGCGGCGTAACCTTCAGCGGAAATTTTCTGCACATCGACGGCCGCACCATCGCGACCAATAGCCGCTACCGCTACGATGACGGCACCTGGCTCCTCGACACCGGCGCCAGCATCTCGAACTCGAAAACGTGGCGCCGCTACGAGCAAAAAGGCAGCTTCCAATCGCTCAATACGGCGTTGATCAATCCGGTGCGCGTGACCTTCGAGGGCATCACCGCCGCGCGGCCGACCACCACGCGGGCCTTCGACAACACCAACCGCGAAGTCGATCTCTACGACATCAACAATTACCGGCTCAACACCGCCGCCCAGACGGATTACCGCGATCACAAGGAGGATGTCTTCGGCTACGACCTGAACCTGCGCCGCAGCCTCAGCGTCCTCGGCATCCCCGGCAATATCCAGATCGGTGGCCGCTACCGTTCGCAGGATCGCGATCGCCGTTCCTTCAACCGCGCCTTCACCTACACTCCACCCAGCGGAAATCTCTCGCCCGCTCCGTTCCTCGGTCAGGTTTACAAGAACCGCCCGAACTATTTCGGCTTCGATAACATTCCGTGGATTTCCAACAATCGTGCCGTCGACGCGTGGCGGCAAGATCCACGCATCTTTACCATGACCGCGGCGCAGATCGTCGCCGAAGAGCAGAGCCGCATCGTCGGCTCCGAGCAGATTCTCGAGACCGTCACCGGCCTCTACGCGCAGACCGAGGCACGCTTTTTCAGCAACCGCCTCACGGTGCTCGGTGGCGTGCGCTACGAAAAAACCCACGACAAGGGCGTCGGCCCACTCAACGACCCCGCCGCCGTCTTTGTGCGCGATCCCGATGGGACCTTCGCTCACATCGGCACGGCCCGCATCCGTAAACCCGCAGCCGGCGCCGCTGGCTCGCTGGAAGAATTGCTTTTCACCCGCAAGGAACGCGCCAACGCCGCCAACCGTGCCTACGACGGCTACTACCCGAGCGTCCACCTCACCTACCTCGCGACCGAGAAATTTCAACTGCGCGCCGCCTACGCCAAGACCTACGGCCGCCCCGATTTTTCCAACATCGTCCCCAACGCCACCATCACCGAAAACGACATCGAGTTCTCGACCGATCCCAACGCCAGCCCCGGCACGATCTCGGTCCGCAATACCGGCCTGAAGCCCTGGATCGCGCAAAACTACGATCTCTCCGCCGAATACTACACGGAGAACGGCGGCCTGATCACCGGCGGTGTCTTCCGCAAGGATATCGCCAATTTCTTTGGCACACTCCAAACGCGGGCCACGGCGGAGGTGCTGGACGAGTTCGGCCTCGATCCGCGCTACCTCGGCTGGTTCCTCGACACCACCATCAACTCCGGCGATGCGCGCGTGACGGGCGTCGAGTTCAACGTCCGCCAGTCGCTCACGCCGGTGGGCAAATACGGCCGCTTCTTCAGCGTGTTTGCCAATGCGACCAAGCTGAAACTCGAGGGTAGCCGCACCGCGGCCTTCACGCGCTTCGTGCCCACAAGCGCCAACTGGGGCGTCACCTTTACGAAAAAACCCTTCACGGCCATGGCGAACTGGCACCACCGCGGCGAACAGGACCGCGGCGCCTCGACTGGCCGAGGCCCGCTGGCCAAGGCGTATCAGGACGCGCGCACGACACTGGACATCAGCCTGAGCTATCAGGCTCACCGCCGCGCGACGATCTTCGTCAACGCGCGCAACGTGACCAACGTGTGGTTCAACCAATCGAGCTACCAGGCCGACACGCCGATCTACGCACGCCGCAGCTCGACCAACTCCTACGGCGCGCAATGGTCCTTTGGGGTGAAGGGGACGTATTAACTACACGGCAACCGCGGCCACCAGCCCACAACGCAGTTCGGCGTAGCGCTCCGCCGCGATCGTTCGCAGGGTTGACGGCGCACCCACCTCCGTCCCTCCCGCGTCCGCCATGCGCCGCCGCATCGTCGCGCTCGCCGCAAATACCAACCGTATCGCGAACCATCATCCGATTCAGTCGTTCTCGTCCTCGTAATCTTTTTCGCCCTCTCAACCTGCACGTCTTCCATCCGCTCAACCCGCGGACGAACGAAAACGATTCCCAACTCACCATGCACCTCCAGCGCCGCCGCCACTTCCTCGCCACCTCCGCGACCCTCCTCGCCAGCGGTGCCCTCGCCCACCTTGCCGTCGCCCAGGAAACCAAAAACCCGCCCCCCAGCATCCCGAAAGCCCCCACGAAACCGCCCACGCTCCCGCCCGAAAAATCCCAAGCCATCGTCGGCGCCGCCCAGCGCTCCCTCGACCAAGTCCGCGAGCTCGTCTCCGTCACGCCGCTCCTCGTCAACGCTTGCTGGGACTGGGGTGGCGGGGATTTCGAGACGCCACTCCAAGCCGCGGCCCACACCGGCCAACGCGCGATCGCCGAGTTTCTCCTCGCCCACAAGGCCCGCATCGACCTCTACGCCGCCGCCATGCTCGGCCACCTCGATCTCGTGAAAGCCGCGCTCGCCACCGATCCCCGCGGCCTCGTCCTCGCCGCCGCCGTCCCGGGCCCGCACGGCTTCACCCTCGTCCATTGCGCAAAACAAGGCGGCCCCACCGCCAAACCCGTCTACGACTGGCTCCTCGCCAGCGGCGTCCCGGCCACCACAATGATTCATCTCCCCTACATCTGGCCTCCCGGCACAAAACCCTCAACATAACGCGCCCGCCTCACCGCCTCCGAACGACACAGAGGATCGCTACGAAAAACGCAAAAACGAAGACACCCATCCATCCGGAATTTCTGGGTCTTCTTGTGTTTTCTGTGGCCAACCTGCCTTGGAGCCTTCCTCGCGGCATGCGAAAACTCCACCGGTTGGCCGCGCGGGCCACACCAAAGAAAATTCGTCTTCCGTGGCCGCCGTGAGTTCCGTAGACAACCCTCTCTTCGCCTCTGGGTATTCCGCTCCATCAGTTTCTCCCCAGCATGAAACCCACCAGCGCCGCCGCCTTTCGGCCCCGCGTCGTCAAGCCTGACCATCCGCTTCAGTGGCTCGCCGAGCCGCTCATTCACGAGCCCACCTTCGTGCTCAAGTCGTGGTTCGGCGGGCGCACGATCATGCTCCACGGCTGTCACCAACTCTTCCTCACGACCCAAGGCGAACCCTGGCAAGGCGTGCTCGTCTGCACCTTCCACGCTCACCACGCCAGCCTCCGCGCCGATTTTCCCGCGCTCGCACCGCACCCGATCCTCGGCAAATGGCTCTACCTTCCAGAAAATTCCGACACCTTCGAAACTGACGCCCGCCGGCTCGTCCAACGGGTAAAAGCCCGCGACCCCCGTCTCGGCATCCCGCCGTCTCCGAAGAAAAAAGCCGCGGTGAAACGCGTCCGCTTCGGCGACAAGTTGTAGTCACCGCTGCACGCCACGCCGGAGCAGCGGTTTCTCAACCGCCCACGCTCCCGCCCTCTCCGCGCCCCACCCTCCCAAGTTCGTCGTCCCGGTTTCAGTCGAATTCCGGCCCGCCGAAAATCTTTCTGTCTCACCGATCGTGTTGCCCTGACTTCCGCACAGCCTCGCACCAATTGTTCAACGGTTCTGGCCTGAAGGTCGGGACGGACCGCTGGGCCGTCCGCGAATGGTCTGACGGCGCGCCCAGCGGTCGCGCCCTACCACCAGAAATCCAAAAGCGCATAGAAATTGTTATCAGACCAACGTCCCTTATGATTTGGACTGTCATTGCGAGACTTGCTCGCGCTCGGGCGAGAGCGCACCTCGCAATGACAAAGGTCAAAAAGTTATGGGTCGTTGAGATCACACCTCCTTGCCGCCCTTCCCCGTTTCATCTCGTCGCGCTCGGTCCCGCCGGCTGGGAGGTGGCACTCGCCAGTTGACAGCGAGCGAGGGAAATCCGTCTCTTCGCCTCGTCAGCTTCCGGTCCGACGGTTCTGGGGTCCGATGCGGTTTTTATCTGTCACCGTTCCCTCAATCCTCGCTCGGATTCGGTCGTCCTGAAAATTCGGTCTCTATTCAAACTGCCCTCCATGCCGCTCACCGACGCCATCGACCGCCGCCGTTTCCTGCAACGTTCCGCCACCCTCGCCGCGGCTTCTTTCCTCGCGGCGCGCTTGTCCCCGCGACTGCACGCGGCCGGCGAGCCCGGCGCCGAGTTCCGCAGCGCGTGGGAGCGTTCGCCCGACCGCGGGTGGCTCGGCGCGGAATTTTGGGCGAACCCGCTGCAGGATTGGCGCGTCGCCGGCGGCCGCCTCGAGTGCGTGCACGCCGCGGCTGACCGCAACGTCCATGTGCTCACCCGGCAACTCGCCAACCGCGTCGGCACCCTCGACCTCCGCGTGCGCATCGGCCGCGTGGGCGGCGGCCCGCTCGCCGGTCAGGGCTCCGCCGGCTTCCGCGTCGGCATCCTCGGGTCGCTGAGGGAATATCCGGAACTCCACGACTATCGAAACAATCTCTGGCCCACGCCGGTGGGCGCCGGCTTCGGCGCGGGGTTCGCGGCCGATGGATCACTTTTTCTCGGCCGCCCGGGAACCCCGGACGCCGTGAAGTGCGACCTCGCGCGCGAGTCGATCGAGCTGCGACTGACGGTGGCGCCAGCCGGCGGCGTCTACGCCGCGACGCTGACGGCCCTGGATCCGGCCGATGGCAGCGCACTCGCGACCATCACCCAGGGCGGCCTCGGCGGCGACCTGCTGGTCGGCAACCTCGCACTCGTCTGCAATTTCACCGGGGGTGAGGGATCGGCCAACGGCAAAGGCAAAGCCAGGGCCAAGGCCAAGGCCGCGGGCGACCTCGCGGGTCCGGGCCTCGGCCAGTTTTGGTTCAGCGATTGGCGCCTCAGCGGTTCAAAACTTTCGGGCAACGACGGCCACACGTTTGGTCCGATCCTTTGGTCGCAATACACCCTCAGCCGCGGCGTCCTGAAACTCTCCGCCCAGCTGCCACCGCTCGGCGCCAGTGATTCGGACACCGTGCGCCTGCAATTTCAGGACCCGGCCACCGGCAGGTGGCAGACGGCGCGCGAGGAAAAAATTCACGCCGCGGCGCACGTCGCGGTCTTCCGCGTCGAGGCCTGGGATGCCACGCGCACCGTGCCCTACCGCCTAGCCTACACGCTGCGCGCGGCCGACGGCAGTAGCACGGAGCACGATTGGATGGGCACCGTGCGCCCCGATCCGGTCGAACGCGACGAGCTCTCGGTCGCAGACATCTCGTGCAACATCCACGCGATTTTCCCGAACGTCCCGCTCGTGCAAAGCATGGCAAAGCTCAACCCCGACCTCCTCGCATTCGTGGGCGACCAATTTTACGAGAGCACGGGCGGCTTCGGCACGCAGCGCGCCCCGCTCGCGCCCGCGATCCTCGATTACCTGCGCAAATGGTATTTCCACGGCTGGACCTGGCGCGAGCTCATGCGCGACCGTCCGAGCATTTCGCTCCCCGACGATCACGACGTCTATCAGGGCAATCTGTGGGGTGAAGGCGGCGAAGGACAGAAGACCACCCAGGAAGCGGGCGGCTACGAGTTGCCCGCTGCGTGGGTCAACGTCGTGCACCGCACCCAGACCGCGCACCACCCGGATCCCTACGATCCGCGGCCGTCGAAGCGGGACACGATCAACTATTACGGCCCGCTCACCTACGGCCGCGTGAGTTTCGCGATCCTCGCCGATCGCCAGTTCAAGTCCGGGCCCGAGGGCAAGATCCCGCCCACCGGCGACCGGGGTGATCACGTCATCAATCCGAACTACGATCCGAAAACCGCCGATCTCCCCGGCCTCGAGCTCCTCGGCGGCAAACAGGAACAGTTTCTCCGCGACTGGGTGCTCGACTGGCGCGGCGCGGACCTGAAGGCCGCGATCTCGCAGACGATCTTCACGGCGATGGCGACGACCCACGGCGGCAACCACGAGGTCCTCATGGCCGACTACGATGCGAGCGGTTGGCCGCAGACCGCGCGCCGCAACGCCCTGCGCGAGTTGCGCAAGGCTTTCGCCGTGCACCTCGCCGGCGACCAGCACCTCCCGGCCGTGGTGCACTACGGCCTCGACGCGCACCGCGACGGCCCCGTGGCCTTCGCCGGTCCCGCCGTGAATGTCGGCTATCCCCGGTGGTGGGAGCCCACCAAGACCGGCCGCAACCGCACGACCGGCAACCCCGCGCTCACCGGCGATTTTCTCGATCATTTTGGCAATCGGCTCACCGTGCTCGCGTTCAAGAATGGGCCCTACAATCCGCCGCGCCCGGTGCTCGAGTCGGTCAACGCCAAGACGAGCGGCCTCGGCCTCGTGCGCTTCAAGAAATCGAGCCGCACGATCACGTTTGAATGTTGGCCCTACTCCGCCGACGTCACGCAGCCGGGCACGCAGATGGACACGTGGCCGGTGACGGTGAACCAGTTCGACAACTACGCGCGCCAGCCCCTCGCGTATTTGCCCACGCTGAAAATCACCGGCGGGCCAGACCCCGTCGTGCAACTCTTCGAGGACCGGACCGGCGAGCTCGTCTACGCGTTTCGCCTCCGCGGCAACACCGCCCGGCTGTTCGTCTTCGCCCTCGGCAACTACACCGCCAAAATCGGCGATCCCGACGCCAATCGGTGGACCACCGTAAGTGGACTGGTGGCCGCCGTCACGCAGTCCAATGAACGGCTGGTTCAATTCTGACGCGAAAAGCGCGGAGCGCGGCGGCGCAATTCGTCGCAGATCGAAACCGATTTGGCCTGAGCCCGCCACCCTCTCTGACCGGACCACGCCCGCCAGCCCGGGATGGTTGCACTGAGCGCGAACCCGCCCTAGGAACCCCTCCATGAACCAACCCCTCACCCGCCGCGCCGCGCTCAAAACGCTCGGCCTCGGCGCCGGTCTTTCCGCGCTGGGATTTCTTGACCGCGGCGCCCGCGCCGCCGAAGCCGCGACCGCGCGCGTCAACCAGGGCGCCAAGCCCGTCACCATCACCAAGGTCCGCGCCATCACGTGCGCGACGCAGGGCTCGATCCGCTTCGTCGTCATCCGCGTCGACACTTCAGAGCCAGGCCTCTACGGGCTCGGCTGCGGCACCTTCAACCAACGTCCGCTCACCGTCGTCACCGCGGTCAACGAATACCTCGATCCCTTCGCGCGCGGGCGCAACGTCGACGACATCGAGGACATCTGGCAGACCGCTTACACGAGTTCCTACTGGCGCAACGGGCCGGTGATGAACAACGCGCTCAGCGGGCTCGACCTCGCGCTCTGGGACATCAAGGGCAAGCGCGCCGGTCTGCCGGTGTATCAATTGATCGGCGGCCGCTCCCGGTTCGCGGTCGACACCTACACCCACTGCAGCGGTTTCGACCTGAAACAACTGGAGAATGCGGTGAAGATCCGCCAGGAGCAGGGCTTCCGTCACATCCGGATTCAATTTGGGTCCTACGGTTCCCAGCATCTCAGTGCCAAGGCCGATTTTCGCGAGACGGGTTTCGGTCTGCCGGCGGACCAACACATGGATTCGCTGCCCTATTTGCAGGCGGTGCCAAAGATGTTCGCGCACATCCGCGCAACGTGCGGCGACAAGGTTGAACTGCTGCACGATGTCCACGAGCGCATTGAACCGATCGAAGCCATCCGGCTGTGCAAGGAGCTGGAGCAGTATCGGCCGTTCTTCATCGAGGATGCGCTCTCGCCGGAGCAGAACGGCTGGTTCGCGCAACTCCGTGCGGCGACCACGGTCCCGCTCGCGATGGGCGAGCTGTTCAACAGCCCGCACGAGTGGGTGCCGTTGATCAAGGACCGGCTGATCGACTTTCTGCGCGTCCACCTCACGCAGGCGGGCGGCTTTACGCCGACGCGCAAGCTCGCGGCGCTGGCGGAATGGTTTGGCGTGCGCAGCGCCTGGCATGGGCCGGGGGATCTCTGCCCGATCGGCCACGCGGCGAGCCTCCATCTCGATCTAAACATCCACAATTTCGGCATCCAGGAGTCGATCAACTTCAACGACGCCACCCGCGAGGTTTTCCCCGGCACCCACACCTTGAAAAACGGCTATGCGATCGTGAACGAGGCCCCCGGCTGGGGCGTGGATTTCGACGAGGAGAAAGCGAAGAAATATCCGCTGCCCGCGCATCCCGGCTATTGGGAGCCCGTGCGCCGCCGCGACGGCACCGCGGTCAGACCATAAACTTTGGCGTGGTCGCGCCGCGGTTTTTAGGGCCCGCGTTGCTGGTTAAAATTGGTCGTTCGTTCGCCGGCATCATTTCCGTCTCGTCGTCGCCAACCCGATTGACGCCAGCGCCGCGGTTGGGTGGCCGCATATTTTCAGATTGGGGTTCATCGCTGTTTCAGTGGGTTGATGGCTTAGTGGTCGGAGCCCCGACGGGGCGATACTCGAAAGCCCAGGGCAACGCCCTGGGAATCGAGTTCAAAAGAATTCATCGCCCTGAAGGGGCGACCCTACGGTGTGGTTTTGCCCCTTCAGGGCTCGGGTTCTTGCTGCAACATTTCCCAGGGCGTTGCCCTGGGCTTTCTACTTTTCGCCCCTGCGGGGCTCCCAGTCACCGGCAGCTACCCACTGGAAACAGCGAGGAACCCAGATTGGGCCAGGTCTAAATCGATGAGGCGGCGTTTCGGGAGCAGGCCGCTCGGGGAGCGGCGGATCATCCGATCGGTTCGGATTATTCTGCGGGAGTTTGCGCGTAGCCGAATGCCCGGAGAGGCGTCTTGCTGGGAGATGAAGACAATCTCTCGGTTGGCGGCGCTCGCGTGGTGCGGCGCTCTTCTGGCGTCGGGTGGGACCGCCGGAGCGGCGGTCGAAAATGCGGAGGTGTTGCGCCGCGTGCAGGAACTGCCGCCCACCCATCCGCGGCTGTTTCTCCCGGCCGGCGGCGAGGAGGCGATCCGGCGGCGGGTGGCGAGTGATCCAGTGTGGAAAGATTTGCAGGCCGGACTGCTGGCGGAAGCCGATCGGCAACTGCGGTCGAAGCCGGTCGAGCGCGTGCTGATCGGACGGCGGTTACTCGACAAATCGCGCACCGCGCTGTCGCGCGTGATGCACCTCGGGCTCGCGTGGCGGTTGACGGGCGAGAGGAAATATCTGGAGCGCGCGCGGGCCGAGTTGCTCGCGGTGGCGGCGTTCACCGACTGGAATCCCAAGCATTTTCTGGATGTCGGCGAGATGACGGCGGCGGTGGGCCTCGGCTACGATTGGTTCTACGCCGCGCTCGACGAGCCGACGCGGCGCACGCTGCGGGAGGCGATCGTCGTGAAAGGGTTGCAGACGAGCCAGACGGCGAATGCGTGGACGAAGGCGACGAACAATTGGAACCAGGTGTGCAACGGGGGCATCACAATTGGCGCGCTCGCCGTGGCGGAGAGCGCGCCGGCGCTCGTGGCGGAGATGATCGCGCGCGCGGTGAACACGGTGCCGATCTCCATGCACGAATTCAGTCCGGACGGCGCCTACCCGGAGGGCCCGGGCTACTGGGGCTACGGCACGACGTTTAACGTGCTGCTGATTTCGGCGCTGCAATCGACGCTCGGCACGGATTTCGGACTCACGGCGCAACCGGGGTTTCTCGCGACGACGGATTACTATCTGCACGTGACGGGCCCCTCGGGTTACCATTTTAACTATTCGGATGCGGGGCGCGGCGGGCACGGCGTGGCGGCGGCCATGTTCTGGTTCGCGGCGCAGCGGAAGGAGCCGTATCTGCTCTGGAGCGAGTGGCCGAAAATCACCGCGGTGAGCGGGAAAAAATCGGGGCGCGGCGGGCGGGATCGCACTGATCCGATGGTGATGCTGTGGATGTCACCCACGCAGGAAAAACCGACGGCGCCGCAGGCGCTCTCCTGGTCGGGCGGAGGCGTGACGCCGGTGGCGTTTCACCGGAGCGCGTGGACGGCCGAGGCGAGCTACGTGGCGATCAAGGGCGGCACGCCCTCGGCGAGTCACGCGCACATGGACATCGGGGCGTTTGTGATGGATGCGGACGGCGTGCGTTGGGCGGACGATCTCGGGATGCAGGACTACAATTCGCTCGAGTCGAACGGCATCAATCTCTGGGGCAAGGGACAGGACGCCGACCGGTGGAAAATATTCCGGCTCGGCACCTCAGCCCACAACGTCCTGATGGTCGACGGTCAGCAGCAGCGCTTCGGCGGCCAGGCGCCCATCGTGCTCGCGAAGCCGGGCCGGACCGTCGTGGACTTGGGCCCAGTTTACCAAGGGCAACTCGCGAGGGCGCGGCGCGGAGTGGCGTTGCAGAGCGATCGCTCGGTGCTGGTGCAGGACGAGATCACAGCGATGAGCAAGCCGGCGACCGTGCGTTGGGCAATGGTCACGCGGGCGGAAGTGACGATCGATGGCGCGGGGCGGGCGAGGCTCACTCAGGACGGGAAGAAACTGGGTTTCCGCGTGCTGGAGCCGGCCGGCGTGACCGTGAAAGTCTATCCGACCGATCCGCCGCCGGCCGCAACCGATGCGCGCAACCCGGGCACGCGGATGGTCGGGTTTGAGGTCGTGGTGGGCGCGGACGCGGCGCGGCGCATCGTGGTGCAACTCGTGCCGCGGGATGAAATGGGGAACGTGCCGGTGATGCGGGCATTGGGGGAGTGGAACTGAGGAGCCGGAGCGGACGATCGTGGTTTTGAAATTTTCCTCCCCATAGGATTTTCTTGCGCAAGATCAGGAGGTCTTATTCCGGAGTTGGAGTAAAAATGTCTTCCCAATCGTTACGCCGCGGCGCATCACCCCACACCATAAAGTTCTCCGCGGGCCGGTTGCTTTGCCTCGCCGCACGGCGTCGCCCCGAACGACCGATGGCGACCGCCGATTGAACCATGAACAAACCACCCACCGACCACTGCCACACTGCTCCCGCCTCGCGCTCCGTGCTCGGCGCGCCGTGGCGGGTCCACGCCTTCGCGTGGGGCGGCGTCGTCGTGCTGGTGCTGCTGTTGCTCGGTGCTTCGCGGCACTATGAGGGCCAGAACATCTGGCGGGGTTGGACTGAAAGCCGCGAACTCCGGCACCCGGGCTATGCGGAGCGGATCCAGGTCGAGGATTTTTTCCGGACCCGGGCCAATACCTGGTCGAATCTGGCCTTTGTCCTCGTCGGCCTCTACGCGCTGGCCCTCGGGGAGGGCGACCGGCGGGCCCAGCCGCCGCGGGCCGGTGGCTACGTGATGGCAACCCCGGCGATGAGCCTCCTGTTCGGGGCGGCGTGTTGCTATCTTGGATTCGGCAGCGGCCTTTATCATGCCTCCCTCACCCGGTGGGGCCAGCAACTCGACGTGGCCTCCATGTATCCGCCGCTGCTCGCGTGTCTCGCGATGAGTGTGGGACGGTGGTTGCGACCGTGGCACCGCCAGGCGACTTTCCGGACGATCCCGGGATCGACGATTCTCAGCGTCCTCGTGGTGGTGACCAGCTATCTGCTCTATCGCTACAAATGGTCCATGTCGGCCAGGACGGTGCTCACCACGCTCATCGTCAGCGTCACGTGCGGCGGACTCGTCGATGCCGTGCTCGCCCGGCGCACGCTGCATTTTCGTTGGCTGCTTTGGTCCACCCTCGCCCTCGTCGCTGCCATCATCTGCCGCCAACTCGACGTCGCCGGCCAGTTCAGCGGCCCCGATGCCTGGCTCCAAGGTCACGCCCTCTGGCACGTGCTGACCGCCCTGTCGCTGGCCTGCCTCTACGCCTACCACCGCTCGGAAACGACTCCGGAGCCCTCGACCACCGAGGCAGCCCCATCGTCGGACCGGGCCGGCCGCCCGTAAGAAAAGCGCTCCGTCCCCGCTGGACGGAAAATCCCTTTGAATCCCCGCCGCACTCCGCCCTCATGTCGGCATGTCACCAAGCGTGGTTGGTCAGCGTTGCATGAGCGAACGGGAACCCGAGCTGGGCCTCGGCGTGGTCGCGAGCATCGACGCGCCGGCAAAACGCATCGGCGTTGAATTTCCCGCCACGCGCGAAAAACGCCTCTACGCCCTCGGCACGCCGGTCCTCCAGCGCGTGCAATTCCGCGCCGGCGAATCCGTCACCACCCGCGACGGCGCAACGCTCACCGTCGAGTCCGTCGAAGACCACGCCGGTCTCCTCACCTATCTCAGCGCCGGTCGCCGCGTGCGCGAGGACGCGATTTCCGACGTGACCAGCGTCGATCTCCCACAGGAGCGGCTCATGGCGGGGCAATCCGATCCCGGCGAGGTGTTCGATCTCCGCTATCGCGCGCTGCAGGCGCAGGCGCGTTTCCGCTCGTCCGATGTCCGCGGTTTTCTCGGCGGGCGAATCGATCTCATCCCTCACCAATTCTACATCTTGCAGGAGGTCTCCTCGCGCCAGATCCCGCGCGTCCTCCTCGCCGACGAGGTCGGCCTCGGCAAAACCATCGAAGCCTGCCTCATCCTCCAACGCCTCCTCGCCGTCGGCCAGGCGAAACGCGTCCTCGTCCTCGTGCCCGAATCCCTCACGCACCAGTGGTTCGTCGAGCTCCTCCGCCGTTTCAACCTTTGGTGCAGCATCTACGACGAAGAGCGCTGCCTCGCCTGCGAACAAAGCGATCCGGGCCAGAATCCGTTCCTCGCCACCCAACTCGCCCTCTGCGCCGTATCGTTCCTTGCCGGCAGCGAGTCGCGCCGCGACCAAGCCCTCGCCGCCGGTTGGGACATCGTCGTCGTCGACGAAGCCCACCACCTCGCGTGGACCCCCACGGCCGTCAGCGCCGACTACGCCCTCGTCGAACAGCTCGCGCAACGCTGCCCCGGCCTCCTGCTCCTCACCGCCACGCCCACGCAACTCGGTCTGGCGGGCCACTTCGCGCGCCTCCGCCTGCTCGATCCTGCGCGCTACGACGACTTCGACCACTTCGTCGCCGAATCCGAGAGCTTCGGCGCCATCGCCGGCATCGCCGAAAAAATCATCGAGCAAAAACCGCTCGCGCCGACGGATCACACCACGCTGAAAAAAATCTTCACCCGCGACCCCGGGCGCCTCACCGAGCATCTCGACGCTCTCGCCCGCGCGAAGCCCGGCGCTCGCGCGGCATTGCTCAAAACCCTCCTCGACCAGCACGGCACCGGCCGCGTCGTGTTTCGCAACACCCGCGCCGCGATGACGGGTTTCCCCACGCGCCGGTTCTGCCCCGCCCCGCTCGACGCCGGCCAGAATCTCACGCACCTCGCCCGCATCTCCCGCGAACTCGCCGCCGAGGAGACCGGCGAGGACGCCGCCCTCCGCTACGCCTTCCGCGAAGACCCGCGTCTCGACTGGCTCGTCGCCTTCCTCCTCGCGCAACGCCCGGCCAAAATTCTCCTCATCTGCAAATCTTCGCGCAAGGTCATCGCGCTCGACGCCGCGCTGCAGGAAAAAATCGCCGTGAAGGTCGGCCTCTTCCACGAAGGCCTGCCGCTCGTCCAACGCGACCGCCAGGCCGCGTGGTTCGCCGAGCCCGACGGCGCGCAGCTCCTCCTCTGCTCCGAGATCGGCAGCGAGGGCCGTAACTTCCAGTTCGCGCACCACCTCGTGCTCTTCGATCTCCCGCTCAACCCCGGCCTCCTCGAACAACGCATCGGCCGCCTCGACCGTATCGGCCAAACCCAGACCATCCGCATCCACGTCCCCTACGTCGCGGGCAGCGCCGAGGAATGCGTCGTCGAATGGTATCACCGGGGCCTCGACGCCTTTGAAACCCTGCTTCACGGCGGTAACGACTATCAGGAAAAATTCAAGGCCCGCCTCCTCGCGCTCGCCCACGACTACGGCTCCGGCGGCGCCAAGGTCGGCCAGCCCCAACTCGACGCCTTCGTCGCCGAGACCGTCGAGTTTCGCCGCGAGCTCTCGTGGAAAATGAAACAAGGCCGCGACCGCCTGCTCGAACTCAACTCCTTCAACCGCGCCGTCGCCACGCGCATCATCGACCGCATCCGCGCCGTCGACGCCGATCCCTTCCTGAAAAATTTCCTCGGCGACCTCCTCGATCACTTCGGCGTGCGCATCAAAGACCACGAGGGCGGCGACGTGTTTCTCGACCCGAGCCACGCCTACGTGGAGGGTTTTCCCTCGATCCCGCACGATGGCATGCTCGCCACCTTCGACCGCGCGCGCGCGATTGTCCGCGAAGACATCCGCTTCCTCTCGCCCGATCATTCACTCGTGCAGGATGCCATCGACCTCCTCATTGACTCCAAGTCCGGCACCACCGCCTTCGGTTTTCTTCGCTCCGCCAAACCGAATCTCCTCCTCGAAACAATCTTCGTCCTCGAAACCGTCGCCGATTCCCGCTGGCACGTGGACCAGTTCCTCGCGCCCACGCCCGTGCGGGTCGTGATCGACCTCCGCGGTCACGACCTCACCGACGATTACCAGGTCGCCGCGCTCGCCGCCGACTGCGAAGACGGCACGCTCCACCGCTTCCTCGCGCGCCCGGGCTTCAACCTCGCCCTCCTAAAAACAATGCTCGAGTCCGCCACCGCCCACGCCGACGCGCGCAGCCGCGCCCTCATCACCGCCGCGCAAGCGCGCGCGACCAACGCCCTCGCCGCCGATCTCCAGCGCCTCGTCGATCTTCAAAAGCTCAACGACCACATCCGCCCCGAGGAAATCTCCCTCGCCCGAGAGCAACTCCAGCACACGACCACCGCCATCACCCAAGCCCGCCTCCGCCTCGACTCGCTGCGGCTGATCGTCGAGGGCCCGGGCGAAATCGACTAGGACTGGATCGGATTGGTCCAGGCGCAAACCCACCGGCCGGATTCGCTCATGGCAGAGCATCGCCAACCATCGCTCGCCTGCATCCTTCGAGTCCCGCCCGGCACGACGCTGTCAGCTCGGAGTGCCGGCTCGCGGCGCATTCTGGCATTGCCCCGGCCCCCGCCATCGCTGCACCCTGCGCACCGCTCTTGATCGCTCCTCTCCCCTCGGCGCATGGCTCAGTCGGCGCCGCCAACCAAAATCCCCCTTCAACATGCCACCCCTGATCTCTCGCCGAACCTTTCTGAAATCGACGACCGCCGCCACCGCGCTGGCCTTCCCCGCCGTCCTGCGCGCGCAGCCCGCGGGCACGCCCACGCCGAATAACCGGCTCAACGTTGCCATCATCGGAGCCGCCGGCCGCGGCGGCGCGGCGGTCGAGGGCGTGAGGAACGAAAACGTCGTCGCCATTTGCGACATCGACGAGGAGCGCGGCCGCGGCGCGGTGAAGGCGCTCGCGGCCCGGTTTCCCGAGGAAAGCAGTTCCGTCGCGGCGGCGGAACACTTCAACGACTACCGGAAGATGTTCGACCAGCTCGGCAACAAGATCGACGCCGTCACCATTTCCATCCCGGACCACATGCATTTTCCGGCGGCGATGACGGCGATGTCGCTCGGCAAGCATGTCTACGTTGAGAAGCCGCTCGCGCACACCGTCTGGGAAACGCGGGAACTCACCCGCCTGGCGCGGGAGAAAAAAGTCATCACGCAAATGGGCAATCAGGGCCACGCGGGTGACGGCTGCCGGCTGCTCAAGGAATGGGTCGACGCCGGTGTGCTCGGCGAGGTGCGCGAAGTTGTGAGCTGGACCAACCGCCCCTTCTATCCGCCGTGGCGCGAGGCGGTCGGCAGCTTTAAGAAGCCGGATCACTCAAAATTCATCCCGGTCGCACCCAAGTCGCTGAATTGGGACGCCTGGCTCGGCGTCGCCGCCGAGCGCGCCTACGACCCCGCCTACATGCCGTGGAAATGGCGGGGGTGGTGGGATTTTGGCACCGGCGCGTTTGGTGACGTTGCCTGCCACATCATGGACGGCGCGTATTGGGCGCTTAACCTCGGCGCCCCCACCTCGGTTGAAGCGATATCCACCCAGGCGACCGACCTCGCCTGCCCGCTGGCCTCCGTCGTGACCAGCCATTTCCCCGCGCGCGGCGCCCTGCCGCCCGTGAAATACACGTGGTCCGACGGCAGCCTGATGCCGCCGCTGCCCGTGGACCTCGAGATCGGCCGCGACCTCCCCTCCGAAGCCGGCACCCTGCTCTTCGGCAGCAAAGCCACCGTCCTCTGCAGTTTTTATTACGAGACGGTGCGGATCATTCCCGAGGCGAAGATGCGCGAGGTCGCGCCGCACCTCCCGGCCAAGACGATTCCCCGCGTGTCCGGCGGGCCGTTTGCCGAGTGGCTCGCGGGCTGCAAGGGCGGCCCGAAGCCGGGCTCGAACTTCGAATACTCCGGCCCCTTCACCGAATCCGTCCTGCTCTCCAACGTCGCGATCCGCTCCCGCCGCCGCATCGAGTGGGACACGAAGGCGATGAAGGTCACCAACGTGCCCAGCGCGAACCAGTTCATCACGAAGGAATATCGCCCCGGCTGGATGTGAGGCGACCTGCGGAGCGGCCGCGACGAGGCGCAGCGTCCGCCTTCGTCCCGGCCCAACGCGGACCGCCTATCCGCGGATCAGGCCCATGACCTGGTGTATCGCCGCGGACGAGGCCGCACAGGCCGGATCATTCTCCAGCGCATTTAGCGCTTTGTTAAACGGCTCGGGGCGGGCCGGACCATCGTAGCCGATCGTAATGAGGGCATTGAGAAACGCCGCGATATCGATCACCCCCGTGGCCGCCGGTAACTCGCGCTCGTTGTCCTTTTGCTGCGCCTTCCCGATGCCCTTCGGCGCATCGTTCAGATCGACGCTCACGACGTCGGCATTCGTCAAAGTGAGCAGGTCGTTCGCCGTGTCACCCGCGGTCCACCAATGCCACGTGTCGAGCACGAGACCCACGTGGCCCAGGCCAAGGTCGGCGATCAGTTCCCGCGCTTCCGCCAACGTGTGCACGAACGGATACTTGCGGCTCACCATCGACAGTTGCGTGCCGACATACTCCAGCCCGAAGCGGAGGCCGTGGTCCTGCAGCACCCGCGCAATTTCCCTGAGCCGCGCCACGTGCAGTTTGTAATTCGCGCGATACGTCAGCTCCGCATGACAGGGCGCGAGCCACGTGCCGACGCGACTCACCCCCGCGCGCTGCAATCCCGCCGCGATCTTCGGCAGCTGGCCGAGCCCGTCGCGAAACGTCGCGTCATCCTTTCGAAAATCCACCGCGAGCCCCGCCGCGGCCCACGCCAGTCCCTTCGTCCCGATATCCGCCACGGTCTCCGCCAGTTGCTCGCGGGACATCCCCGCGAGTTCTTCGGCCCGCGGTTCCACCGCCTCGAAACGATGCCGGTGCGCCAGCTCGTTGAGTTCTTTCTGACTGGTGACATTGACGCCGATACTTCCGGGGGTGAGCGCGATCTTCAGCTTCCGGGCCGACGCCGCGGCGGCCTGCAGCGGGCGGGGCAGCGCCACCAACGTCGCCAACGCCGAGGTCGAGTGCACGAATTGACGACGATTCATGGCCCCAGCTTGGTGACTTACCGCGCGCGAAGCAACCCGCCGTCTTCCCGCCGCTCGTTGCTTGCGAACGCCCCGCGGGTGCCCCAACTTCCCCTCCCCGCTCTCATGGACCGCTACGGCACGACCCATTCTGACTCCCACGATCACACCCCGGTGCTGTGGCTGCGCGGCTATCCCGTGTATGCGGCGCACTTCATCGTGCTCGTTTATGTCGCGTCGATGTTCATCACGACCACGATGAACCTGTTCGGCGCCGGCCCACTCCTCGAGTGGCTGCCGTTCATGAGCACGCAGGTCCTGCACGGGCAGGTCTGGCGCGTCGTGACCTACGGGCTCGTGAACCCGCCCAGCCTGGATTTCGTTTTCGATATGCTCATGATCGCGTGGTTCGGCCGCGACGTGGAGCGCGCGCTGGGCCGGCGCTCGTTCCTCTGGCTCTACGGAGGCATTTATCTCGCGACTCCCGTGCTCTTCACGGCGATCGGCCTGTGGCTGCCCATGACGCGCGTGGGGGAAACCGGCGCGCTGGCGCTCTTCGTGGCTTTTGCCGCGTTCTATCCCGACGCGCTGATGATGTTTAACCTGCTCGCGAAATGGGCGGCGCTGATTCTCGTCGGCATCTTCACGCTGATGGCGCTGAACTACCACGACTGGCGCGGCCTGATATCCCTGTGGGCCACCTGCGGCTGCGCGTTCGCCTTCGTCCGCCACCATCAGGGCCACCTGGAGCTGCCGCGGTTCAACTTCTGGCGGCGGTCGCCCAAGCTCCGCGTGCTGCCCGACCTCCCGGTGAAAAAACCGGTCGCGTTCCGCGGATTGAAAGCGGCCTCCATGGCCGAGGTCGACGCGCTGCTCGACAAGATCGCCGCGTCCGGCTTCGCCAGTCTCACGGTCGCGGAACGAGCCCGGCTCGAATCGGCCCGGGCAGAATTGCTGAAAAAATAGGCCGACGGCGCGACCTCTCCGTCCGGACATAAAGAAGGGCCGCCTACCCCTAGGCGGCCCTTCACACCTGACCTAACACACCAAGCTAACCGTGGAACTTCCACTGGGAAAGACGCGCTGCCGGCCGAAACGTTCAATCGTGGCGGCCTCAGCCGGTGTTTATTCATCTGTAACATGGCGTTGGCCAACCCAGCCGCCCAAAATCCCCGCGATCCGTCCGCCCGTAAAGCCAGCCCGGACTCCACCCAGCGCCAGACGGAGCTTCGGCTATTTGCCGCCCTCGCTGCGGGTTACCACGCCGTTTCGGAAAAACACCTCCTGCTCGTCGGCATTCGTCGAGCGACGCCCTCCGCCTCTGCCAGATCCAAGGCTCACGCCCCCAATGCCACCGCCTATGGACAGACCCGAACCGCCCAGGAGCGACCCGACGCCGACGCCCTTCTTGTAGACCCACACTTCGTCCTGCCCACCCGATCCAGCACGCGCGTCGATCTGCGAGGGCTTGCCGAGCGTCAGCTCCACCATTTCAGGCGTCATCCCGACCTTTACTTCACCATTGAGCACGGCCTGCTGGATGTCAAAAGGCCACGACTCATAGACCGCGCGGTTCGCATCGATGCGCGAAATCGGCGAGGTCGAGCACCCGGCCAGCAATGCCCCAACCACCAACCGTGCGGGCCAACGAAGACAGGTGAGGTTCATGCGCCACTGATAGCCGAAACCAGCGTAGCGTCAAAGCGCGTCGCATCGTGTTCGTATTTTTTCGTCGCTTCGAAAGGAAATTCGTTCGTGCTGGCTCACGCCTTCGAACCCGTCGGTCCTGACTCTCCGCCCCATGAAATTCCGCCTCCCGCTCGTCCTCCCGGCGCTCCTCGCCTTCTCCGCCTGCGCGCTCGTCCCCTCGGCCGACAACGAACTCACGGCCGCCGAAAAATCCGCCGGTTGGACGCTCCTGTTCGACGGCCAGACACTCAACGGCTGGCGCAGCTACGTCAACAAACCGGCAGGCGGGTGGGAAGTCGTCAACGGCACGCTCCACGCCATCGCCAAGGTCAAGGGCAACGAGCTAATCACCGAGAAAAAATACGAGAACTTTGAGTTTGCTTGGGAATGGAAGCTTCCGCTCGGGGGCAATAACGGCCTGAAATATTTCGTCACCGAAGGCCGCCCGGGTGCCCCCGGCCATGAATACCAGATGCTCGACGATGTTCGTCACCCGGATTCCAAGTTCGGTCCCCTCCGCCAGACCGGCGCCTTCTACTACGTGCTCCCGCCCGCCGCCGATAAACCCTACCGCGAGCCCGGCAACTGGAACCAATCGAAAATCGTCGTCCGCGGAAAAACCGTCGAGCACTGGCTCAACGGGAAAAACGTCCTCACCTACGAGACCGGCAGCGCCGCCGTCAAAGCCGGTGTCGCCGCCAGCAAGTTTTCGAAGCAACCCGGTTTCGGCGACAAGATCATCGGCCACCTCATGCTCACCTACCATCAGGACGAATGCTGGTATCGGAACATCAAGCTCCGCGAGCTGAAGTAAGCTTCCGCGATATTTCGCCTCGCCGCGCCACTTCCGGCGCGGCTTTTTTATCCCAATGCGCGTCACCCTTTCCGCCCTCGCGACGGCTTGCTTCACGCTGGTGATCGCCGGCCTGCCCGCCGGCGCGCAGCCTTCTCTCCCCGCCGACCTCGCGCCCTATTTCCGACCGCCCACGTCTGCCACTGAAAAGCTGGACCGCCGCCACTCACCTCTCGTCCGCCCCGACGGCTCCCGGATCGCGACCGCCGCCGAATGGACCCTCGAACGCGCCGCCATCCGCCGGCGCTGGTTTCAGCTCATGGGTCCGTGGCCCGAACTGCTTGCCGCGCCCACGCTCGAAATCGTCCGCACCGAGTCGCGCGAAAATTTCGAGCAGCAGTGGATCCGCCTCGAACTCGCGCCCGGCCTAAAACAGGACGCGATCCTCCTCCTCCCACGCGGCGCCGGCCCGTTTCCCGCCGTCGTCGTCCCCTTTTACGATCCCGCCACCAGCGCCGGCCTCGGCGGCAAATCGCTCCGCGACTTCGGTTATCAACTCGCGCGGCGCGGCTTCGTCGCCCTCTGCCTCGGTGCGCCCGGCGGCGATGCCTACCAGCCCACCCTCGCCGGCGCGCAGTGTCAGCCACTCTCGTTCCTCGCTTACCTGGCCGCCAACGCCCACACCGCACTCACGCGCCTGCCGTTCGTCGACGCCTCGCGCATCGGCATCGTCGGCCATTCCTACGGCGGCAAATGGGCGATGTTCGCCTCATGCCTCTACGACAAATTCGCCTGCGCCGTCTGGTCCGACCCCGGCATCGTCTTCGACGAAACGCGCCCCAGCATCAATTATCAGGAGCCATGGTATCTCGGCCTCGACCCGACCACGACGCGCCCTCGCGGTCTCGTCTCCGCCACCGCCCCGCGCACCGGTGCCTATCAGCAGCTCATCGCCCAAGGTCACGACCTCCACGAGTTGCACGCGCTCATGGCGCCGCGTCCGTTCCTCGTCTCCGGTGGCGCCGAGGATTCGCCCGCTCGCTGGCCCGCACTCACGCACGCCATCGCGGTCAATCATCTGCTCGGCGCCGCGGACCGCGTCGCGATGACCCACCGGCCCGCGCACGACCCCACCGCGGAGTCGAACGCCATCATCTACCGTTTCCTCGAACATTTCCTGCGCTCCAGATCCGCGCGCTGAAGCCGGCTGACTCTCACGTTGTCTTTCGCACCGCGCCGCCCAGTTTCCGCGACAGGTAAATGAGCTCCACCCCCGGCCCCATGCGACATTTCCTCCTCGGTGCCATCATCGTCGGTGGCGTGGCCGTGGCGACCGCCCAGGAAAACATCGCCACGCTCCCGACCCAAATCGACGAGCTCCTCGCCCAGAGCTATCCCGCCGATGCGCCCGGCGCCGCCGTCATCGTCGTCCGCCATGGTGAGGTTCTCCTCCGCCAGGGCTACGGTCTCGCCCACGTTGAGCTCGGTGTGCCGGTGAAGCCCGAGCACGTGTTTCGCCTCGGCTCGATCACGAAGCAGTTCACCGCGGTCGCGATCCTGCAACTGGTCGAAACCGGCAAAATCAAACTCGACGACGACATCACCACCTACGTGCCCGAGGTCCAAACCGGCGGACATAAAATCACCCTCACGCACCTGCTCACCCACACGTCCGGCCTGCCGAGCTACACCGAGACGAAGGCGTTTCACACCTCGACGCACCAGGAAGTGACGCTCGCACAGACGCTCGCCTGGATCAGGAATCAGCCCGCGCATTTCACTCCCGGCGCCGACTGGCTTTATTGCAACACCGGCTTCCGTCTCCTCGGCGCCGTCATCGAAAAAGTCTCCGGCCAGAGCTACGCCGACTACGTGGCCGCGAAAATTTTTCAGCCCGCCGGGATGATGCATAGCAGCTACGACCAGACCGATCGCATCATCCCGCAGCGCATCCCGGGCTACACCGCCAAAGGTGGCCGGACCGCCAACGCCGATTTTATTGCCATGACCCAACCGCACGCCGCCGGCGCCCTCGTGTCGAACGTCGACGACCTCTGGAAATGGGAACAGGCCCTCGCCGCCGGCACCCTCGTGAGTCCGGCGATGCTCGCGCCAGCCACGACGAGCGCCCGCCTCATCGATGGCCGCGCGACCGGCTACGGTTTCGGCTGGTCGGTTGGCACGATCTCGGGCCATCCCAGCGTCGAGCACGGCGGCGGCATCCAGGGCTTTTCGACGTATGAACTCCGCGCCCCCGACGCCGGCCTCTACGTCGCCGTGTTGTGCAACTCTGACAAGCCCCGCGCCGCGCCCTCCATCATCGCCACCCGCATCGCGTCCCTCGTCCTCGGCAAACCCGCGGCGATCGGCACGGTGACCGTGCCCCCGGAAACGCTGCGCGGCTACGTCGGGGTCTACCGCGTGACGCCCAGTCAGAAAATCGCGTTCGCCATCGAGGGCGGGCGCTTCGTGCACCAGGACGGCCGCGGCCGCAGCACCCCGCTCGACGCGCTCTCGCCGACTGAATTCACGGGACCAGGCCGCGACGTGCGTTTCACTTTTACGAGCGATACCGCCAGCCGCGTCACGCGGGTCCTCACGCATCCGCGCACGGGCCTGGAGAAATACGGCGTCCGCGTCGAGGAGCCGCTGGCAGATCCCGTGAAGCCGGCGGTCGCCGTCGCCGCGGGAATTTTGGATCAATATGTCGGGGCCTACCAGTTGGCGCCCAATTTTATCCTCACCGTGCGGCGCGACGGGGCCAGCCTCGCCGCCCAGGCGACGGGCCAGCCGGAATTCAACCTGATCGCCGAATCTGCCACGCGTTTCCGCGTGAAGCAGGCGCCCGCTGCCATCGAATTCAAGACCGCCGCGGACGGTGGCGCGCCCAGCCTCGTGCTCTTCCAAAACGGACGTGAAGTCCCCGGAAAAAAGATCAAGTAGCTGGCCGGAAAATGGCGGGCACCCGCAAGACAGCGTTTGCCAGAGTGCGGGTGGATTGATTTTCTCCGGGAAGATTATGGACGACTCCACTCCAGCCGGCGGCTTCGACAAAGGCCTCACGAGTTACGGCGACGCCGGTTTCGCGGCGTTTCTGCGCAAAGCGTTCATCAAGGGCGCAGGTTATTCCGACGACGCGCTGTCGCGGCCGGTCATCGGCATCGTCAACACCGGCAGCGGCTACAATCCCTGCCATGGCAACTCGGCCACTCTCATCGAGGCGGTGAAGCGCGGCATCATGCTCGCCGGCGGACTCCCGGTGGACTTCCCCACCATCTCGATCCACGAGAGCTTCGCGCACCCGACCAGCATGTATCTGCGCAACCTCATGTCCATGGACACCGAGGAAATGATCCGCGCGCAGCCGATGGACGCCGTCGTGCTGATCGGCGGTTGCGACAAAACCGTGCCCGCGCAATTGATGGGCGCGGCCTCGGCCGGCATCCCGGCGGTGCAACTCGTGACTGGCCCGATGCTCACCGGCTCGCATCGTGGTCAACGCGTCGGCGCGTGCACGGACTGCCGGCGTTTCTGGGGAAATTTTCGCGCGGGCGAGATCGACGAACCCGAGCTCAATCGCGTCAACGATCAGCTCGTGGCCAGCGTCGGCACCTGTTCGGTCATGGGCACGGCGAGCACGATGGCCTGCGTGGCTGAAGCGCTCGGGATGATGGTGCCCGGCGGCGCCTCGGCGCCCGCGGTCACCGCCGACCGCCTGCGCCTCGCGGAAAAATCCGGCGCGGTGGCCGTGGCGATGATCGCGCAAAAATTGACGCCCGAAAAAATCATGACGCCGCACGCGCTGGAGAATGCGCTGCGGGTGCTCCTCGCCATCGGCGGCTCCACCAACGGCCTCATCCACCTCACCGCCATCGCCGGCCGGTTGGGGATTGCGATCGATCTCGCGGCGTTCGATCGGATGGGCCGCGCGACGCCCGTGCTCGTCGACCTGAAACCCTCCGGCGCGCACTACATGGAGGATTTTCACCGGGCGGGTGGATTGCCGGCCGTGCTGCGCGAACTGCGGCCGCTGCTGCATCTCGACGCGCTCACCGTAACCGGGCGGACGCTCGGTGAGGAACTCGATGCGACGGGGCCGGCGTTTGCGCAGGACATTGTCCGCGGGCGCGACCGGCCGATTTATGCCGAAGGCGGCGTCGCCGTCCTGCGCGGCAACCTCGCGCCCGGCGGAGCGATCATCAAGCAATCCGCCGCGTCGGCCACGCTGCTCGAGCACGAAGGCCGCGCGGTGGTGTTTGAAAACGCCGGGGATCTCGCGCGCCGCATCGACGATCCCGCGCTCGACGTGACGGCCGGCGATGTGCTCGTCCTGAAATGCATCGGGCCGGTCGGCGCGCCGGGGATGCCCGAGGCGGGCTATATTCCGATTCCAAAAAAACTCGGGCGGCAGGGAGTAAAGGACATGGTCCGCCTTTCGGATGGCCGGATCAGTGGCACGGCGATGGGGACCATCGTGGTTCACATCACGCCCGAGTCCGCGATCGGCGGGCCGCTGGCGGCCGTCCGCACTGGCGACCGCATCCGCCTGAGTGTGGCGAATCGCTCGCTGTCGCTCCTGGTGAGCGACGCCGAGATCGCCGCCCGCCTCGCCGCCGCCGGGAGCACGCGCGCGAATCCCGTCGAACGCGGCTACCGGAAATTATTTTTGTCGAGCGTCACGCAAGCGGACCAAGGCTGCGATTTCGACTTCCTGCGCGCGGTCGCGACCACCGCCAGCGTGCCCCAGTCACCCTGACGGTCGCGCGTCAGTGCCTGATCCCTCGCCGGGCTCAGCGCCTCAAATCCTCGTGAGCCGCGGGTGGAGGAATACGCCAGGAGTTGGCTCCGAACTTTTTGGGCGCAAAAAAAAAACGCCGCCGGAAAATCCGGCGGCGTTTTGTATAAGAGGAGCAAGCTTACTGCTTCTTGGGTGCGCCTTTCTTGAACTGCTTGTGGGCGTCCTTCTGGTCCTGGCCGAGTTGGGCGACGAGCTTGGCCGCCTCTTCGTTGTTCCCGGCCTTGAGCGCGGCCTCGACCTTTTCGACGACGGCAATCTCTTCCTTCAGCTTGGTCTGATAGGCCGCCACGAACTTCGCCTGATCGGCGGCGGGTTTGTCGGCTTTCATGGCGGGATCGAACTTCAACGCCGCGGTCATGTTTTCGCGAATGATGGCAATTTGCTTCAGGGAATCAGCGTTCTTGGTGGCATCGGCGGCCGAGCCACGCAGTTTGCGAAACGCGGCGCCTACTTTTTCCATTTTGGCGCCGAGTTCGGTCTGCTCATCTTGGTCGGCAGACTTGGCTTTGCCCTCTTGGGCACGAACGCCCGGCACAGTGGCCACGGCGCAGATCAGGGTCAGGAGGAGGATACGGATTTTCATGAGGATTGGTTGGGAGGGCTGAGGGAAAGGGCTGGAAGAGAAAGATCACCCTCGTCCCAAGGGCAATCGGATTTTTCCCTCTTCCGGCCAACTTCGCGCCAGACGGTTCTCCGCCAAAAAAGATTCGCCGCCCAGGCCGCGCCCGCCTCATCGCGGGCGACCGGGCCCCGCGTCACGGGCTTGACCTTGGCCGGTTCTGAATGGTTGCTGTGCGGTCTCACCCCGTCGATCCTATGCCTCCGACCAATTCCGTGCGTTTCCCCTCCACCCGTCGCGCGTTTCTGCAGCAGACCGCGGTCGCCGGCGCCGTCTTGGGTTTCCCCGCCATCCTCCGGGCCGCCAGCCCCAACAGCCGCGTGCAAGTCGCCGCCGTCGGGGTGACCGGTCAGGGCTTCAGCGACCTGCACAATGTCGGCCAACACCCGCAGGTGAAACTCGTCGGCCTCTGTGATGTCGATCGCGCGCTCTTCACCAAGGCCGACGCCGAATTTCCCGGCGTGCCGCATTTTGCCGATTTCCGCGTGATGCTCGAAAAACTCGGTGATCAAGTCGACGCCGTGACGGTCGGAATCCCCGATCACATGCACGCGCGCGTCGCGATCGAGGCGATGCAGCGCGGTAAACACGTCTACTGCGAAAAGCCCCTCGCGCACACGGTCTGGGAGGTGCGCCAGATGAGCCAGTGGGCGGCGAAAAAAAATGTCGTCACGCAGATGGGCACGCAGATCCACTCGAACATCGAGTATCGCCTCGCCACCCACCTCATCCAGAACGGCGCCATCGGCAAAGTGCAGGCCGTGCACTCCTGGGTCGTCGTGGCCGGCAACGAGCGCACCCGCCTGCTCGAGCCGCCCGCGCCCGGCCCGGTGCCCGCGACGCTCGATTGGGACCTCTGGATCGGGACCGCCCCGATGCGCGCCTACGCACCCGAGGTCTACCATCCCTACGCGTGGCGCGACTGGCAGGACTTTGGCGGCGGTGCGATCGGCGACTTCGCCTGCCATATCCTCGATCCCGTCTTTTCCGCGTTGAAATTGTCGGCGCCGCTCACGGTCGTCGCGGCCAACACGGGCGTCAACCGCCAGATCTGGCCCACCGCCGAAACCGTGCGCTACGTTTTCCCCGGCAACGAACTCACCGCGGGACCCACGCTCAACGTGACCTGGACCGACGGCGGCCTGCGCCCGGACCGGAAGCTCGCCAAACTTCCGCCCGAGGTTGATCTGCCGCGGAGCGGCTCGCTGTTCATTGGCGAACTCGGTAACCTCGTGCTCGGCCACATCGCGGCCCCGCGGCTCTACCCGGTCGAAAAATTCCAAGGCTACCCGTATCCGAAGGACCTCAAAGGGCTCAACCACTGGCACCGCTGGGTCGATGCCATCATCGCCGGCACAAAAACCACCTGCGGTTTTGATTACGCGGGCCCGCTGTCGGAAACCGTGCAACTCGGCAATGTCGCGACTCGCGTCGCCAATCGCGTGGCCGTCCACCGCGGCTCGCGCCCGATCGATCCCGTGGGCGCCACGCCGCTGCAGTGGGACGCCGCGAATCTCCGCATCACCAATCACCCCGAGGCCCACGCGCTTCTGACCAAGACCTATCGCCCCGGCTGGGAAGTCCCGCCGGCGTAGTGCCCTCATTTTCCACCCATGCCCGCCCCCGCTCTGACCCGTCGCGATTTCATCACCGCCACCTCCGCCGGCCTCGCCCTCAGCCTGTGGCCCCGCGCCGCGCTGGGCGCGGCCAAACCCGCCGCCACCCACTGGCCCATCGGCTGCTTCAACCGCCCGTAGACCAAGTGGAGCTACGACGAAACGCTCGATGCGATCAAGGCCGCCGGCTACACGCACACCGGCCTGCTCACCCCCACCAAGGCCGATGTGTTCACCAGCTCCTCCGCCACCCCCGAGTATCTCGCGGCGTTGAAAGCAAAAATCGCCGCCCGCGGGCTCCAGGTGAACATGACCGCGCTGCGCATCAAAAATGACCTGCCGCTGGCCGACGCCATCGCCGACACCCGGAAGCAGCTCGTGAACGCCCACACGGTCGGCGTCGAATTCGCCCTCACCTTCGGCGAGGCCAAGCCGGAGCGCTATGCCCAATATTTCAAGATCATGGCTGACGCCGCGGCGTTCGCCCAGGAGCGCGGCATCAAACTCGTGATGAAACCACACGGCGGCGGCAGCAGCTCCTCCGGGGAAATCTCCACCGCGATCAAGGCCGTCGGCCACGCCAATTTCAAAATCTGGTATGACGCCGGCAACATCCTCTTCTACACCGGCAAGGACCCTGTCGCCGAGCTGGAGCCGATTCTCCCGCACGTGACCGGCTTCTGCGCGAAAGACTGCGCGGTCGCCGCCGGCGCCACCGGCAAGCCCGACGTGATGGTTCAATTTGGCACCGGCCAGGTCGATTTTGCCGGCGTGTTCAAAAAGCTCAAAGCGGGCGGCTTTAACGGCCCCCTCATGGTCGAGTGCTGCAAAATCGGCGCGACCGTCGAAGCGACGATGATCAACGCCCGCGCCAATCGCGAGTTTCTGGAAAAAGTGCTGGCGACCGTGTGAGGTGGCGTTTGCTGGTAGCGGAAAGCGTAAACTTTTCGCCGATTCGCAACGCAAGTCACTCCCGCCCGAGAAAGTCCAAAGCTACCGCCGCGCGCGCCCGCTTGCCACTTTCGGCCACCAACTCCACCCCGCCCGACACCGCGCGAATCTCTTTCACGCGATCAAAGCCCTTCGGAATCGCTGCGACGGCCATGATGTAGTTCACGGTCGTCGGCTTTTTCGGATGCAACGTCAGCGTCGTCGGGTGCCCGCGGCGGCTGAGCGGATTCGGTTTCACCGACTCGGCGAGGCCGGTGTGAAAATAACTCGTCACCTCCTCGAGGCCCAGCACCGCGGCGTGGCGACCGTTCCACGGCGCGTAGTGGCGGCCGCCATTGGACCACCAGAAAATCGTATGCCGCAGCACCCGCGGATCGCGGAGCGCAAACCACACGTGCCCCTCGCCCGGAAACGCCACGGCGGTCCACGCGAACGGCAATTTCGCATCGGCCGTCAGCATCACGAGATCTTCAAACCCCTTCCGCGCCGGGTAACGCGTGAGGTCGGCCGAGCCGCCCGCGAGCAACGGCACGCGCGCCAGCGAGCGGAAGTGCGCGCCCGGCTGCAGCGCCTGATAGCCGAAATTTTCCGCCTGCTCAAACGCCCCCGGGAAAACCTGCCCGCGCACGAACCGGCTGGTGCTCACCGCGCCGCTCCCCGGCGCGGCGGGGAACTTCAGCATCGCGTGATGGCCGAGATTCATCGGCCCGCGCGAGCCGGACAGCACATGCCGCGAATACACCGCCGTCTGCCCGGCCACGAGCGAGATGAACTTGTCGACGCGGCCGCGCCGGACTTTCGTGGCGAGGCTCGCCTGGAGCGTCACGCGCGGACCGGATTTCTCGAACGCCTCCAACCGCCAGTTCGCATTCGCCGTCTCGCCGTGCACCGGATGCTGCTCACCGCGCCACGGCGTCGCATTACCTCCGAACGGCGCGCAGAAAAAATCTCCGCGAAGCGCCCGCAAAATTGCCGGCAGGCCCGGCGCCACCGCCTCCTCCGCCCACGGCGCCACCGCATACGGCGTCACAGTTTTCTTCCCGACTCGAAAATTCACCGGCCCGAGCTGGCCACCAAGCTTGGTCAGGTGCGCGGAGACGTGACTCGATTCAAACGACCAGGAGGGCTGGCCAAGAACGGTGTGCAGCGAAGGAGCGCTCATGCCGCGAGCAAACCCGACGCCCGCGATCGGAGGCAAGCCCGCAACTCGTCCCGTCTTTCAATCTCGGCCCGTCACGCCCGGCGCCCATCGTCGGCCAGGGCACCGCCACGTTTCTCGCGCCCCACCGTTTCTTTCCGGTCGCCCACCAGCAACCCATCGCCCTGCTCGTTCGTCTGGCCCGGCGTCGGCCGATCCCCGTCGCCCCGCTCCACCCTGCCCCACCCCACCCGCTCCGCCATGAAAGGATTCGCCTTCCGCCTCCGGCGGGCCACCGTGAAAAAAATCCCCGGTCAAATCTGATCTCGCGCCCGACCCGACCCGCGCCATGTCCAACGTCACCCTCCTTCACGTCAACGGCTCCGCCCGCGCGTGCGACGCCGACGCCGCCCGCCCGCTGCTCAGCGTGCTGCGCGACGATCTCGCGCTCACTGGCACGAAGTTCGGTTGCGGCGAAGGCCAGTGCGGCGCCTGCACCGTGCTGGTGGACGGCGTGCCCGTCCGCTCGTGCCTCACGCCCTGCGGCAGCATTGGTCCGCAAAAGATCACCACCATCGAGGGCCTCGCGCGCGACGGACACCTGCACGCGTTACAGGAGGCGTTCCTCGCGAACGGCGCGATGCAGTGCGCCTACTGCACGTCCGGCATGATCATGTCCGGCGTCGCCCTGCTTGCGAAAAACCCGCACCCGTCCGACGAAGAGATTGTCCGCTTTATGGACGGCAACATCTGCCGCTGTGGTGTCTATCAGCGCATTCTCGCCGCGATCAAGCACGCCGCCGCCGCCACGAACGGAGGCGCAAAATGAAAACGACCTCCGCGATCGCCCCGTGGAACCGCCGCCGGTTTCTTCAAACCTTTGGCGGTGGCCTGGCCGTCCTCTGGTTTCTCGACGACGCGCACGCCCAGGCCGAATCCGGCCGACGGGGTGGCCGCGGCGGAGGCGGCCAGCGCCGCCCGCCCGAGCTCGCGGCGTGGCTCCAGATCGCCGCCGACGGCACGGTGACAATTTTCACCGGCAAGGCGGAGTGCGGCCAAAACATCCGCACCTCGCTCACCCAAGTGGTCGCCGAGGAGCTCCCCGCGCCGCTCGCCGCGATCAAGCTCGTGATGGGCGACACCGCCCTCACGCCCTGGGATGCCGGCACTTTCGGCAGCCGCACCACGCCCGATATGGCGCCGCAACTCCGCAAAGTCGCCGCCACCGCGCGCGAAGCGCTCGTCGATCTCGCCGCCGCGGCGTGGCAGGTCGACCGCGTTTCCCTCCTCGCCGCCGATGGCAAAATTGTTCACGCCGCGAGCCACCGCTCGGTCGGCTTCGGCGAATTGACCAAAGGGGAGAAACTCCTCGTCAACGTTTCCGACTCGGCCCCGACCAAGCCGGCGACCGCGTGGAAGATCGCCGGCACCTCGCTCCTGAAAATCAACGGCCGCGATTTCGTCACCGGCGCGCACGCCTACGCGAGCGACATCGCGCGACCCGGCATGTGGCATGGCCGCGTGCTACGGCCCGCGGCGTTCGAGGCCACCCTCGTCGCGCTCGACGCCAGCGCCGCCGCGGCGATGCCCGGCGTCAAAGTCGTGCACGAAGGAAACTTCATCGCCGTCGTCGCCCTAACCGAGCACCTTGCCGCGCAAGCCATCGCGGCGCTCCGCGCCGAGTGGAAAACCACGCCGCAAATTTCCGAGCGCGAACTGTTCGCCCACTTGCGGGCCACCGCCCGCGGCGCTCCGCCCGTCACCGTCGAATCCGCCGCCACGCTCCGCCAAACCTACACCGTCGCCTACATCGCCCACACGCCGCTCGAGCCGCGCGCCGCCGTGGCCGAATGGCAGGGCGACGCGCTCACGGTCTGGACGGGTTCGCAACGCCCGTTCGGCGTCCGCACCGAACTCGCGGCCGCGTTGCACGTTTCCGAGGAAAAAATCCGCGTCATCGTGCCCGACACCGGCTCCGGTTACGGCGGCAAGCACACGGGCGAGGCCGCGGTCGAGGCCGCGCGGCTGGCCCGGGCGGTGGGCCGGCCCGTAAAACTGGTTTGGACGCGCGAGGAAGAATTCACCTGGGCCTATGTCCGTCCGGCCGGGGTCATCGACCTCGCGAGCACTGCGACCGCCGACGGCCTGGTCACCGCCTGGGAGCACCATAACTACAACTCCGGCAGCGCCGGTCTTCGTGCGCCCTACGAGTTTCCGGGCCAGCGCACGGAGTATCACCCCGCGCGCTCGCCGCTGAAACAGGGTTCGTATCGCGCCCTCGCCGCCACCGCGAATCACTTCGCCCGCGAGACCCATCTCGACGAGCAGGCCCGCGCGCTCCGCCTCGACCCGCTCGAGTTTCGCCTGAAAAATCTCCGCGAGTCCCGCGCCCGCGCCGTCCTCGCGGCCGCCGCCAAACGCTTCGGTTGGAACCAAACGCCCCGGGCGCCCGACCGCGGCTGCGGCCTGGCCTACGGCCTCGACAAAGGCGGCCACCTCGCGACCTTCGCTGAAGTCGCCATTGATCGCGCCACCGGCAAAGTTTCCGTCGTGCGCGTCGTGCAGGCCTTCGAGTGCGGGGCCGTCCTCAATCCCGCGCACCTGAAAAACCAAAACGAAGGCGCCATCGTGCAGGGCCTCGGCGCCGCGCTCTTCGAAGCCGTGCGGTTTGAAAACGGCCGGATCCTCAACCCTCATTTCGCGGGCTATCGCGTGCCGCGTTTCAGCGACACGCCGGTCATCGATGTGCTGCTGCTCAACCGCCCGGACCTGCCCTCCGCCGGCGCCGGCGAAGCGCCGATCATCGGCATCGCGCCCGCCGTCGGCAACGCGATCTTCGACGCCACCGGCGTCCGCCTCCGCTCGCTCCCGCTCGTGCCGAATGGGCTAAAAGTCTGAAGCCGGGCGGGTCTCTGCCCCATGAGCGATGATTTCAGCCGACCAGGCGTCCTTGGTTGTCATTGCGAGGAGCGCAGCGACGAAGCAATCCAGCTGGATTGCCGCGGTCGGCCCAGCCTCCCTCGCAATGACAAACCCGAGTTTAGCGCGTTAGGTTAATCCCCATGGGTCTCTGCCCGGTCTTTTGTAGCCAAAAAATGTTCGAGCACCGGTCAAAAACCCGCCCTATTCCATCCATGCACCGCTTCCTCTCTCTCCTCAGCCTCGCCGTCATTGGCCTGATTGCCACGACCCACGCCGCCACCCTCCGCACCTTTGCCGGCAACGGCACCAAGGGCTTTGCCGGCGACGGCGGCCCCGCCACGGCCGCCCAGCTCGCCGATCCCGGCGGCATCGCCCGCGGCCCCGATGGCGCGTTCTACCTCTGCGACACCGCCAACCACCGTATCCGCCGGGTCACGCCCGACGGAAAAATCTCCACCGTCGCCGGCACCGGCGAAAAAGGTTGGAGTGGCGACGGGGGCCCCGCGACCGCCGCCAAACTCGCCGAGCCCTATGAGGTCCGCTTCGATCGCACCGGATACATTTTCTGGGTCGAACGCCTCAGCCATTGCGTGCGCCGCCTCGATCCGAAAACCGGCCGCATCACCACAGTGGCCGGCAACGGCACCGCCGGTTTCTCCGGCGACGGCGGCCTCGCGACGGCCGCGCAGCTCAGCGAACCGCACAGCATCGGCTTCGACCGCGCCGGCGACCTCTACCTCTGCGACGTGAAAAACCACCGCATCCGCCACGTCGCGATGCAGACCGGCATCATCACGACCCTCGTCGGCAACGGCCAACGCGGGCCCACGCCCGATGGCGCCAAGTTCGGGGCCAACACGCCCGTCGCCGGCCCGCGCGCGCTCGACTTCGATCGCGACGGGAATCTCTGGCTCGCGCTCCGGGAGGGCAACGCCGTCTACCGACTCGATCTCGCGCACGGCACCATCCACCACCTGGCCGGCACCGGCGCGAAGGGCTTCACTGGCGATGGTGGTCCCGCCAAACTCGCCACACTCAACGGCCCGAAAGGCATCGCCGTCGCGCCCAACGGCAACGTCTACATCGCTGACACCGAAAACCAGGTCATCCGCGTAATCGATCCGCGGCGCGGCACAATCTCCCTCGCCGCCGGCACCGGCCTCAAGGGCGACGGCCCCGAAGGAGATCCGCTCCACTGCGCCCTGAACCGACCGCATGGTGTCTTTGTCGACGTCGACGGCGCGGTCTACGTCGGCGACACCGATACCTACCGCGTCCGCGTCCTCAAATAGCCCGCACCGCCAGACCCGAACGCCACGCCGGTGGCCGGCTGATCTGCGCCCAGCCCCGCGGATCCGGCCAAAAGTCGCCACCGGGTTCTCCGACGAAACACGGGCGCAAGAATTGCTCGATCTCGGCACCGGCCGCACCGAGCCTTCATCCGAGGTCACCGGGGATTTCTCCGGGCCCTCGTTGTCTTCAATACCTCTGCGCCAAAGGCCATGCCCCCCGACCTCACCCTCTCCCCTCACACCGACCCGCTCGCGATCTACCGCTACCGCGACGGTCTCTACGCGGTCGATCTCCTCACCGCGGCGATCACGGAGTTTGATTTTTTCACCCGCCTCGCCGCGCAGCCGGCCGGCCTCGCGGGCATTTGCCTCATGCTCGGCACCGCCCCGCGCCCAACGGACGTGATGCTCACGCTGTTCGCAGCGAACGCCTTCATCCGTCGCGCGCCCGACGGCGCCTGCCACGTCACCGAACTCGCCCGGGAACATCTCGTCAGCACCTCGCCGTTTTTCCTCGGCCCTTATTACGCGTCGCTGAAGGAGCGTCCGGTGGTGAAAGATTTCGTCACCATCCTGCGCACGGGCCAGCCCGCCAACTGGGGCAGCTACCAAAACGAAAAGACGTGGACCGAGGCGATGCTCACCGACGAGTTTGCGACCACGTTCACCGCCGCGATGGACTGCCGCGGCTTCACGCTCGGCCCTGCCCTCGCCAAAAAAATCCCCACCGCCGGCCGCACGCGCCTCCTCGATATCGCCGGCGGCTCCGGGATCTACGCCTGCAGCATCGCCGCGCACCACCCGCACCTCGCCGCCACGGTTTTTGAACGCCCACCGGTCGACGGCATCGCCCGTCGCATGATTGAAAAACGCGGCTACACCCCCCGCGTCTCCGTCGTCGCCGGCGACATGTTCACCGATCCGCTCCCGACCGGACATGACATTCACCTTTTCTCGAATGTGCTGCACGATTGGGACGTCGAAAAAGTGCGCCCGCTCCTCGCGGCCTCCTTCGCCGCACTTCCACCCGGCGGCCTGCTCGTGATCCACGACGCCCACCTCAACGCGGAAAAAACCGGCCCGCTCCCCGTCGCCGCCTACTCCGCCCTGCTGATGAGTGTAACCGAGGGCAAGTGTTACTCGATCGCCGAAATGGAGCGCCTGCTCGCCGAGGCCGGCTTTGGCGCTTTCTCCTTCGCGGAAACATCCACGGATCGCAGCCTGCTCACGGCGCTAAAGCCCTGAGGCGTCCCGCGACCGCCGGTAACTCAAGGAATAGTCACTGCTTCTTTTTCTTTGAGCCTTTGGGTGCGATGGCGGACTGGTATTCGGGGCGGGCGGCAAGCTCGGCGAGATAGGGTTGATACTCGGGGGCGGTGTTCCACGCGCGCGACGGAGGTTCGGTGGCGCTGACTTTGCGCTCGGGATAGTCCTGGCCGGCGACGCTCGTGGCGACAGAGGCGTTCCACGCGACGAGCGCGGTGCGGAGGCGGGCGAAAATTTCGGGTTGAGTGGCGGACAGGTCGCGCGACTCGGTCGGGTCGGCTTCGAGGTCGTAGAGCTCAAATTTATCCTCGGCGAGTTTGGGTTGGATTAACTTGTAGCGATTGTCGACCCACGCCGCGCGGCGCTGGTGATGGAAAGCCAGCGGCTTGGCGCGAGTGGCGACATCGGCGGTGAAGAGCGGACGGAGGCTGGAGCCGTCGACGGGCGCGAGCATCACCGACGCGGGGAGTCCGAGGACGTCGGCGAGCGTCGGGAAAATATCGATGGTGCCCGCCGGGTAGCGCGTGATGCGCGGCTGCTGGATGACGGCAGGCCACTCGATGATGCCAGGCACACGGAGGCCGCCTTCGTAGACGGAGCCTTTGTAGCCGCGGAGATTTCCGACGGTGGAGGGCGAGATTTCGGGGAGGCCGCCATTGTCGCTGCAAAACCAAAGGAGAGTGCGGTCCGCGAGACCGAGCTCGCGGAGGCCGCGGCGAAGCGTGCCGACGCTGCGGTCGAGGGCGACGAGTTCGCCGTAGTGGTGCTGCGAGAGTTTCGCGAGCGCGGCGAAGGCGGCGCGGTCGGGTTCGTCGGCGTCGAACGGCGCGTGCGGCGAGCCATACCAAATCACCGTGAAGAGCGGCTTCGAGCCGGCGCGGTTTTTCTCCATAAACTTCAGCGCCTCGGCAACGATGATCTCGGAGGAGTCGCCTTTGAACTCTTCAAATTTTCCACGGCGGCTGAGGAGCGGGTTGCGGTCGAAGAAATTCGTGACGGAGAGCCACTCGTCAAAACCGAATTCGCCGGGGTTGTGATCGTCGGTGGCGAGCACGGGAGCGCCGGGGCCGGTGTAGCCGTTGAGGTGCCATTTGCCGAAATGCGCGGTGGCGTAGCCGGCGTCGCGGAGCGCGCGCGGCAGAGTTTTTTCCTGACGGCGGAGCGCGTAGCCGTGGTTCTCGACACCGGCGCGGTCGTTGTTGCGGCCGGTCATGACGGTGGCGCGAGTGGGCGAGCAATTCGGCGCGCCGGCATAGAAGCGGTCGAAACGGAGGCCGGCGGCCGCCATCGCGTCGAGATTTGGCGTCTTGAGGACAGGGTGGCCGTTGTAGCTGGTTTCGCCCCACCCCATGTCGTCGGCCATCACGAGCACGATGTGGGGCCGGGACGGCGGCTCAGCCGCCGGGGAGCTGACGGAGCACGAGAGCACGAGCGACAGAGAGACGGGGAGGAAGCGGAGGTAGGCGCACATAGGGTGGAGGTGAGCATGCGCGCCGCCGTGCGGCGGGCCAGCGGGAAGTGCGGCGGGCGCGAGCGCGACGCGACAGAAAGCACGGGCCGAAGCACCGCGCCCCGGGGAAAGATCGCATCGACCGAGTGCCACGGTTTCGGAAACGAGCGAACGGGACTGGAGCACTGGAAGAACTCCCTGATTCCGCCGCCATTGAAGTTGGGGGCGCCGGCGGTCGGAGCGAAAATTGCGCACGTAGCGATGCTCCAGCGCAGGGAGCGCGTTTCTGACTTCCTGGAGCGATTTCAGTTTAGTTCGGCGCACAACATTGAGTGCCATTTGTAGGCCGCGAGCTTGCTCGGGCTTAGCCAGCGATGGAGTCGAGCATGGTTACGCTCAGCCCGCATCCATCACATTTTCGGGAGGAATTTTTTGCCACAGCGAGCCCAAAGCTCCGACCCAGAGGACACGGAGCCAATCGCTTTGTCTGCTCTGTGCTCTCGGTGGCTGGGCTCCGTATCATCCGTGGCTCACGCCTTGGTTGTGCTGGGGCAATTTATTCGCGTGAGGCCTCGGAGCGCCTGCCAGCAGGCGGCCGACCATGAGTGCGTCCACCTAACTCGAAAATGCTCTAACGAGCGAACCGTGAGCGAAGCCCGGGAGACTATTTTCGCGCGGCCAGCTCGGCTTTGGTGGGCGGCATCCGGTCGACGAACTTGGCGTCGGTGCGGCGAAGCTCGGCGATCGTCTTGGCGCGGAGGTCGCGCAGACGCGCGGCGTGAGCGGGCTGCGCAGCGAGATTTTTCAGTTCCTCGGGATCGGCGTCCAAATCGTAGAGTTCCTCGGTTTCGCCGGCGACGAGGTTGCGCACATATTTGTAGCGGCCATCCCGGAGCAACGCATACCACGGGACATTGCCCGATGAGGTCAGGCTTTCGTCGGTCGGGATCACGTCGGTTTCAGCGCCGTAGTTGCGTGAGGTATGCGTCATCAGCGTTGGCGAGTTCCACTCAGTGGTGCCGGGACTCGCGAGGAGCGGGCGGATGTCGCGACCGTGGGTTTTCCATGGCAACGTGACGCCGGCGGTGCGGCAGAAAAAATCCACAAGGTCGGGCGCGTTGACGGGATGCTTGGTCACTTGGCCCGTGGGAATCTTACCTGGCCACGAAATGATCAGCGGCGACGCGATGGTCGCATCATAGGGCGCGATCTTCTGGTTGAAGCCGTGCTCGCCGAGGCCGTAGCCCTGATCGGCGGCGTAGACGACGAGGGTGTTGTCGAGTTGGCCGGAAGCTTTGAGCGCGGCGAGCACGCGGCCCACGCCTTCGTCGACGGAGAGCATGCATTCGTTGACCTGCTGAATCCAGGATTCGTAGGACTGGCCGGCGACGTGCGAATCGAAGTTGCCCTTCTTCCTCGCCTTGCTGGCCATCGCGGCCTTGCCGTCTGGGCCGATCATCCACGCTTGAGTGTTTTTCAAATACGCAGGCTTGTCGGGCCACGGACCAACGATGTCTGCCGGCACAGGTGCGGACTTGCCGGCGAACGTTCCCTTGTGGCGGTCGGCCGGCGTAGTCGGACCGTGGATGGCGCCGTAGCACAACCAGAGATACCATGGTTTGTTGGGATCGCGGTGCTGGCCTTTGATGTAGTCGACGGCCCAGTCGGTGTAGTTGTCGGTGGAGTAGCCCTTCGTCAGGCGGTCCACGCCGTTGAAGGTCAGAATCTGATCCGTGTAATAGTTGCCGGCGTTCTCCGGATGGCCGGGGCGGTTCCAGACAATTTGGTAATCCCAATCGCGGCCAAATCCCGTGTCGGTGCCCGTGTGCCACTTGCCGATTTGCGCGGTCTGGTAGCCCTGCTTGCGAAATTGCGCCGGCACGAACGGTGTCTGCGCGGGATCGTAACGGCTCCCGGGATATTCGCCGGCCATGGTCATGCTCATGACGCCGTGCTGCAACCGGCCCGTCAGCAGCGACGCCCGCGACGGCATGCACCACGCGCCGAAGTAGCTGCGCTCGAAGCGCACGCCACGTTGCGCGAGCCCGTCGATGTTGGGCGTCCTGATCCATTCCGGTCCGGCGCCGTAGCAGCCGAGGGTCTTGTAGGATTCGTCGTCGGCGAAGATGAAGAGAATGTTGGGCCGCCTGGCCGCGGCGGCATCGGCGGCTACGACGGGACGCACGGCGACGCAGACGATTGCGGCGGTGAGCAGGAGAGAGCAGCGAAGGAGGGAGGGCAT
>SIBG01000015.1 GCA_009695305.1 Opitutus sp. | reverse complement strand
CAGATGGGGCACACCGTCCGCTGCGAATACGACGACCTGAAGATATTCCCGCTCACGGCGGGCGCGCCGGCCGCCGGCAGTGGACCCGCGGTCGCGGGTGAAATCACCCTGCCGGCACCGCGGCCGCCCACGGTCGTCCGCTTCAAAGAGAATCCCATCATCCGGCACGAGATGCTGCCCGGCCCGGATGGCACCAATATCTGCTACCCGTCGCTGATTCGCGTGCCGAGCTGGCTGCCGAATCCGCTTGGCAAATATTATCTCTATTTCGCCGATCACAAAGGCGCCTACATCCGCCTCGCCTACGCCAACCAGGTCGAGGGTCCTTGGACGATCTACGAGCCCGGCACGATGAAATTGGAGCAGATGCTCGCCGTCGCGCGGGCCCACGCCGGCGGGAAAGAATCCGAGGTCGCGGGCAAGCACATCGCCTCGCCCGACGTGCACGTGGACGACGAGAAAAAGGAGATCCGCATGTATTTCCATTTTTCGATCACGCCGCGCGACATGTGGGGTCACCGCTCTGGGGTCGCCGTTTCACCCGACGGAATCAGCTTCCGCCCGATCAATACGAAGCCGATCGGCCAACCCTACATCCGCGTTTTCCGCCGCGACGGATATTACTACGCTCTCGACCGGATCGGCGGGATCACCCGCTCGCGCGACGGCGTGACCAATTTCGAGTCCGGCAACACGGACTTCGCCGTCGCCGTCGGCCGCAAGGTGCGCGGCACCAACCTGCCCGCGGTCGGAGTCCGGAACGCCCTCAAGCGGGCAAGTGGTGAGGAGGACGTTCTGCCCGGAGAAATGCGCCACAATGCGGCGAAAATCGACGGCGATGTCCTCACTGTTTTCTTCAGCCGCGGTGGCGATTTGCCGGAGCACCTCATGTGCGCGCAAGCGAGTTTGACGGGCGATTGGAAAACCTGGCGCCTCTCGCCGCCGGTCACGGTGCTGCTGCCGGAGATGGATTACGAAGGCGTCAACATGCCACTCGGGGCGCCGACGAACCAAGGCATGCAAAAAATGCCGCGGCCGTTGTTTCGCGAGCTGCGCGATCCCGGGATCTTCCGCGACGAGGGGAAGACTTACCTCCTCTACTCGGTGGCGGGTGAGGGCGGCATCGCGGGCGCCCTCCTGCGCGACTGAAGACCACGCTCAGAATCCGCCCCCCGAAGATCGGGCAACCGATCAACCGCGGGCGCGTCTTTCGTTCATGTCCTCGCGCCGACCTCTCAGTCTCCTGACCGCGCTGCTCATTGTTCCCGCTTTCGCCGCCAAGCCGAAAAAACCCGCGGAAAAGCCCGAGCCCACGCCGCCGACCGCAGCCGCGATCACCCTCATCGCTCCCTTGGCGAAGCCGGCGATCACGCGGTTTGCGGGCAATCCGATCATCCGTCCGGAAATGATTTCCGGCCAGGACCAGGGCGCACCGGCGGGGTGGAACATCGATTTCCCGTCGGTGATCAAGGTTCCTTCGTGGCTGCCCAATCCGTTGGGAAAATATTACCTCTATTTCAGTTCGCATCACGGGACCTACATCCGCCTGGCCTATGCGGACCGGATCGAAGGGCCGTGGCACGTCCATGCGCCGGGCACGCTGACGTTGTCGCAAGTTTACGAGGTCAACGGGATTGAAGGAAACCCACATGGCCACCTCGCGGCGCCGGACGTGCAGGTGGACGAAGCGACCAAGCAGATCCGGCTGTATTTCCACTCCAAAGGCGCGGTGGGTCACGCGGAGTCGGTGGCGTTGTCGTCGGACGGGTTGCACTTCAAGCCGGCGCCCGGGGAACTGGGCCGGCCTTACTTTCGCGTGTTTCAGTGGCAGGGAAACACCTACGCCATCGATCGCGATGCGTCGCTGCTGCGGTCCCGCGACGGGCTGACGAACTTTGAGGAGGTCAGTGATGCGCTGGCGGTGGCGGCGAATGAGCCGAACGACAAATCGAAGAAGAAAAGCAAAGCGGCGGACGCCGGCGACGACGTCGGCAAGCCGGGAAAGGTGCGGCACACGGGGGTGAGGTTGGACGGCGATCGGTTGACGATCTTCTACACGCGGACGGGGGATGCGCCCGAGGCGATCATGATGACGCGGATCACCCTGAACGCCGATCCGAAAACTTGGCGAGCGGCGACGCCGATCCAGGTGATGGTTCCGGAAATGGACTACGAGGGAGCCAACCTCCCGATCACGCGATCGGAGGGCGGGACCGTGATCAAGACGCGCGCCGCGATCGCGGGAGAAACGGGCGCGGCGCACGCGTTGCGGGACCCGTTCATTTACCGCGAGGAGGGCAAGACGTATCTGTTCTATGCCGTGGCGGGAGAGCGTGGAATTGGACTGGCGGAGATCGCGCCGTGAGCGAAAACGGAGCCGACGCCAAACGCGGCCCCGCTGACAGTTTTTGCCTTTCCGTCGGCGCGTGGGCGTGGACCGTCCCCGGCGTTAGCGCCTCGAGGCGGGGCGGGCCCGGCGGTCCCGCCCGACCTGGCAATCTTCCGAGTGGTCGGAGATCGGTTGCGGGCAAAACTCGGCTACTTCGGGTGCGTTTGGGCGAGCAGTTCGTGAGTCTTCGCGATGATCTTTTCCTCAAGGCCGGGCGTCCACGGGCCGGGACGTCCGTAGGGGATCATCGAGGTGGCTCCTTCGTAGCGACCTTCTTTGAGGACGCGTTCGCTGGGGATGTAGGCCATCACGTCGGTCGAGTAACCGAAGACCCACAGCGCGCCTTGGTGCTCCGCGCGGAGACGGAGGCCGTAGTCGACGACGACTTCGCCGCCGAGCGCCACCCAGGAAAGATTGCCGAGTTTCCACGTCTGGACGGGGTAGGCGTAGCGGAGGGCGGCATCGCCTGACGTGCGGAGTTGGGCGGTGATCGCCATCGACCACGCCTGATGCATGGACTTGTTCGGCTGCTCTTTTTCCATCGCGGTGCGGAGTTCGGCTTCCGTGGGCTTGCTGGCAAAAGTGAGCGGGACGTCGTCGAGCGCCGAGGCGAAGGTGCCGGCGATCGGCGTGAGTTGCCGGCCGAGCGCACGGTCGGCGGCGTCAGCGAGCGTCCGGCCGTGTTCCTCGGCGAGTGCGACCGTGCCGCGCGGATTGGGGTTGATGTCGGCGCCGCAGCCGATGGTGAAAAGGACGGTGGCGCCCGGGTGGCGGCGTTCGAGTTCGGCCTGGGCGCAGCCGGCGTAGTCGCCGTGCCATTGGTAGAAGGAGAGGGTGGTGTTGTGGCAGGCGTAGGAAAGGAGGAGGCCGCGGAGTGCGCCGGTGGCGGCGTCGTGAATGGCGAGCACCGGCACGCGTGGATCGGACGGCCCGCGGAGGGTGCCGGCGGCGCGGCGGGCGGGGGCGTCTTTTTCGGAGTTCTCGCGGCGATTGATGCCAAACGTCGCGGCGTCTTCGCCCCAGGCGAGCGTGGCGGGAGCGAGCGTCTCGAGCGCGGCGGCGGCGGCGGCGATCATTTTCTCCTCCAGCTGGCGGGAATACTCGACGGCCTTCTGCACTCCTTCCGGGGGGAAAACCCGCAGAGCCAGGATGTTTCCGGCCAGCCACGGCGAGCAATGCGTGTGCGAGACGTTGGTCATGACCGCGCTGCGCGGCAGGCCGTAGCGGCGCTTGAGCTCAGCGGCGACGCGATCGGAGATTTCGCGCGTGACGCCGCAGAGATCGAGCGTGAGCAGCACGCCGCGGTTGCCCGCGGGATCGGCCACGGCGAGTGCCTTGACCCACAGCGCCTGCGCCGTGCCTTCGGCCGGGTGATCGCGCGTGGCATAGCCGGTCATCCACACGGCGTCGCCGGGAGTAATGTTCGCGCGGCCCGTGCCGGCGCGCCAGCCGGCCGGCGCGGGCGGCCGGTCGGCGGCGAAAGCGGCGGCACCGGGCACCGTGAGCAGGAGGACGAGCAGCGGGGTTCGGATGAGGTGAGGGAGATGCATGAGTGAACGTTGGAAGCGGGGAGGGAGGGAAAGGCAGCGTCGCCCGACGGCAAAACTTCGTTAGCCAGACTCTGGGAGAAAAGTCGGAAACGCGACACCGCGCGCCGGCGGCACGAGGCCGATCGCCTGGGCGGCATGCAGCTCGACGTTGCGGGCGCCCCACGTGTAGCACTGCCGCACCAGTTGGGCCGCGGCGCAGGGCACGAGGAAGACCGGGCTGGCGCCACGCATGGCATCGAGTGCGCGCCAGAGCAAAGCGGCCGCGGCGGCTTCGTCGCGGGCGACTCCGGGGCCGAGCATCACGCACGCCGGATGGTGGCTCGCGACGAGAAATCCCTCGAGGGCACCGCCGGCGTCCTCGAGCACCCAGACGCGCCACGCTCCCACCTGATTGTGGAGAAAGAAGGCGTAGTCGGGCTCGCGATGAATTCCCTGCCACTCCAGCTCGAACGCTGCGACCCGGGCGGCATCAGCCGGATTCGTCGTCAGGCGGACGCGCGCGGCGGCGGGCGGCGGCGGCGTGGGCAGGCCGGTGACCGGGACCGTGAGGGCGAGATCTTGATAAAGCGTGTGGGGCACGAACCCGAGGCGCGAGTAGAGGGAAAATGAATCGAGGTTGAGCAGACTCGACACGAGCCGGACCGGGAGACCGGCGCGACTGGCTTGCGCGAGGACCGGAGTAACCATCGCGCGCGCGACGCCCCGACCTTGGGCTTCCGGGGTGGTGGCGACGATGCCGAGCGAGACATGCGTCCGGCGCGGATGAACGAAGCACACGCCGAGCAAATTTCCGGAAGCAGCGTCGTGGGCGGCGATCGCGTGCCCCGGGTCCAGCGCCGCGTAAACTTCGGGGAAAAGTCGGAACGGTTCGTGCCGGTCGCCAAATCTGGCACCCTGCCCGAGGCGGCTCTGATACCAGTGCACCAACGAGCGATGGAGCAGGCGGGCCGCCGCTTCATGGTCGGCCGGAGCGAGCGGGCGGAGGTCGAGCGGGGCGGGCATCCGATTACGTCAGTCGCGCGACCGGGCTCAGGCAACGTTTAGGAACGCGCCAGGTCGCCGGCGCGCTTTTGGACGCCGGCGATCACACTGGCGATGCGGTCCATCTCGGAGCGGGCGGCGAGCAGTTTTGTTTGCGCGAACCAGACGGCTTCCTCGACGAGGCGGTCATTCACCGGGCAGTGGTTGCGCTCGACCCACGCGGCCATGGCAGCCGACCCGTAGATGCGCAGGTAGTGTCGGTTCGTCGCGAGAGCTTTGACGTGCGGTGAGACGTTGAGGCTGGTGTAGCCGCTGCTGGCCGCGACGCCCTCCTGGGCGAGCGCCTGGAGAAATTTCGCGCGAGTGAGACCGGCGAATTTCGTGGCGTCGTAGCGAAACATGTAAAGATGCCAGGCGCTGCGGGTGCAGCCGGCGGCGAGCGCCGCGGGGACGGTGCCGGGGATCTGGTGGAGGAGTTCGCTGAGGTAAGCGGCGTTGGCGTCGCGCGTTTTCGCCTGCGCTTCGAGGCGGGTCAGCTGCGCGAGGAGGAGCGCGGCTTGGAATTCAGTGAGACGATAGTTGGCGCCGCGGCCCGAACTGACGCTCTTCTTTCCGCCCGTCGGCGTATGAAAATCGTAGCAGAGGTTGGCGAAGGTCTCGTCGTTGGTGAGGATGGCGCCGCCTTCGCCGCAGGTGAGATTCTTGCTGGCTTGAAAACTGAAACAGCCACCGAGGCCCGCCGTGCCGACCGGCTGGCCGCGCCACTCGGCAAGCGGCGCCTGACACGCGTCTTCGACCAGGGCGAGCCCGCGGGCTTTCGCCAGCGCGGAGATGGCGTCGAGGTCGGCGGGTGAGCCGGCGATATGGACGGGGAGGAGGAGTTTCGTTGCGGGCGTGATGGCGGCGGCCATTCTCGCGGGGTCGACTTGAAAGCTGGCGGCATCGGTGTCGGCGAAAACCGGCAGCGCGTAGCTGTTAGTGATGGCGTTGAACGTCGCGACAAACGTGTAGGGCGGCAGGATGACCTCGTCGCCGGGGCCGAGATTGAGTGCACCGAAGGCGGCCAGGAGCGCGGTGGTGCCGGACGAGGTCGCGACGCAATACTTCGCGTGCATCCGCTGCGCGAACGCCGCTTCAAATTCCTTGACGCGGGCGCCACCGCTCGTGCGGCCCCAGTGACCGCTCTGCAAAACCTGGAGCAAGGCCTCCGCGTCGCGCTGATCCGAGAGCGGCCAGTCCCCCACGGCTTGCTTCACCACGGAAGCAGGGGATTTTTCGGCCGCGGCCGCGCCGGGCAGACCGAGGGCGAGGCCGGCGCCGGCGGTGGCCGCGCGACCGATGAAATTGCGACGGGTGAGGGGCGGGCGCATGGTCGTTTTGCGTGGTTCAACCCACGAAGCTGTAGTCGTAGGGTGGGCGCATCACCCGCTGGACATGGGCATTGGCCTCGCCCGCGTGTTCGCCGGTAAATTTCTCCGCGCCGGAATCCCACGTCAGATGGCGGCCCGTGCGCATCGAGATCGCCCCGAGGTGGCACATCGTCGCGGACCGGTGGCCCGTTTCGACATCGCAGATCGGCGCCGCGCGCGACTTCACGCAGTCCATGAAATTCTCCATGTGATTGGAGCTGCTGTAGAGGCGCACCGCGCCCTCCGGCAACGGCGTCTTCAGTAATTCGGGATCGCTGGCCGTGATCTGACTACGATTGACCCAGATCCAGCCGTCGGTGCCCTCGAAGCGGATGCCATTGCGCTGCCCGTCCTTGTTGATCGTGGCGCCATAGACGCTGTCGTCCTTGGTGGTGAAAATGTTCAACTTCACGCCGTTCGCATAGGTGTAGTTCACCTCGTAGTCGCTAAACGCGGTGAAGCCACCGGCGATCGGTTCAGCCAGCACCCGCGACGAAACCTCGCGCGGCGCCAGCAGGCCGATGGCCCAATAAGCGATGTCGTTATGGTGGGCACCCCAGTCCGTCATCGTGCCGCCGGAGTAGTCATACCAAAACCGAAAATTCCGGTGGCAGCGCTGCGGCACATAATCGACCAGCGGGGACTGACCCAGCCAGAAATCCCAATTCAAACCCGCCGGCACCGCGGCCGTTTCAAACGGTCCGCCGCGCAACCCGGCCGGCAACCACACGCTCGCCGACGTGAGCCGGCCGATCCGCGCGTTGCGCACGAGTTCGCACGCGAGCCGGAATCGCGCCGAACTCCGCTGCTGCGTGCCGGTCTGCAGCACGATGCCGCTCTGGCGCACCGCGTCCACGAGCCGCCGCCCTTCCGCGATGGTTAGCGTGAGCGGTTTCTCCGCGTAGACATCCTTTTTCGCCCGGGTCGCGCCGAGATTCACCAGCGTGTGCCAGTGATCCGGCGTGCCGTTGACGAGCACGTGGACGTCGTCCCGTTCCAGCACCCGGCGGAAATCGGAAAAGACTTTCGGCGTGCGGCCGTCGACGGTGAACTCTTTGACCGCGGCCGCGGTGTGCGATTCGTCGACGTCACAGACGGCCACGATATTGCCCCAGTTGGCCGCGTTCTTGGTGTCGCTGGTGCCCTGGCCGCCGCAGCCGATCAGCGCGACCCCCGGCCGGTCATTCGCGCCGGGTTTTTTTGGCGCCGGCTCCTCGGCGGCCGAAAGCTGGCGCTCGACAAACCATAACGGCAGGCCGGACATCGCCGCGAGGACGCTGCAGCGCTTGAGGAAGGAGCGGCGGGAGACGTGAAACGTTTTCATGGGGCGGGGTGGCGAGACGGCGGGAGTGCAGGCGAAGGCAGGAGTTAGGGCTGACCGCCGGGATTTTTCAAGGCGCGAGGTCGACGTATTTCCACGGGAAGTTGTCGAGCGGTGTGGTGACGAAATTCCTCACGCGGGGACTGACGAGGCGCGCGTAGGTGTAGAAATAAATCGGGATGACGGGCATCGCATCGAGGAAGATTTTTTCCATGCGCTGGTAGATTTCGTAACGCGCGGCGTCATTGGGCGCGTCGAGCGCGGAGTGGAGCAGGCGGTCGTATTCGGGGCTGCCCCAATTGGTGTTGTTGTTACCGCCGCCGGTTTCCCAGAGGTCGAAAAACACGTGCGGGTCGACGTAGTCCGCCTGCCACCCGCCACGGGCGAGCTGAAAATTGCAGTTGTGCAGCGCGTCGATGTAAACCTTCCACTCCTGGTTGTAGAGGGTGAGGTCGATGCCGAGGTTTTTCCGCCACATCTGCTGGATCGCCTCGGCGATGACGCGGTGTTTTTCGAGGGTGTTGTAGAGCAGTTCGACTTTCGGAAACCCCCGGCCGTCGGGATAACCGGCCTCCGCGAGGAGTCGGCGCGCCTCGGTGAGGTCCTCGCGAAAGTGGTGCTCGCTGACGTAGCCGAGCAGGTTGGGCGGGACGAGATGGTAGGCGGGCTGTTCGCCGCCGAGCGTGACGCTCTTCACGATCTGCTCGCGGTTGAGGGCGAGCGCGAGCGCGCGGCGCACCCGGACGTCGTCGAAGGGTTTGCGCGCGACGTTGAAGCGGTAGAAATATACGGTGTCGAACGGATCGAGACGGAGCACGGCGGGATTATCGCGGCGATACACGGCGATTTTCGTGAGCGGAATTCCGTAGGTGATGTCGAGCTGGCCGGCGCGAAACATCCGCTCTTCGGTGTCCGCGAGTTCGACGGGATAAAATTCGATCGCATCGAGCCTTACCCGGGCGTGGTCCCAATGGGTCGGGGAACGCTCGGCGACGATCAGCTGGTTGGGGCGCCAGGACTTGAGGACGAAGGGACCATTCCCGACGAAATTTTCCGGGCGCGTCCAGGGCGTGCGTTTGCTGGCGAGGGGGCCGAATTTCTGGATCGTGGCGACGGGCACGGGAAACCAGGCCTCGTGGTTCATCGCATGCAGGAGAAACGGCGTGCGATGGAGCAACGTGAGCTGAAGGGTGCGGGCGTCGATGGCCTTGAAACCCGTGCGGGAAAAATCGGTCAGTTTGCCCAGGTTGAAATCCTTCGCGCCGGCGACATGCCAGAGCATATAGGCATACTCGGCGGCGAGCGCCGGCGTGAGCATGCGGTGGTAGCTCTGCACAAAATCGCCGGCGGTGATCGGCACGCCGTTCGACCACTTCGCGTCGGCCCGCAGGTGAAACGTGTAAATGAGGCCGTCGTCCGAAATTTCCCATTTCTCCGCCACACCCGGGATGACGTTGAGCTGCGGGTCTTCACTGACGAGGCCTTCGAACAGGGCCTGGAAGAGCCGGTGCTCCGGCGCGCCGGTGACGGTCTGCGGATCGAGATCCTGCGGCTCGGCGCCATTGCCGTAGCGAAGAGTTTTTTTCGCGGGCGTCCCGGCGGTGGTGGTGGCTTCCTTTCTGGCACAGCCGGTGGCGAGCAAGGCGAGGGCGAAGGCCAGGAGCAAAAAGGGCGGGCGACGCATCGCGAAGGAAATTGGGGCGGTGGTCGCGGTGCGCCAAGGGAATTGCCGGGGAATCGCCGGTCGGGCCACCGGCGACCGCCGGCTATTTTTTTACCGCCCGCAGCATCGCGTCGCGCCGGGCCTTGAACTCGTTGCCGGCTTTCCACTCGGGCCAGCGGGCGTCGTTGGCCACCCGCAGGCCGACTTGCATGAGAAACGCCACGTCTTGTGCGCCGCCTTCGAAGGTCCAGTCGGCGTGCACTTCGTCGGAGACCTTGTGATAATCTTTCAAATCGAACTCCGCCTCGAACTTCAGGCCCCAGCCGGCGGGTTTGTCGAGGTAATCGACGCCGCGTTTCGCGTAGTAGGCCGGCACGCCAACCTTCGCGAATTCGAAGTGGTCGCTGCGGTAGTAGCTGCCTTTTTCCGGCGTCGGGTCGGGCTGAATCACGCGGCCCTGCGTGGCGGCGACGGCGGCGCCGATCTCGTCAAGCGAGGAGGCGCCGGAGCCGACGACCTTGATGTCCCGCGTGCGGCCCAGGTAGTTCGCCCCGTCCATGTTGATGTTCGCGACGGTTTTGGTGAGCGGATAGAGGGGATTTTCCGCGTAGTAGCGCGAACCGAGCAGGCCCTTCTCCTCGGCGGTGACGGAGAGAAACAACACGCTGCGCTTCGGCTGCGCGGTCGTGGGCAGCGTGGCGAACGCCTGCGCGAGCTCGAGCAACACGGCGAGGCCGGACGCGTTATCATCGGCGCCGTTGTAGATCTGATCCCCCGGGAGGCGAGAGTCGCGGCCGAGGTGATCCCAGTGCGCGGTATAGACGAGATACTCGCTGCGCAGTTTCGGGTCGGAGCCGCGGAGCAGCCCGACGACATTGCGGGAATCGACGTTGCGCAGCGTGCTCTCGATCGTGAACGACGCCTTCGCGCCGAGCGCGGTCGGGCGGAAGGTGCGCGTGGCGGCGGATTTTTTCAGCGCGTCAAAATCGCGACCGCTGGCGGTGAAAAGTTTTTTGGCGGCGTCGAGAGTGAGCCAGCCCTCCATCGCGACGTGGTCCGCGTTGCCGTTGGGCGTGCGAATTTCGAAATTTTCGCGGGTGCGGCTGTTGGTGACGACGGCAAACGGGTAGGCGGCGGGACCGGTTTCGTGGACGATGAGACAGGCGGCGGCGCCGCGCGCGGCGGCGATCTCGTATTTGTAGGTCCAGCGGCCGTAGTAGGTCATGGCCTTGCCGCCGAAGACCTGCGGGTCAAGTTCGCCGGTCTGCGGGTTGGTGACCGGGGGATCGTTGATCAGCATGACGACGGTCTTGCCCTTCACGTCGACGCCCTTGAAGTCGTCCCAACCGAATTCCGGCGCGACGGCGCCGTAACCGACAAAGACGACGTCGCTGTCCTTCACCTCGATGTGTGGTGTCACGCGGCTCGTCGGGCCGACGAAATCGTTGATCGGCTCCATCGGCAGGGACTTTCCGCCGATGGTGAAAGCGAGGGTGGGTTTCGACGTGATGCCGACCAGGGCGACGTTCTGAATGTAGGTGCCATCGGGGTTGCCGGGCCGCAGCCCGAGCCGCTTGAATTGGTCGACGAGGTAACTGACGGTTTTTTCTTCACCAGCCTGACCGGGGCCGCGGCCCTCGAATTCGTCGGAGGCGAGAATCTTGGTCCGCGCGAGCAGGCTCGCGGCAGAAATGGCCGGGGGGAGGTCGGCGGCAGTGAGGGCGGCGGCACTGATGACGGCCGCGAGGAGGAGGAAACCGGGGAGGCGCATGGCGGGAAGCGTTGGCACGCGCCACGAAATGGCAACTCTGCGGGCGGATCGCTTCAGCGGACGGGTTGGAAGATCTGCGGCGTCGGTGCGCGCCGGATGAGATGAGTGACGTTGCCGGCGGCGTCGCGTTCGAAAGTGTAGGTGTCGGCGCTGTTCAATAGGAAAAATTCGTGATCTGACGAGGCGAAGATCTCCCGGCGCGGCTGGCCGGGCGCGCGCAGGTAGAATCGGCCGCCGTCGCGCGAGAAGGCGAGAATGGTGGCCTCGCGTTCGTAGCGACCGACAAAAAAATCGTAGGCGATGGGCGCGAGGCGCACGGTGGTTTTCTCCTCGACCGGATAGTCGGGCCAGCCGTATTCCCGGGCGAGGGCGCGCAAGATTTCGGAGGCGAGGGCGCCGCCATTGTCGGAATTCGTCATGACGATCGCGCCGCGACCGGTGCGGGGATAGGCGACGAGTGCGCAGCGGAAGCCGGCGTTGGCGCCGTTGTGGCTGAGGGAAAGTTTGTCGCCCTCGCCTTTGACGCCGAGGCCGAGGCCATAGTCGCTGCCGGCGAGGGGCGGCGTGATCATGGTCACCGCGGTCTCGCGTTTTAGAAATCCGTCGCGGCCTTCAAGCGAGCGCTGCAGGGCGAGAGCGAAGCGCGCGAGATCGCTGGGCGTCGTCCACAAGCCGGCGGCGGCCATTTCGGGATAGGTGTGCGTGTCGCCCGCCATCCGCCGGCCGTCGGTGCCGTGGCCGGCGGAGGCGAGGGCGGCGAGCGATTCCGGCAGAGGCTGCTCAAACGTGCTGGCCGCCATGCCCGTGGGAACGAGCACGCGCTCGCACATCAGCGAGGGAAAATCGGCGCCGGTGGCATCGAGGAGGAGTTGTTGCGCGACGCAGTAGCCGCCTCCGGCGTAGCGCCACTGCGCGCCGGGCGGGAGCGTGAGGCGGATCGGAGCGGAATTCGCCGGGGGCCGGCCGTCGAGTAATTGCACGAGCGTGGGGCGCGAGGAGCCGGCGGCGTAACCGGCGAAGCCATGCACCGTGAGACCGGCGGTGTGGCTGAGGAGCCGGCGCAGGGTTACCAGCCCGGTCAGGCCTTTCGCGGCGGGGACTTTCCAGGATTTGAGGCTGGCGTTGACGTCGGCGTCGAGCGCGAGCTGACCGGCGTCGACAAGCGTGAGCGCCGCGGCGGCGGCCACCGGTTTGCTGATCGAGGCGGCTTGAAAAAGCGTGTCGGGCGTGACGGGCGAATCCTCGCCGACGCGCGCGACTCCGTAGCCACGAGCCCACTCGATCGCGCCGTGTTCGATCACGGCGAGGCTGACGCCGGGGACCTTGTAGAACTTCATCCGCGCGGTGAGCGACCACACGTCGGCCTTCGCGCCGGCGATGCGGGCGGGCGGGAGCAGGCCATTTTCCACGCGCGCGATCCGGGCCGGGAGGGCGACAGCGGGTTCGGTGGCGGCGAAAGCGGAGGCGCAAACGAGGGTCAGGCCGAATGCGGTGAAATTATTTCTCATTGAGCCAAATGTCCTGATAGCGGCGCGTCCACAGCGCGTCTTCCTGCCAGCCATGGACGCGCGGGGACATGAGCCAGTGGCGGGTGTTGAAATAGAGCGGCGCGATGGGAGCGGCGTCGAGGAGGAGCGACTCGGCCGCGGCGAGCAGCGCGGCCTGCCGCGTTGGCTCGCGCTCGATTACGGCCGACGGGAGCAGCCGATCGAATTCGGCGGAGCGCCAATGCGGGAAATTGTTCGCGCCAGTGGCGGTGAAATTGTCGAGCAGCGCGCCGGGATCGTTGACGTCGAGGATCGCGAGCGTGGTGACGAAGGCGATGTCGTAGTCGCCAGTTCCGAGCGCAGCGATGAGGACCTTGGCTTCGCGGGTCGCAACGGTGAGGTCGATACCCAGCTCCTGACGCCACATGGCCTGGATGGCTTCGAGCACGACCGTCTGCGAGTGCGACCACGCGGCGAGTTCGAGGCGCGGGAAATTCTTTCCGGCGGGAAACCCGGCGGCGGCGAGAAGCCGGCGCGCCTCCGCGGGGTCGTAGCTCAGCTCCCCAGTCAGGGGCGGAGCGGCGGCGGGGCGGAGCTGCGACGGGATGAAACGGAAGGCGGGTTGCTGGCCGCCCAGCAGGACGCGCTCGACGATTTTAGCGCGGTCGACGGCGAGCGCGAGGGCGCGCCGGACCCGGGCGTCGCCGAGCGGGGCGCGTTGGGTGTTGAAGGAAAGAAAACGCGTCTCGGCGGCGGGCGCGCGGTGGAGCTCGGCGGGGCGTTCCCGGGCGTAGACGGCGAGCTTGGTCCGCGGGACGGTGACAGTGACATCGATCTGGCCGGCGCGATAAGCGCGTTCTTCGGTATCGTCGTTGTCGAAGAGGACGAAGTGGATTTCGTCGAGCCGGATGCCGGCCGCGGCGCGGTAGCGGGGATTTTTTTTCACGACGATGCGCTGCTTGGCGTGCCATTCGGCGAGGGTGAAGGTGCCGTTGCCGACGAAGTGGCCGGGTTGCGTCCACGTGCGGCCGTGCTGCGCGACCGCGCGTGGGTTCACGGGAAGCCACGGACCGCTGGCGACGTAGTAGGGGAAGCGCGGGAAGGGGTGAGCGAGTGTGACGACGAGCGTGTGCGGATCGGTCGCGTGGAAACCGACGGTGGAGAAATCCGCGAGCGCGCCGGCGACGAAGGCCCGGGCGTTTTTGACCGAGTAGAAGAGGTGGGCTTTCGGCGCGGCGGTAGCGGGTGTGAGGAGGCGGCGGTAGCTGGCGACGAAGTCGGCGGCGGTGACGGGCTCGCCGTTGGACCACTGGGCGTCGGCGCGAAGATGGAAGGTGTAGACGAGGCCGTCGGAAGAAATTTCGTAGCGCTCGGCGGCGCCGGGGAGTGGCGCGCCGCCGGCGGGATCGGGGATGAGAAGACCTTCGCTCAACGCGCCGATGACGAAAAATTCGTCAGGAAGTGTGGCGCGGGCGGGGTCGAGGTCGGCGGGTTCGTTGCGCTGGGAGATGCGGAGGGTTTGGCCGGGCGGGCGCTCTGCGGCATCGCGCTTCGCACAGCCGGCGAGCACGAGCCCGGCCGTCGCCAGGGTGATGGCGGGCAGGCACGCAACGGCGGAGAGGAGGCGGAGCGGACGGCGCATGGTGAATTCAGGGAGCGGGATCGCTCCACGGTCAGGGCGACGCCGCGGCGGGGGCGGGCCGTCCGACGGCGGTCAGGCCTCCGGCCAACCTCAGGGTTCGCGAGGTCGGCCAGGTGACTTTCATGGCGTTTTTTTAGCCTGCTTCTTCCCCTTGGCCGCCGGCTTGTCGGCGGTATTCGCCGCCGCGAGCTGGTCGAGGTGGGACGGGCGGACCGTGGAGAATTTCGCGAGCGCTTCCTGAAACATTTTCGCGGCCGTGGCGGCTTCGCCCGTGAGCGCGGCCACGGCGCGCGGCTTGGCTTCGGCCGGGTCATTCTGGAGATCGTAGAATTCCCCCGAGCGGTAGAGTTTGTGGCGGGCGTTGAAGGCGAATTCGCGGGCGGAGAGATCGTTGTTCTGGCGCGGGGAATACCACGAGTAGATCCAGTCCCGCGGCTGGCCACGCTCGCCGCGGACCTGCGGCCAGAAACTACGGCCGTCCCGCGTCGGTGCGGCGGGCACGGTGATCCCCGCGGCGGCGCAGATCGTCGGGAGGAAGTCGGTCGTGTCCACGAGGTCGTCGCAGACCGCTTTGGTCGCGATGGCGCCGGGCCAGTTGACGATCAGCGGCACGTGCATGCCGGCGTCGATCGTCGAGCCCTTGGCGCCGATAAACTCGCGGCCTTGAAACATCGAGCGCGTGCCGCGGCCGGTGCCGTTGTCGCCGAGGAACACGAGCAAGGTGCGTTCGCGGAGGTGCAGGGATTCGAGGTGGGCGACGAGTTTGCCGATGAGCTTGTCCATGTAGGTAACCATCTCGCCAAAGTGTTTTTCGGCGCGGTTCACCTGCTCCCCGATGGCCGTGGGATCCCAGTCCGGGCTGTCGGGCGTCGGCTGATAGGGATCGTGCGTGAGGATCATCGGGTAGTAGACGAGGAATGGTTCGGCTTGGTGGCGGGAGATGAAGTCGTGCACGAAGTCGTGCACGAGATCGGGGCCGTATTCGCCATGCGTGAAATCCTTGGGGACGCCGTTGTATTCGAGGCCGGGATTGGCGTAGCGCGGTGGGCGTCGCGTCTGCTGCCAGAGGCAGGATTCCGTGAAACCGAATTTCTGGGGGAGTCCCGGGGTTTGCCCCAGCTGCCACTTGCCGGCGATGGCGGTCTGGTAGCCGGCGCGTTGGAAATGATTCCCGAAGGTCGTGAGCGTTGGGTCCATCGTGCCGAAATTAATATAGTTCCGGACGTTCGACTGGCCGGTCAGCAACTGGACGCGGGTGGGCGTGCAGAGTGGCTGCGCGTAGCATTGCGAGAATCGCACGCCGGTCGCGGCGAGGCGGTCGAGCACCGGCGTGGGATAGGACGTGCCGCCGTTGGCCCCGATGGTTTCGTAGCCGAGATCGTCGGCGAGAATGAGGATGACGTTGGGCTTGGTCGTCGCGGCGGAGGCGGCGAGCACGGCGGCGGGGAGCGCGAGGGCGAAGACGGAGCGAAGGAGGGAGCGCATGGGTGGAGTGGGGCGTGAGCGGAGCGTGGTCAGCCGAACCGGGTTCGGCAAGCATGGCGGGTTTGGATCCTGGCCGGGTTCATCCGTGACCGCCGTGGTGAAAGATCAGGAAATTCCAGCCGCCTGCTTCGCCTTGATCGCGAGGAGCTCTTTCATCACGTGGCCGAGACTGGCCGTCTTGCTGAGGCCACCGAGGGCGTCGTGGAGCTGGCGGTAGAGCGCGTAGAGTTGATCGTAGATTTTGTGATTTTTCACGATGGGCCGGTAGCGCTTCAGGTGCCTCGGGACCATCGCGCGCTGGGCGGCGGCGAAATTTTTATGCGCGCCGGCGAGCACGGCGGCGGAGATCGCGGAGCCGAGGGCGCAGGTCTGCGACGAACCGGAGACCGCCATCGTGCAGCCGGTGATGTCGGCGTAAATTTGCATGAGCAGGGGATTTTTTTCCGCGATGCCGCCGGCGCAGACGACGCGGTCGATCGGCACGCCGTATTCGCGCAGGCGCTCGATGATCGCGCGCGCGCCGAACGCCGTCGCCTCGATCAGTGCGCGATAAATCTCGGCGCGAGTGGTGTGCAGCGTCTGGCCGACGAGCAGGCCGGTCAGCAACGGGTCGACGAGGATGGTGCGGTTGCCGTTGTTCCAGTCGAGCGCCAGCAGGCCGCTCTGGCCGGGCGCGAGGCGCGCGGCCTCGTGGGTGAGGCGGGCGTGAAGGGCGGCCTCCCCTCCGCAGACGACCTCGACCCACCATTTGAAAATATCGCCGACCGCGGACTGGCCGGCCTCGAGGCCGTAGAAGCCGGGGAGGATCGCGCCCCGCACGATGCCGCAGATGCCGGGGATGTCGGGAATGTTTTGGTCGGCGGAGACGACGCCACAGTCGCAGGTCGAAGTGCCAATGACCTTGACGAGCGTGCCCTCAGCGACGCCGCAGGCGATGGCGCCGTAGTGAACATCGAATTCGCCAATCGCAATCGGGATGCCGCCGGGCAGCCCGAGTTTCGCCGCCCAGGCGGCGCAGAGTTCTCCGGCGGGTTCGGTGGCATCGTAGGCGCGGGCGTAGAGCCGGTCGCGAAGGGCGGCGAGTTTCGGATCGAGGCGGGCGAGAAATTCCTGGTCGGGGAGGCCCCCCCACTCGTCGCAGTAAAGCGCCTTGTGGCCGGCGGCGCAGATGCCGCGTTTGACCTGCGTGGGATCGGTAACGCCGGCGAGGACGGACGGCACCCAGTCGGCGAACTCGACCCACGAGTGCGCGGCGTCGAAGACTTTCGGCGCGACGGCGAGGCAGTGCCAGATTTTGGACCAGAACCATTCGGACGAGTAGGTGTTGCCGCACTTGGCGATGAACTGCGGGCGGTGTTGTGCGGCGAGCTCGGTGATGCGCGCCGCCTCGCGCCAGCTGGTGTGGTCTTTCCACAGCCAGCACTGCGCGTGGAGGTTTTTTTTCCATTTCGGGTCGAGGGCGAGCGGGCGGTTGCGCGCATCGACGGGGATCGGGCTTGAGCCGGTGGTATCAACGCCGAGGCCGATGACTTTCGCGGGATCGAAACCGCGCTGCTTTTTCGCCGCGGTGAGCGCGCCGCGCACGCTCCTTTCGAGTCCGAACAGATAATCGCCGGGAAATTGGCGGGCGAGGTTGTGGTCTTTCGCGTCGAGGAGGACGCCTTGTTGGCCGGAAGGATAGTTGACGACGCAGGAGCCGAGTTCCGCGCCGTCGGCGCAGCGCACGACGAGCGCGCGGACGGAGTTGGTGCCGTAGTCGATGCCGAGGGTGAACATGGGGGTGGTTGAGTTACTCGATGATGCCTTCCTGCTTCAAGATCTGTTCAATATTTACGCGCGTAATGAAAATGCCGGTAGTGCGCGGGTCGAGTGGTGCCGGCGTGCCCAAATCAAACCACCGGCGGTCGCGCGCGGGCGCAGCCCGGTGTGGGTTTCAAGTTTCGCCAGCCAGGACGATGGCTCGATCAATCAGCGAGTCGCTGACATAGGCGCCGGCTCCGCGTAGTTTTTCCAGCACCGGGCGGGCCTGAGGGATTAATCCCCGCTCTTTCGCCATCACGATGACGCGCAGCGAACCAAGCACCGGCACGCTATGCCGCGTAGCCAGCGCTCGCGCCGCACGATCGTCGAGAATCGCAGCAAACCCCGGGTTTCGCAGCGCCCAAGAAATGACTTCCGCTTCGCCGGCCCCGCCGCCCCAACCCTCAAGCACCGGATGCAAGTCCGGGATCTTCCGCAAGAACGCGCGGCCACCGGTCTCAAGCCAGGCTCGGCCGGCATCCGCGAGTTTTCCGTGTCGGACTTCTTCCAAGACGCCGGCTGGCACGACCAGTTCGCGGCATAGTTTGGGCAACAGATGAACGACTCCCGCCTTCGCCAGCAGAATGATCGGCGACGCATTTACCACCCAACGTTCAAGTGCGCCGGAACTCATCTTCGAGCTGTTGCGGCGTCATCTGGACCGGAGAAATCTGATGAGCCATGAGCACATCGAAAAACTCCCCCCGTTGCAGCTCCAACGCCGCTGCCGCCTGGCCTTGGGATAGCCGGCCCTCCTCAAACCAGAGTAACACGGCCGCTTCGCGTAACTCTCGCGGCAACTGCTCGGGCCTGATGTTGATCGCTTGGGCGGCTTCCTCGGGCAGCTCAATTGTTACCTGACGCGTCATGACCGAAGCGTGCCGTTAAATTCGCCATCCGCAAGCCCGGGTTCGGACCGACGGACGTTCGGCCCGGTCAGGCGACCAACCGGACTGGGGGCGAACAGTCGCGACGAGACTACGCCAGCCGCATGAGCGCGGAGTAGAGTTTGGTCGCCGCCTCAAGCTGCTGCCGGGAAAGCCACTCGTCGCAGGTGTGGGCTTGCGCGAGATCGCCGGGCCCGAGCACGAGGCTGGGGGCGCCGGCGGCCGCGTAATGGCTCGCATCGGTGACATAGGCGGCGCCGGTCGCGGTCGCATCGAGACCACATTGCTCAAACGCGGGCTGCGCCCAAGCGAGCAGGGGGCGACCGGATGCCGCGGGCAACGGCGGCACATGGTAGACGCGATCATGCTCCACCGCGAAACCGGCGAGCGTGGCGTCGCGCGCGGCGAGCGCGGCTTCAGCGGTTTCGCCGGGCACGAGGCGGCGGTCGCACTCGATCTCGCAGGAGTCGGGAATGATATTCACGGCGGAGCCGCCGCGAATGAGATTGATGCTCGCGGCGGCGCGACCGGTGAGCAGGTCGGTGCGGTTGGCGAGCGGCACGTAATGCGACTCCAGTGCGTCGATCACCCGGGTCATCGCGGAGATGGCGGATCGGCCCTTCGTGGGATCGGCGGAGTGCGCGGCGATCCCGCGTGTGGTCGTGCGCCACCGGACCACGCCGTGGTGCGCGACGACTGGGCGCAATTGCGTGGGCTCGCCGACAATAAGCCCGCGCAGCGGCGCGAGGCCGGCGAGTTCGGCCGCCGCGAAGGCCCGGGCTCCGGTCATGTGCGCCTCTTCGTCCACGGCGAACAGCACCGCGAGGTGGCGGGGTCGGACCGGTTCGCGCGCGAGTGTGCGCAGCGCCCACAGCATCGCGGCACCGGAACCCTTGGTGTCGCACGCGCCGCGGGCGTAGAGCCGGTCGCCGTCGGCGCGCAGCGCGTAGGGTGCGATCGTCATCCCGACGGTGCTCACGGTGTCGAGGTGGCTTTCGAAAATCAGCCACTCACTGCCCGGAGCCGCTTCGCAGGTGATAAGGAGATTGAAGCGGTGCTCGTCGACCGGACAGCGACGAGTCGCGAGGCCCCAGCTGCGCGCGAGCGTTTCGAGGTGCGCCGCCAGCGCCGCCTCGCCACCGACCGGGCCGCCGAAGTGCGGGTTGACGGTGTCGAACGACACCAGCTGCGCGAGCAGCTCCTCGCTGGATTGCGGCGGTGACCGGGTGGACATGGTTCAACGCAGCCAGGCGTCGCGGTGCGCGGCGACAAAATCGTCGTCGATCAAATCGGGATAGGCCCGGCTCACCCGGGTGAGCTCGGCGGCCTGGCCGGGCGAAAGCACCTCGCGAGGATTGAGGCAATGATTCGTGCCGACGAGTCCCTGCCGGCGCAGCACCTCGAGAATGCCCGAGAGGCAGCCGCTGAATTGGTGAGCGGCGTCGAAGACCGCGGCGTTCATGTCGGTCACGGCTACGGCGCGCGTGAGCCACGTGGTGTCGAGCTGGGCGCGACCGGCGGCGAGTTTCGCCTCGTGGAAGAGCCGCACCGCCGCGTGCGTCCACAACCCCCAATGACCGAGCAGGCCGCCGACGATGCGGCGGGCGTGTTTGGGCCCGCCGCTGACGGTGGGAAACGGCGTGAGCAAATCGGCCACGATCGTGTCGTCGTTGCCGGTGTAGAGCGCGACATCATCCCGGCCGGTTGCGGCGACCGCACGCACGACGTCGAGCGTCTGGTAGCGATTGAAGGGCGCGATCTTGATGGCGACGACCGCCGGGATTTCCGCGAACCGCCGCCAGAACGCGAAGCTCAGCGCGCGCCCGCCGACGGCGGGCTGCAGATAAAATCCGACGATCGGCAAAATCTCCGCGATGGCGGAAACGTGCGCGATGATCTCGGTCTCCGGCTCGGTCTTGAACGCCGCCATGCTGACCAGCGCCGCGTGGTAGCCGAGCCCGTGGGCGAGCTCCGTCTCGGCCGCGGCCTGCCGGGTGCGGCCGCAGACGCCGGCGATCAAGGCGACATCGCGAGGCGTGCGGCGCACCTCCGCGGCGGTGGTTTCCGCGGCGAGCGCGAGCACGGGCTTGAGGAGGCCGTGCTTTGGCTCGCGGATTTCGAACTGTGTCGAATGCACGCCGACCGCCAGTCCGCCGGCCCCGGCGGCGAGATAGTAGCGGGTGAGCGCCCGCTGGTGCTTCTCGGAGAAATGACGGCGGTCATCGAGCGCTAGCGGGTGGGCGGGGATGACGTGACCGGCGAGTAGATGGCGGCGAAGATCCATGGTGGTTTAGAATTTTCCGTCCCGCGCCTCGAAGTGCGTGGGTTTGCCAAGCAGCCGGCCTTCGGCGCGCACATACTCGGAGATGCGGGTGATCATCTCATCGGTCGAAACCGCCGGCGGCCCGAAGAGCGCGAGCGATTCACTGGCGTCAGCGAGCCAGGCCGTGGGCGCCTCGGTGCCGGTGAGCACGGGGGCGTGGCCGAGCCGGCGGCCGAATTCTTCGGCAAGGGTGCGAATACGGAGTTTTTCCGGGCCGGTGATATTAAGAATGCGCGGCGGGTTGGCAGTGTGTTCGAGGCACTGGATGGCCCGCGCGCAGGCGTCGCCCTGCCAGATGCAATTGAGCCAGCCCATCGAGAGGTCGATCGGCACGCCGCGGAACACCTTGGTCGCAATGTCGACGAGCACGCCGTAGCGCAGCTCGACGGAGTAATTGAGCCGGAGCATCAGCTGCCGCGTGCCGAACGCGCCCGCCATGTGCGTGAACACTCGCTCGCGGCCGACGCAGGTGCTCGCGTATTCACCGACGAAGGCAACCGGCGTCGCTTCGGTGGCGCCCGGGCCGTTCGTGGGCACGAAGGGATAGACGCAGCCCGTCGAAAATACCACGAGGCGCGAGCTGCGGAAGTGCGGCGCCACGAGCGCTGGAACGACCACGTTTTGCAGCCAGGTTTCGCCCGGCGCCGCATCCGTGCCGAATTTCTGTCCGGCGAGATAAAGCACATTCGCGACCGCCGGCAGCGCCACCACATCCGCGCGATGCGTCAGGTCACACGGGAGCGTCTTCACCCCGAAACCAGCGAGTTCGGCGCGTGCCTCGGACCGGCTGAATCGCGACACGCCATAGACGGTCGTGGATTTCTTCCCGGCGCTATCGAGCGCGCGCCGCAGCATCACCGCGAGCGACGTGCCCATTTTGCCGCCAACGCCGAGCACCATGAATTCGCCGTCGAGCCGGCGCAGGCACTCGACGACCGCCGGAGTCGGCTGCGACAGCAGCAGCTCGATCTCGCGATCGGTGGTTGGGGCGGAGCTCATGAAATTTGCAGCGAGGCTAGGCGGGAAGGCCGCCCGGGCTTGCCAGCCTCATTTCGCGGCCGCAGCCTCCCGGTTGCCAAGCGCAATCCGCTAAATCTTTCATGTGCATTATCGACGTCCACACGCATCCCGTCTGCTTTCGCGAGGGGCGCAGCCGCGCCGCGGTGGACGCGCTGGTGGCCCGGGGCCGGGCGCTCGGCATCGAGCGGATGGTCGCGCTGGGCGATGTGCTGGCCTTCAGTCGTTCGCAAACCGCGGCGCAGGTTGCGCTGATCAACGACGAGACCGCGCTACTGCTGCGTTGGCATCCGGATTATTTTGTCGGGTTCTGCTATCTCAATCCCACCCTCGGCGAGCGGGCGGTCGGGCGCGAAGTTGCGCGCGCCGTCGGACGGGGTTTCCGCGGGCTGAAGCTGGAGATCGCCAACAACGCGCGCGCTGCTTGCATGCGACCGGTGATGGCCGCAGCCGAAGTGCACGGACTCGTCGTGCTGCAGCACGCGTGGAGCATGACCAAGATCAAGCAGCGGGCCTTCCATACCGATCCGGAAGACGTGGCCACGCTCGCGCGGCGGTTTCCCAACGTGCGGATCATCATGGCGCATCTCACCGGCTGCGGTGTCCGTGGGGTGCTCGCCGCGAAATCGTGCGAAAATCTCTGGGTCGACACGTCGGGCGCGGCGCCGGAGACGGGACTCATGGAATATGCCGTCGAAAAGCTCGGCGCCGGCCGCGTGCTCTACGGTTCGGACCTGCCAGTGCGCGACCTGCCGGTGGCCATCGCGCGCGTCACCGGCTCGGCGCTCGACGCCGCGACGCAGCGAAAAATCCTGCGCGACAACGCGCGCGCCTTGCTGCAGCTGCCATGACGCTCTTCGATGCCAACACCTGGATCGGCCGGTGGCCGTTTGCGTTTCTGCCGGCCCATGATGCGCGCTCACTCGTCGAGCACTTGCATCGCCACGGCATTCGCCGCGCGCTGGTGTCCCCGCTGGATGCGGTGTTCGCCCCCGAGCCGGGACCGGCGAATCGGGCATTGCTGCGCGCGACGCGAGGCATCGCGGCGCTCGTGCCGGTGCCGGTGATTAATCTCGCGCTCGCCAACTGGCGCGAGGAATTGGCGGCGTGCGCGGCGGACCCGCGCGTAATCGCCGTGCGGGTGCTGCCGAACTATCACAACTATCGGCTGACCTCGCGCGTCGCGGATGAACTGGTGGGGGAGCTGCAACGGCGCCGGCGGCGGTTGATTGTGCAAGTGCGGCTGGTGGATGAGCGGCACGAATATTTCGCGCTGCGGATCAAAGGCGTGCCGACCAAGGCAATGGGCACGTTCCTTGCGCGGCACCCGCAGTTGCCGGTGCTGGCGATGGGAATGTATCGGCCGGAGATCAGGGAACTCTTGCCGAGGCACCCTCGGTTGCTGGCGGACCTGTCGTTGGCCGAATGGGAGCGGACGGTGGCGGATCTGCTCGCAAGAGTTTCCCCGCGTCAGCTCGTGTTCGGCTCGCACACACCGTTTCTGATCACGGCGGCGGAGGTGGCGAAGCTCACGGCCGCCGGTGTGCCAGCCCGCGTGGCGACGCGGATCGCGACGGGAAATTTGCAGCGGTTTCTCGGCGAATGAGAAAACCTGTCCACGGCGGAATAGCCCGAAGGTAGGAGCCTGCTTGCAGGCGATGTTTGGGCATCGGTGCCGCCTCGCCCCCTAAATCGCCTGCAAGCAGGCTCCTACCTCAAACGTCTCACGCGCACGCTACGCCGCGAAATGCCGCGCCACTTTCGCAAGAGCAGTGGCAGTCTGATCGACGAATTCGTCGGACATCGTCGGACTGATCGACAGCGAAACGCCGTCCACCAGCATCGCCTCGGCGACGGGACACGAGACGGTGCGGTAGTCCATGGTCGTCAGCCCCGCGTCACGGAGGGGCCAGCCACCGGCAAAGAAATCGTGGTTTTGAAACAACGGGTAACGATACATCGGCTTCGGAATGTAGCCGGCCACCGCGTGCGCGCCCTCGGCCACGAGAGCGGCGACGAATTCCTCACGCGTGCAGCGGAAGCACGCGAGTTCGAGCCGCAGCAGCACGAACCAGAAGCTGTGGGTGTCGCGCGGATCGACCGAGGGCAGCATGACACCCGGCAGCGCGAGTTCTCGCAGGTGGGTGAGCAGTCGTGTGCCGAAGCGGATGTGCGCCGCCACGATGGCAGGAAGTTTGACCATTTGGGCAGCGGCGACGGCGGACTGCGGTTCGCTGATCCGATAGTTCGGCGAAAGCGTTTCGGGATTTCGGCCGCCGGCGACGCGGTCGTAGTGCTTGTCGCCCCATTTGGTGAGTGAGAGGCCCAGGGTTTCATCGTTGGTGCCGACGATGCCGCCGTCACCGCTGCTGATGTGCTTATATTCGTTGAGGGAGTAGCACGCGAGGCGGCCGAAGAGTCCAACGGGCTTGCCGCGATAGCACGCGCCCCACGACTGCGCGCAGTCCTCGATCACATCGAGCTTGTGCTCGCGGGCGATGGCCATGAGCGCGTCCATGTCGCTTGGGTTGCCCGCGAGGTGGACGACCATGAGCGCGCGCGTCTTCGGCGTGATGCGGCGGCGGACGTCGGCGGGATCGAGGTTGTAGGTGTGCGGATCGATGTCGGCGAACACCGGCACGCATTGCTGATAAAGAATCCCGATGACCGAGCCCATGTCGGTGACGGGTGACGTGATGATCTCCGAGCCCGGCGGCAGCCGCAGCGCCGCGACCGCGATGTGGAGCGCGGCCGAGCCCGACGAGCACGGCATGACCCACAGCAACGGATAAACGCGGCGAAACTCGGCGAGCAGCGCATTCGTCTGCGGACCGTTCCAATAAAAGAGCGACGGCTGCTCGACCATCGCGGTGAGCCGCTCCAGTTCTTCGCGCCCCCAACGGCGCGGCGCGGCGCGCACGGCGGTGACGGCTTTCGGGCCGCCGTGGATGGCGAGGGAGGAGGCGGGCGACGTCATCGTGAAGGGAGAGTGGAGAGCGCCGGCAAAAAATCTTCGAGCGCGAACACGAAGCCAAACTCGAGCGCGACACGCCACAGCGCCTGCTGTTTCTCGCGCTCGTCGCGGGCGGTCTCGCGATTTTCCACGGCGGTCACCGCTTCGCGAATCGTCGAGCACAGGCAGCCGTGACGCGCCATGTCGACCATGCCGCCGGGCGACATAAGCAAGCACCAGTTGATCGCGAAGCCGACGTAGATCAGGTGATTCACACCGTGCGCGCGGCAGAGCGCGGCGAGTTGGGCGGAGTTTTCGGCGATGCCTTCGTCGCCGACCGGGCGCGCGGCGGGCGCGAAATTGAGCCGGGCAAAACCGGCGGCGATGTCGGCGGCATTGTGCGCGCCGGGAAAACCGCGCGCGGCGCGGAGGCGTTGGAGTTCGTCGTAAGCAGGATCGCGAACGACGCGCGCGGGCGCAGGCGATTCGCCGGCGAGCGGGGCGGCGCGCTGGTAACCGGGGAGGTGCGAGTAATAGTCTATGCCGCCGCCCACGACATGGAAGACCGGCAGCGGCGAAGCTCGGACGGCCGTGAGGAGCGAGGGAAAAACGGTGGCGAGAATTGTCTCGGCGCGCGCGTGATATTCGACGCCGCGACGCCAGCCGGGGAATTCGTGCGGCGCCCCGCCATCCCACGCGTGCATCACGACAAGCGCGGTGTGTTCGGGGGCGAGCTCGACGTCGAGTTGCTGCCAGCCGCCGTAGGATTCGGCGGGCACGGGGCGCGACGGGTCGGCGTCGAACTGCTGATAGAGTTGCGCGGGAAGACGCATTGGTCGGTGAAGGCTACGTTTTTAAACTAACCACGGATTTCACGGATGGGCACGGATGAATACCAAGGCCGTTTTGACCCACTAATGCTCACTCATTGGACACCAATGGGGAGACCGCCTTGTTCGGGGGTGAGAACGGTATCTTGGCCGGGCGCGAGGCGCGCCAGAGGAAGCCGCCGATGGCGAAGAGCAGGCCGCCGGCGACCACGTTGATCAGCGGTGAGGCGAGGGGAGAGGACGGGAGCACGACGCACGCCAGGAGCACGACGCCGAGCAGCACGCTCACCAGGGCCAGCATCTGGTAGTCGCGCAGGCCGCCGGCGGGCATATCGGGGTCGATCGGCACGGGCGTGCGGAGATCAGTGTCGAAGCGCCGGCACTCGGCGCTGCGCGGGTCGTCGGCGCGATAGAAAAATGCGGAGAGCACAAACACCACGGTCGCGGCGATGCTCGCGCTGAGAATATTACGCTCGTAGACATGCGCTGGAAACGCCCCGGCGGCCAGGAAACTGAAGGCCGCGACAAACGCGGCGGTGCTCGACGCGATGCCGGACCACCACGGGGTCTTCCGATAAATCATGCCGAGCAGCACGGGCATCATGAAGCCGGGGCCGGTGAGTGAATAATATTTCAGGCCGAAATCGAACGCGCCGCCCGTCTTGGCGATGAACAACGCGGAGACGATGCCGAGCACGCCGATGACCAGCATCGTGAGCTGCGCGACGCGCATCTGGTGCGTGTCGGACGGGACGGGCAGGCCGGCGCGCTGGCGCAGCGGCACATAAATGTCGCGCGTGGTGGTGGCGGCGAGCCAGTTGAAGCCATCGCTCGCCTGGCCGAGAGTGGCGGAGAGGATGGCGGCGACGACGAAGCCGATCATGCCGTGCGGCAACAGCATCAGCGCGAGGCTGACATAGGAGGCTTCCTCCGGCGCCTTGAACTGCGGCCAAAGGGTCGCAATGTCCGGGAACAGCACGCGCGCTCCCATCATGGGGAGAATCCACAGCAACGGCCCGAAGAAGGAGAGACCGGCGCAGAGGAAGGCCATTTTGCGCGCGCTGCGCTCGTCCGGGACGCTCTGGTAGCGCTGCACCTGCCACCAGGCGACGTTGTAGCCGAGGAGGACATTGATTGCATAGCAGAGCAGGAAGAGCGGCTGGCCGGTCTGGCCGTTCAGGCCGAAGTAGTGGGCGGGCGCCTCGTGCCACAGGCGCGAGAAACCGGCGCCGAGACCCGCGCCGTTGCCGAGGTGCAGGAACGTCACGGGAAAAATAATCAGCGAGGTGACGAGAATGATCACGCCCTGCACGGCGTCGCTGAGCACGGCGGCCCACAGGCCGCCGACGACGGTGTAAGCGATCATCACCAGCCCGACCGTGATCATGGTGAGTTCCAGTCCGCTGAACGTGAAGCCCAGCACGAGGTGCGAGCCACCGGCGAAGCCGAGGGCGGTGGCGACGAAGATGCAGAGGATGTAGAGGCCCTGGCCGATGCCGATGATCTGCGGCACGACGGCGGTGACCGAGTAGAAATACGTGGTGGACGACGAGTAGCGGCGGGTGAGGAATTCGAGCGGCGAGTTGATGCGCGCGCGCCGCCAGCGCGAGGCGAAGTAGAAGGCGCCGACCAGATAGGCCCAAGTCGCCGAGGTGAACACGACGGCGGCACCGAGTCCGTTGCGGTAGGTGAAGCCGGCTGCGGCCACAAACATGAACGCGGAGAAGCCCGACACCCAGTTCGACACGCCTGCGAGAAACCACGGAATTTTTCCGCCGCCCTTGAAGTAGTCGTCGGTGTTTTTGGTTTTCCGCGCCGAATACCAGCCGACGAAAATGACGACGCCAAAGTAGAGCGCGATGAGCGCGTAGTCGGCGGCGTTGACGGTGTTGAAGCGGGACATCAGGCGCTCCGTGGGAGGGCGGGTCTTTGACCCGCCCTTTTGGGCGTTGAGCGTTCGAAGGGCGGGTCATAGCCCCGCCCTACTTCAAACAGCGTGAGTTTCATATCGTGACCGCCACCACGCCGCTGCCTCCGATGACCAGCGAAACATTCACCCGCATCCGACCATGCGTGCCAGTCACCCGCCAGCCGCCTTCGATCCGGTTGAGCGCGAGCTCGCCGTGCGCGCTGCCTTTCGGGGCGGCGGTGCTGACGGTGAGGAGCGTGTGCTCGAGCGCGGCGGCCGAGGTAACCTCGACGAACGGGAACGTGCCTTCCGCTTCCGAGATTTCATGCCGGAGGATTTTCGCTGCCGGCTGACCGCTCGCGGCCGCCACCTTCGCCCGCAGCGACGCCTGCGGTCGCACGATCTCGAAAGCGGTGCCGCTCGCCGTGCAGCTCCCGCCTTCGTCGTCGTTGAACACCTGAAACCGCGCCTGCACCGCGAGCGGCACCGCTTTCAATTTCACGCGGTCGAGGATGAGGAGCACATCGGGTTTAAGAAACACGAGCGTGCGCTCGACGCGGGTGACGTTGGCGTTGACGAGTTCGTAGGCTTCGGTCGCGTCGCTGGTGACGGTCATCCAGCCGGGGCCGGTCTTGAAGTCCGTGACGCGCGCCCACGCCCAGGAGGGATTGGTGCCCTCGTGGCCGTCGTGGTATTGGTGACCCTGGCCGTTGATCAGCACGGCGGTGTGGGCGGTGGTGAGGCGGAGTTTCCAGCGCTCGGTTGTGTAAGAGTAGCCGGCGCGAAACGGGTCGTGAAACAGCCGCTCGCCGTGCGCCTTGAAGATGACGCTGTTGCGGTCGGCGTGCTCGTGATTGCCCGGCCCGCCACTGCGCAGTGCGACCACGGAATCCGCGGCAGCCCAGCCCGTGCGCGAGACGACGAGATCGTTGGTGAGCCGCACGTCGTGCAGCTCTGGGCCCGGCGGCGCGGCCGGGGCGGCCGACTCGTGCCAGATGAGCGCAAACGGAAACTTCGCCTCGCTGACCCCGCGCACGAACCACTGCGACAGCGGATCGCGGTGCGTGCGCGCGACCCACGCGGCCACCGACACGTCGGAGTTGGTGAGCGAGTCGCTGAAGTTGACGATGTCGTTCTTTGATTCGGCGCGCAGGGTCGGGACCACGAGGTTGCGCGGGCCGCTCGGCGGCACGAGGCCGTTGCCGACCGTGGGCATCGTGAGCGCGAGTGCGTAGCGGACGGTGCCGGGATAGTTGAGGAGGTGGCGATCGTCGATGCCGCGCGTGCGCCACAGCACCTCGGCAAACATGGCGAGATGCATCACCGTGTAACCCCAATAGCTCACGCCCTCGTCGTAGCTGCCGTCGCTGCCAAACAGCGTCGAAAATGCCTTCGCGCTCGAGCGGGCGAGATCGAGCCACTGTTCCGCCTGTGGGTGCTTGCCGTGCAGCGCGCACGCGGCCAATCCGAGCCCGGCGATCGGAATGACTTTGAGGTTGGTGGCGTTCAGGATCAGCGGCCAGCGGGCGAGATTGACGCGAAACGCCTGCGGATAGTCGTCCTCCGGGTCGAACCCCCAGCCCTTCACGCGGTCGGGATACTTCATGCCGTAGAGCGTCGTGAAGCACGCGGGGGCGCCTTTTTCCGCGATGCCCTTTTCAATGTCGGTGCGTTCGGTGGCGGAGAGCGCGTCGCCGATCCAGTCGAGCGCGCAACACATCGCGATCGTCGCCTCCGGCGCGCGCTGCAGGCCGAACACTTGTTTGCCGCCCTCAAGAAAATAATCCCACTTCGGATAATCGAGGAGTTTGCGCGCGGCGAGTTTCGCGATCGCCAGATGCTGGGCGTCGCGATTGACCGCGTAGACAAACGACGAGCGCTCGAGAATCTGCCGCACGCGCATCATGTCGGCGACGTGATTGTTGTAGCGGACCTTGTGCTCAAGGAAACCGGTGTCGTCGACGAGGTCGGCGCTGACGAGCGACTGCCAGTAGGCGGCGAAGCGCGGGTCGGTGGTGTTGGCGCGGATGCGCGGGAGATCCGTGGCGTCGAAGAACAGCCCGCGGCGTGGGCCACCGGCGCCGGGGGCGGGAGCCGCGGCCGGGGCGCCGTCGACCCGCAAGGCGGCGAAGGGCAGCGCGGCGGCGAGAGTGGTGGTCGACTTGAGGAACGTGCGGCGGCTGGAGTTCATGCGATGGTGATGACGGGCAGAGGACCAGCGGTGTTGAGCGTCAGATCCAAGGCGGCGCCGTGATGCGTGCCCTGCACGCGCCAGACGGCGCCGGCGCGACTGAGGCGCAGGTCGCCGTGCGCCTCGCCGGTGGGCCGCGCGCTGCAGACGTTGAGGATTTCGTGATCGGTCGCCTCGGCGGACTCGACCTCGGCGAACGGCTGCGAGCCGTCCTTTTCAGCCAGCGGCAGTTTGCCGAGCCGCACGGTGAGTCCGGGTCGGCGGGCTACGTGACCGAGCAGCGTCGCGCGCGGGCGGGCGATGAGGAAGTTGTCGCCGGGGAGCGAGAGCGTGGCGGCGAGGTCTTCGTTGTTGGCCTGAAACCGAACCTGCACGGAGGCCTTGGCGTCCGCCAGCGTCACGCGGTCGAGAAACACCACGATATCCGGCTTGAGAAACACGAGGGTGCGGGCCACGCGCGCCACGCTGCGGTTGACGAGCTGGTAGGCGTCGGTGACGTCGCTGGTCACCGTCATCCAGCCGGGGCCGGTGCGATAGTCGATGACGCGGGCAAACGACCAGGAGGCATTCGTGCCCTCGCTGCCGTCGTGATACTGGTGGCCCTGGCCGTTGATCAGCACGGCGGTGTGCGCGCCGGTGAGCCGGAGGATCCAGCGCGGCTGGGTGGCGATGTAGGCCGCGCGAGTCGGGTCGTGGAGCAGGCGTTCGCCGTAGGCTTTGAAAATAACGCTGTTGCGGTCGGCGTGCTCGTGGTTGCCCGGCCCGCCGCTGCGGAACGCGAGCACGCTGTCCCGGGCCGTCCACCCGGTGCGCGAAATGACGAGGTCGTTGCTCATCCGCTGATCGAGCAACGCCGGCTCGGGCGCGGCCACGGTGGCGCCGGCGTCATACCAGATCAGGCCGTAGAGATAACGGGCCTCGCCGATGTCGCGGGCGACAAAGCTGGCCACCGGGTCTTGCTTGGTGCGGCCGATCCAGGCGGCGACGGAGACATCGACCGCGCCGTTGGCGTCGCCGAAATTCACGATGTCGAACTCCGGTTTCACCATCGGCATCATGAAGCCCTCGACGTGCGTGAAATTGGCGACCGCATGGTCACTGGGGAGCGTGGGCATGGTCATGCCCAAAGCGTAGCGCGCGGTGCCCGGGTAGTCGATCAGCGCGCGGTCGTCGATGCCCTGGGTGCGCCAGAGCGCTTCCGCGAACAGCGCCATATGGAGCGTCGTGTAACCCCAGTAGCTGATGCCTTCGTCATAGGAGCCGTCGCTGCCATAGATGGTGGCAAAGGCCCGCGCGCAGGAACGGGCCAGCTCCTGCCAGCCAGCCGCCTCGGCCCGGCGGCCGCGGAAGTGGCACGCGATCAGACCGAGGGCGGCGGTTGGGATGATCTTGAGATTGGTCGCGTTGAGGATGAGCGGCCAGCGCTTGAGGTCGATGTGCCGGAAGTCCTTCACGTCGCTGCGCGGGTTCCAGCCCCAGCCCTGCACGCGGTCGGGATACTTCATGCCGTAGATCGCGGTGTAGCAGGCCGGCGCGCCTTTAGTGGCCACAGCCTCCTCGATCGCGGCGACCTCCGCGGTGGTCAGCGCACCCTTGAGCCAATCCAGCGCGAGCAGCAGCGCGATGCTGCCCTCCGGGGCGCGCTGCAGGCCAAAGATCTGCCGGCCGCCCTCCAGGAAACTGTCCCACTCGGGATACTCGAGCATCTTGCGGATGGCGCTGCGGGCCAGCTCCAGTTGCGCGGGATCGCCCTCGACCGCGTAGAGCACGCAGGCGCGCTCCATGATTTTCTGCACCCGCAGCAAGTCGAGGACGTGGTTACGGAGGTTGACCTTGTTCGCGAGAAAATCCCGGTCGGCCGCGAGGTCGGCCTCGTGCATGCTTTGCCAGAGGGTGGCGAAGCGCGGATGGCGGGCGTTGGCGCGGATGCGCGGCAGGTCGGAGGCGTCAAAGAGCAAACCGCGCGGTCCCTCCGCGGGCGACGGCGGGCTGACGGCGGCGGGCGTGGCAGCGCCCCGCAGATCGAGCTCCGCAAAAGGAAGGGTGGCGGCGAGGACGGCCGAGTGCTTGAGAAAGCTGCGGCGGGTGGGGTGGTTCACGGGGTGGAAAGGGAAAGGTGATAGCGGGCGATCGCGAGCGCGGCGTGACTGCCGATGGTTTCGCCGAGGGCGGCGGGGACGATGGTGCAGGCGGCGACGCTGGGAGCGAGTGCATCGTGGCGCAGGGCGGCCAGCATGGCGGGCGCGATGAATCGTTCGCAGCGGGCGTAGATGCTGCCGAGGACGATGCGCTCGGGGTTCAGCACATCGACGAGCAGCGCCAGGGCCTCGCCGAGGCGGGTGCCGACCGCGGCCCAGAGGGCGAGGGCGAGGGCGTCGCCTTGCTCGGCGGCGACGGCCACGGCGTGGGCGGTAAGTTCGGCGGGCGAAAGTTTCTTGAGCAGCGAATCGCCGGCGTGCGCGGCGACGCGGGTGCGGGCAAGTTGCGCGATCCCGCCGCCGGAGCAGAAACCTTCGAACGAACCGGCCTTGCCGAAACCGACCGGGCCATCCGGTGCGAGGCGCAGGTGGCCGACTTCGCCGGCGTCGCCGGTGGTGCCGGCATAGAGCCGGCCGTCGAGGATGAGGCCGGCGCCCATGCCGGTGCCCATCGTGAGGAAGATCATGTGACGCGTGCCGCGGCCGGCGCCGGACTGCCACTCGGCGAGGGCGCAGGCGTTGGCGTCGTTCATCAGAAACGCGCGACCGCCGAAGCGCGCGGTGAGCTCGGTGCAGATCGCGATGCGGTCCCAGCCGGGGAGATTCGGCGGCGAGAGGATGAGGCCGCGCGCGGCGTCGAGCGGGCCGCCGCACGAGATGCCGAAGACCGCGTGGCGCGGAGGATTGAGCGCCGCGATCTCGGCGAAGATCCGGGTGAGTGTCGCCGCGGGCGCGGCGGTGGGGAAGCGGGCGGTCTCACGCACGCCGAATTTCCCCGCGGGGACCGCGACGGCACATTTGGTGCCGCCGAGGTCGAGGCCGATAAGAGGGGGAGCAGGCATGAACAGAGCGGGGGGCGTCTTGAACGGGAATTATTTTTAACCACGAATGCGCGGAAGGCGCACGGGCTTCACGGCTGAAACAAATCGGGGAGGAATTGATCGGTATTACAATCCCGCCGAACTTGTTTTCCCAACATAATATTCGAAGACTGGAATTTCTTGATCGAGGATTTCGCAGCTGGCCCGGGATTTTCGTAGTCCGTCAGGGTATAATGCGCTTTCCACCGCGTTTGAAACCCCTCCCTAAAATTCGAGGCGGGCCGCGACGACGCGGCCATCGCGCAGATCGAGCAGCAGGGTGGCGAGCGGGGCATCACTGATTTCGGTGGCCATCGGCGCGGCCGGGATCGCTCCGCTGGGAGAAATGCCCGCATTGGCCGAACTGGGAGTAGAACTGGTGCGGGTCTGCCGCATGGTCGTGGACCCAGGAGGCGGGACCGTGATGCCTCGGGTCTTGCCATAAAGGTAGTTCCGGTAGGTCCATGTTTCCATCGAGCCCTCCGGCGTCTCGGTGGTGGCGATGTGATTGGGTCGACCGAGCGACATGTAGACGGCCTCGGACGTGAAGCCCAAATTAATCAAGCCGTCATTAATCAGCTTCTTGCTGAGCGGATCGAGTGAGGCGTAGAGCCCGGCATTCTCCTGAATGCGAGTGGTGCGCGCACTGACGCAGCCGGTCAGAAGGGCAACGGCGAGCAAAACCGGCAGAAAAGCAGCATGCGGGGTCTTCATGGTGAACCAAAACTGACGGGAATAGCGCAGTGGAAAACAGCGACGGCGGCGAGGTTGAATTGAGGTGCGCCCGCCGTCGCCACATGCCGCACCCAGCCTCGAAATCCGAGTCGGCGTGACCGGCCGCGAGTTGAGTCTTGAACGAGCTGTGCCGCTGACTCACTGGTCGTAGGCGTTGATGCGACGGCGAACGCGGATTTCTCCATGTCTGACCTAACGAAAAAAGCTCTGGTGGTGCCGTCGGCGGCGAATGGGCTGCCCGGGATGGCGTGGCGGCAGGTCAGGGAATTTTCTGCGCTCGGCGGCGATGCGACTTATTTCTGGCCGCGGTGGTTCGTGTTGCGGGCAGTCGGGGTCGTTTACCTTTTTGTCTTCGCGGGCGTCATCGCCCAAGGCCAGGCGCTGCTGGCGCCGAATGGCCTCGCGCAACTCGACGAATTTTTTGCGCAGATCGGAAAGACTTTTCCGAATGCGCTCGAGGGGTTCCTGCACGCGCCGAGCCTGTTTTGGCTCAACACGAGCACGGGCATGATCGCGACGCTCGGTTGGCTCGGGATGGCGGCGGCGGTGGCGCTGGTCCTGAACCTGTGGCCGCGGATGGCGCTCTTCGTTTGCTGGCTGGTTTTCCTGTCGTTCGTGTCGACGTGGCGCGCGTTTTCACCGGCGCAACTCGACAAACTCATGCTCGAGGTGGCGTTGCTCTGCCTTCCCTTCGCGCCCGCGGGATTTCGCCCCGGGTTGGGCGGGACTTCGCCGGCGCGGCCCATCGCCGTGTTCATGGTGCGGTGGCTGCTCTTCCGCGTGATGTTTGAGTCGGGGTTGGTGAAACTCACCGCGGGCGACCCGCACTGGCGCGATCTCTCGGCGATGGAGGTCTTGTATGAGACGAGCCCGTTTCCGACGATTCTGGGTTACTTGGATTTTCAGCTGCCCCATTTCTACCATCTGGGCGAGATTGCGCTGACGTTTGCGGCGGAGCTGGTGGCACCGGTCGTGGCGGTGTTCGGCGGCCGGCGGGGCCGGTGGTTTGCGTTTTGGACCTGGGCGGCGTTGCAGGCCGGCATCCAGCTCACGAGCAATTTTGGCTGGCTGAACACCGCGTCGCTCGGCCTGGGCGTGCTGCTGCTGGACGATCAGATGATTCGTGGTGCGGCGGACCGGCTGGGGTTGCGAAAACTGGCGGAGCTGCTGGCCGCGAAGGCACCGGGGATTTCCGCGGGGCCGGCGATTACACCGTGGCGGCTGCATGGTTTGCGCGTGGCGCTCGGGGCGCATTTTTATCTCACGTTTTTTTCTTTCGCGAAGATCGTCGGCGTGCCCGAGAACGAGGTCCCCGTCGTGCTGGCCGGGCCGGCGAAGCTCGTCCGGGAGTTTCGCAGCGCGAATGGGTATCACCTCTACGCGAAGTTCGAGGCGGTGCGCTACCACGTGGAGTTCGCCGGTTCCAACGATGGCGGGAGGACGTGGCGCGCCTATGATTACAAAAACATCCCACAGCGCGAGGATCGCATCGGTGGGTTTATCGCACCGTGGTTTTCCCGGTTCGACGCCACGATGGAAATCGAGGTGTTGAGCGGGCGAAAATCGCCGCTCTTCCCGGCGGTGGCCGGCCACCTGCTCGTCCGGAATCCGCGGGTGATGGCGTTGTTTGCGCGCGATCCGTTTCCTGATCGTCCGCCCACGATGATCCGAATGCGGGGTTACCGGCTCGCGTTCACGGATCTGAAAACTCATCGCGAGACCGGGCACTACTGGCGGCGGGAGCCGGCGGGTGACTATCTGCCGATGATGCAAATCGACGAGCGCGGCCAGCTCGGCGAGCGCAGTCTCGCGACCGGAGACGCGGCGCTGCGAAGCGGCAATTACGCGGAGGCTTTTCGGATTTATGAGGAGGACTTTGCGGCGGGATTTTTGCCGGCCGGGTTTCGTCTCGCGGACATGTATGCGCGCGGGGCGGGTGGGCGGGCGAATCCGACGCGGGCGTTCGCGCTCTACACGCAGCTGGAGACGGAGGGCGAAGTTGGGGCGGAGCATTATCTCGGGATTTGCCACGAATATGGCGTGGGTGTGCCGATCAATTACGCGCAGGCCGCGAGTTGGTATCAGCGCGCGGCCGATCACGGATACTTGCCGGGTCTATTCAGCCTGGGCACGTTGCACGCAAATGACCGGATCGTGCCGCGGGACGATGTGAAGGGGCTGGGATTATTGCTGGCGGCGGCGGAACGCGCGACCGGAGAGGATCCGGCCTCGCGGCATATTCGGGCGAGTCAGCCCGAGTTCGCGAAGCGCCTGATGGACCGGATGAGCCCGGCGGATATCGCCAAAGCAAAATTGCGGACGGTCGACCAGCGGCAGAATAGCAAACCGCTGCCGGCGGAAAATTGATTCACCGGCGGATTTTTTTCCGAGCCTCGATTTCGACGTGGATTATTTTTGTCCGTTGCTCCGCCGCCAGCGTGCCCTGGCGGCCGACGCGCTGGGCGGCGATGGCCTGATATTTGAGCGCTGCACTGTCGCCGGCAGCGGCGGCGAGATTGAACCACGCCAGGGCCTCGATTTCGTCGTGCGGGATCCCGGCGCCATTGGCGTGGAGCAGGCCGAGATTGGTTTGGGCCACCACGTTGCCCTGCTCGGCGGACCGGCGCAGCCATTTCGCCGCTACGGCGCCATCTTTCGGCACGCCATCGCCGTCGACATACATCTGGCCGAGGTCGTTTTGCGCGCGGTCGTTGCCGTGTTCGGCCATGATCCGAAGTTCGTCCACGGGCGAAGCGGCCTCGGTGATTTCGCCACGTTCGTTGACCGCCATTAGCGGTTGATGGTAGCCGCCAGGTTCCTTGTGCCAGTAGCGGCCAGTCGTGCGGTGCGTCGCGCGGCTGGTGAAGGTGAGTTGATAAACTGGCGTGCGGAGCATGGTCGGTGGGCGATCGGGAAACGGATCGCGTTCAAACTGGCCGATCACGGCAGGATCGCGCTGAAGCAGATGGGCGGCGACGAGGCCGAAGAGTGGGGACGGCACGTGGCGGTTGGCTTCGACCTGGAGCGTGGCCTCGAACCGCGGATACCATGGCGCGATGAAGGGGCTGATGCGATCCACGCGCTGCGGCTGATAGCGAAAGTCGTAGGTGCGCCACGTCAGGCCGCCATCGTTGGAGCCTTCGAACTCGACCGCGCGCCGAGCGGGCAGGAGCCCGGCGTAAAGGGTGTAGGGATTGGCGCTGTGAAAATCGGCGAAGAGTGAGTTCAAGGGCCGGAGGATCGCAGAGGGGAAACCGTCCGCCGGCATACCGCAGATCGTCCAAAAAAAATACAGCGTGAGGGAGAAGTGCAGACCAAGTGCGGCGCGCAACCCGTAGAGGCTCCACGCGGGGACCGGCGGCACGAGGTGGGCGACCGCTGGCGACTGTAGGATGCCAGGCCGTTGGGGCCACCGGAACTTTGTGATGGCGGACGCGAGCATTTGATCGTCGAGGAGCAGGAGGCCCAGCGCGATGGAGCCGGTGTTGAGCCAGCCGAAGTTGTTCGTGAGTTGGATGCCGGCCTGGAACACCACCCAGAGGCCGAGCGCGATCCAGCGCCCGCGACGTCCGCCGAAGACAGCGAGCAGCGGTGCGACGAGTTCGGCGGCAAACGTCAGGGCGATTTCAACGACGTGGTAGGCGTGCGGCAGTTGGTGGTCCCAATAGCCGAGGATGGTTGGAAACGGACTCGTCTCATAGAGCACATCCATCGCTGTAAGGTTGAGCCAGTGGGGATCACCGGCGAAAATTTTCACCACCCCCGACTCGAACATAACGCGAAAGAGCAGCCACCGCATCATGAAGACCGCGATCGGCCGGGGTGGCGACGCCGCGCCGTGGCCGGGACGAATCCCCGCCGGCGCGAAGGGCAGGCTGAGCAGGGCGGCCTCGAGCATGAATTGATCGAGCTGCGTGCCGGAAAAACCGCGCCATGTCGTGACGAACGACAGAAGGCACAGCCAGCAGCCAAAGAGCGCCATCCGCGGCCACTGGTTGAGCACGAGAGCCACCGCGGCCGCCAGGCCAACCCAGGCAACTGCCGCGATCATGCCCGCGCCGTGACTGATCCAGAACAGACTCGGCGCGCGGAGGAACGCCTCGATGGCGTTCGGATGCACCTTGGTGAGTCCTTCGAAAAATCCGGCGAGCGGCGTGAGGCCGTGGGGACCCACCAGCACTGGGCCCACGTCGATAATGCCGGCAAAGATCACGACAAAAACCAGGCCAACGGCGCGCAGGAAAAGCCACCGTGGCCACAGGTAAGTGGCGTCACCGCCGAGGGCGGAGAAATCCTTCAGTTGTCTCCAGGCAGTGCGGAGCATGCGGGGCGGAGGTGGTTGCCGCGGCGCGGCGGACCTATTTGGCCGGCAGGATTTTTCCGAGGGTGCGTGCGGCGCTGCCGACACCGTAGAGCAGCAGCAGCGCGCCGACGGGGACCAGCAGCACGCCCAGTCCCGGATCGCCGTCGTGGATCACAAGCCCGCCGAGGAAAAATCCCGCGGGCATGACGACGCTGCCCCAGAGGAGCGCGAGCGACGCGCCCGGTTTCAACTCGAAGCCCTTCACCGTGCGCAGCGTCAGGCCGGCCGCGAGGTTCACCAGTGCAAGCAGCGTGCCGTGCGAGTGGGCGAGCGTGAACATCAGCCGGCGGATCTCACTGCTGACATTGAGATACCAGCCGAGCTTGAAGCCGTGCAGGGTTTCCAGGACGACCCCGAGGGAGAGAAACACAAACAGGGACCGCCAGCCAAAGCGGAGATGTCGATCGGAGGTGTTCATGAAAAATAAGATTGGCGTTGGACTCTGGTCATGGTGAAGGGCGCGAAACGCGCCGTGGCGGGCGAGCCGGACTGCTTCGTCGCTGCGCTCCGCGCCATGACAGACCTGGGTTCACGAGTCAGTGGGATCATTCGGCAAGGAGGATCTTTCGTTTGCTGCGCTGATCGAGCAAGCGATCAAACACGGCCTGCCGGAACATGCCGTCGGGTTGGAGAATGGTTTGCGGCGGGAAGCGATGGTCCGGCTTCCGCACTTCGAACCACCATTTCTGGTAGGCGCGGGCCAGGGCGTCCTTTTGCTTCGCATCGTCCATCGTGTAATCGAATTCGTAGCCCGAAAATCCGGGGAGCGTTTGCAACGATTTCCACGCGGCGAAACGCACGGCGGCGTAGGGGTCGTTCAGTTCGAAGGCGAGGAAAGGATAAAACCAGTTGGTGCCGGAGGCTTTTTGCGCGGGCTCCCAGCCCATGCTCCAGACCACCAGCGCGCGCTGGCCCGCGTCGCCTTTCAACAGCCACTGCGCGGCGGCCGACAACTCGCGGTCGTCCGGCTCCAGCTTGGGCACGGGCTGGCCATACCATTCGGTCAGCTTGGCGGCGGTCCACGCGAGCGGTTGATCGAGGTGGCAGAGATTGCAGGCGTTGGGCCGGCCGTGCTCGATGCTCTCGCGCACGGTGGGCGAGGAAACCTGGTGGCTGCGGAGCGCGCGCAGCAAGCCGTAGGTCGAGTGCGGCATGTGGCAGTTGTAGCAACCGCTGCCGGTCGACCCGGCCGCGTGATGAGTGTGGGCCGTGATTTTTGTTTTCATGGCCTGGTGGCATTGGAGACAGGCCTGATCGGACTCGACGAGGCCGGGCTTCATCTGGCGATCGGCTTTCCACGTAGCGAGCGACGCCGCGTCTGTCTTTTCGGGATGCATCTCGTGGCAGGAGAGACACGAGAAATGTCCGCCTTTATAGCAGGGCGAGGCCATGGTGCCGTTCATCTCGCGACCGGTTACGCGGATCATGCCGTCAGGCCAAAAACTATCGCCGAAGAAATGGGGATACAATTGCAGCAGCTCTGCGCGTTCCACCGGGTGATCGGTGCTGTTCGGTTGGGCGACCCAGCGGGCGTCGAGCTCCTTCATCCCCGGCCGGTAGTTGCTGCCGTCGCGCGCGATGGCCTTGGTCCGCTCGAGATTTTGAAACGCCGAGATGCTGTGGCACTGGCCGCACGAAAGGGTCGCGGTCGGTCCGTCCATGCGGGCGGGGTTGGCAATTGTCGGGTCGGGTCGGTCTGACCAATGCTGCGCGAACCGCCGCAGCGGATTGCGGTTCTGCGCGATGTGGTCGCGGCCGCCGCTGTGGCAGGCTTCGCAGGAAATGCCGAATTCGCTCACCTGCGAATCATACCGGCCGTCTTCGCTCGGGCGCGACCGCCCGTTGGTGACATGGCAGGTGATGCAGCCGTTGTTCCAGTCGCCCTTGTCGTAAACCTGCTTGTTGCCGGGGGGCACGAGGAAGGTCTGCTCCATCGGCGCCCATTTTTTTTCCGCCACGATGTAGGCGAAGGGGAACTGCCCCATCGTTCGGCCTTCGCCGGTTTCCGTCCAATAAATCTGGAGGTTGTGCGAGCCCGTCAGCAGCACGATGTCCTGCGGCTTGCCGTAGGCGGTAGCGGCGGTGCCCTTGGGCTTGGTGCGCACGGAGTGAGTCGGACCTTTCCGGTCTACGCGGTAGTCGAGCGCGCCGTAGGTCAGCTCGAGGCCATCCATTTTGGACGCGAAATTTTCCGGGGCCGCCACCTGGGTCATGGTGCGGTGGAACGAGGCGTGCCAGCTCGCGTAGTTGCCCGGGTGGCACGAGCGGCACGAATCTGACGACACGTAGTCGGCCTTCACGGCTTCGAGCGGGCGGTTCACCGGCGGCACGGCCAGCCACGAGGAATTTACGGTCGAGATCGCGGTCATCGCCAGACCCCAGAGCAGGCAGAGCAGCCCGCCGCGCGTGGCCCACGAAGACGGGAGCAGCTGGAAACGCGGCTTATTCTCAGTTGGGGGCGGCGTTTCCACGGAGGGAATTAAGCGGGTGTGAGCGCGGGGTGAAAAGCATTTTTCTGTGTGGGGGTGATGGATTGAAGTGGCACGGGTCTCCTGACCCGTGTTCGGCCATCACGGGTCAGGAGACCCGTGCCACGAAATCGCCTGCGAGCAGGCTCCTACCATCGGAATCACCGGGGCGAAAAAAAGGGCGGCGACCGGTGAGGTCGCCGCCCTGGAATACTACGCAGGCGCCCGGGTGGGCGGTGCGGTTGAGATTAGAACTTCACCGTGTTGGTGATGAAGAGCTGGCGACCCGGCGAGGCGATGGTGCCACCCTCGAAGTAGGTCTTGTCGAAGAGGTTTTGCACGTTGATCGACGTGTAGACCTTGAAGCCCCTGACTTCCCACGGTAGCGCGACCGAACTGCCGATGATGAAGTAGTCTCCAGATTGGAAGCCACCGTTGAGCGGATTCCAGTCCACGCTGCGGGAGAGGACCATCTCCGAGGAGTAACGGCTGTTCAGGCCGACGGACAGGCCGCGCGCCAGGCCCTCGGTGAACGTGTATTTCATGACGGTGTTCAGGCGGAATTCCGGCACGTTTTCCAAGCGGGCACCGTAGTAGATATCGCTGCCCACCTTGGCTTGGGGTGTCGATGCGTTGTAGAGCGCGGAGCCGGGCTTGTTCACGGTGGGGGCTGTTTCGGTCTTCGCCTTCCACATCCAGGCACCGTTGATGACGGCTTGGAAGTTGCGAACGGGCGACCACGTGATGTCGGTGTCGGCGCCTTGGATGACGTCTTTTTGGCCGACGGTGCGCCAGCGGAGCAGGCGAGCGCCGACCAAGTTTGCGCCATAGGATATTCCGTTCGTGCCGACGGGATTGTTGACCGTGCCCGAGGGGCCGAAGTATTTGAAGTTGTTCACCCCGTTTAGGTCATCGGTGGCCTGCCTCGTAGCATCGTCGACGCGGCGGTTGACGCGGAACATGTGGAACACCGAGACCGTGGCGACGATCTTGTTGTCATTGAGGCTGGTCTTGACGCCGAACTCGACGTTTTGGCCGGTCTCGGGTTTGATGAGAACGTCCGCACCGTTGTCGTGGAACGCCTGGGTGAGATCCGCCACGCTGGCGATGGTCTTGCCATTGTAGACGAACGGAGCCGCGCCGAGGAAGTTCTTCGCACCTTGGTAGATATACGGCACGTTTAGCTTCGAATAGCCGCCGGCGTTGGTCGCGCCGTTGCGGTTGTAGATTTTGCTGATCGAGGCGTAAAGGTTGATGTTTTTCTTCAACTCGAACGAGAGGCCGCCCATCCAGGACGTGCCAGCGATGCGCGAGAAGTTGCCGTCGATGTCGCCCGCGTAACCGGGGTCGTAGCCGAAAACGTCCTTCGGGTAGGTGACCGGGTCGGCGAAAGCATACGGCGGGGGTGAGAACCACGGGAAGTTGTTTACTTGGTATTGACCGCTGTCCCGGTGCATCTCGCGACGAACGCCGGCCATGATGGTCAGCCGGTCCTGCATCGCCTGGCCCTGATAGTTGATGTAACCGGCCTGATCTTGGGAGTAATATCCGTCCAAGACATGGCGGTCGATGACGGTGAGCTTCTTGACGTCCGGCGCGATTTCAAAGCCGGGATCCCATTCGCTGAAAACCTGCTGAACGGTTTTGATGACCTTGAAGCGGTCGCGGATGACTTGATCGACGGGGATGTTGGTCTGGAATCCGACCGGAACGAGGAGGGTGCCGCCGCCACCAGAGATGGTGGTGTTGGCCGCCGGATTCGAGGCACCCGGGATTAGCCCGTAGAACGGAAAGGCCGCACCGCCAGATACGGCATTATATTGCTGGAAGTTTTCGCGGAACAGGCCACCGACGAGGATCTTGTTCTTCATCCCGAACATGTCCTTCTTGAAGATCAAATCGAACTGATGCTCGGTAACTTTCTTGTAGTAGCCGGCCCCATTGGTGGTGATGAGGGAGTTGAACCGACGACCGTCGGCCAACGGGAAGACGCCGCCTTCGACGGAGTCGTAGCGATTGTCGTCCTTCGTCATGACGTAGCGGGAATCGAGCCAGCTGGTCGGTGAGTATTCGACGGTGGCGTCCACGGTGTTGACCAAGTCGTGGGTGTTGGCGCCGCGGGCGTTATAGCTGAATGCCGTATCGTGGATCCGCTGGTTGTTGGCATTTTGATAATAGGCGCCACGAATGATCTTGGTGTAGGTCGGGGTGGTGAAATTGCCGGTCGCGATGCGCATGTCATTGCCCCAAGTGCCCTGACCGTTGACGGGGAAAATGCGGGCGCGGTAGGCGGCTACTGGGTCGGCATTGGCGGTGAGTCCGGCGGCGGCGATGAGGGCCGCCGTGGGTGTGCCATAGGCTTGGAACCAGCCATCCGGATAAATCCAGTCCTGATTCCGGGTGGTCGCGTATTTCTGGTCCAGATATTCAGCGCGGAAGGTGAGGCTCAGTTTGTTATCGTCGAAGGGCACGATCTTGAGCGCGCCGGTGATGTTGTTGTTCTTGGTGAAATCCCACCGGCGCTGACCGCCGCTGTTTTCCCATGAGCCGATGACGCGCAGCGCCGCCTTCTTGGAGAACTGCTGGTTGGTATCGACCACCACTTTTCTTTTGCTATCCGAGCCACTGATGTGGGTGACGGAGGTTGGGATTTGGCCGAACACCGGATCCTTGAGGACGTAGTTGATGACGCCACCAGGAGCCCCCTGGCCGAAGAAGAGGGCCGCGGGGCCTTTCACGACCTCGACGCGATCCGTGTTATCGAGATTGAACGAGGTGTAGCGCTGGGTGCCGTTGCGCAGCATCGAGTTTACCGAAAACCCGCGCAGCGTAAATGCCCCAACCGGCGTGGCCGAGTTGGCCGGCCGTTGCATCGGGAAGTTATTGTCGCCTGAGCCCGAAGAGGTGAACCGCAGGATATCAGTGATGCTCTGGATGTTCGTGTCTGCAATGAGTTCAGAGCTGAGGACTGAGATGGCGAGCGGTGTGCGTTGGATCTCCGTGCCGATGCGGGTGGCGGTCACCGAGTTGGTCTTGAGGTAGCCGTAGTCCTTGTCGGTTTTTACCTCGAAGGGCGAGAGCACGGTGACGTCGGATGCCATGGCGGCAGCGGGACCCGCGGCGGGAACGACGGCGCGGGGCGCAGCCGCGGCGGGAGCCGCGGTGGCGCTGCCCTCGAGGGCGGCGAGGCGTTTGCGGAGGGCGGCGTTTTCTTCCTGGAGGCGCGTGAGGGCACTGGCGCCGCCGGTCTGCCCAATGGCAAACGAAGCAGCGAACAATGCCATCAGGCCGGCAGCCAGGACTTGCCTGGTGCGAGAGGTCGGATGGGACAGGGGGGATTTCATGTTGGTCTATTTATGGGTGTTGCTTTCGGGTTTCTGACGGTGAATTTACTAAACGGAAAGGGACGAGTGAGAGCGGGAGTTAGAGGACCGGACGGCCGTTGGCTTCGGGGCTGACGAGCGACGGGGAAACCGTGATGCCGACCCGGCCGGCATCGGCGCGGTGATCGATGCGCCAGAAGAGATGGTCGACGACTTTGCGGACAAGGGTGGGGAGGTTGATGTTGATCGCGGCCGGGAGATGGTCGAGATTGTGATAAATGACGGGATTGTAATTGCCGAGAATGGCTTCGAAATCTCGACCGGGTTTTTTACCGGCTTCGCGCAGGGCGCGAAAAAAAGAGCCGCAAAAATGATCGACCGGGAGGTAGAGGCCGGTGGGGCGTGGGGTGCTGGTGAGAAGGTTGCGGACAAGGGTATCGCTTTCGCCATTGACCGGGGCAATCTCCAAATAGCTTACACCGGGGTTCGCCTTGCCGAGGATGGCTTGCACCGCCAGCCGGAGTTCGCGGGCCCGCTCCGTGAAGGCCCGCAGGCGGCGCGCGATGGCGCTGTAATCCGGGTCGGTCGCGATGACGGCGACCGCTTTGTGGCCGCGGGAATGCAGATAGTCGGCGGCGAGGCGGCCGTTTTCCTCGTTGTTCGGCTCGACATAGTCCCCGGCGAAACCGAGCGAGCGCCGCGTCATGAACCACACGAGGGGAATTTCCCGCAGCTTGGCCAGGCACGCAGGCGACGGCTCCATGCCCTGAATGATGAGGCCGTCGAGTTTCTCGGTGGCGACGGCGCGCGGCAGCTCATCGGGCGCGTCGGAAAAAAGCACGCGCAGGTCCACCCGGTAGCGGGTTTCGGTGGACTGCACCTGCAGGAGCTGATCCTGAAACCAGCTGAGGCTGGGATTATTGGCGCGGGCGCCGACGAACCACACGCCGATGCGCCGCTGTTCGGCGAGACGGACTTTGGGCCCGCGGCGGTGGTTGAGCGGCGCCGGCACGTAGTTGTGCTGCTGCATCACCGCCCGGATGCGGGCAAGACTGTCCGGCGCGACGATCTGCGGCTGGTTGATGGCGCGCGAAACGGTGGCCGGGGACACTCGGGCTTTCTTGGCAATATCGATGATCAGCATGGGAACGGCTGAAACTTTCACGACAAGTCATGAAAACAGATGAAACGCGTCAAGATGAATTCGCCTACTGTCTCTTATTAGTGGACGCGACGCTGGCCGCCGCCCGCGGGCGTCAAGCAGGACGCCGGCCGCGAGGTTCGCGATCCGGCCAAATCCGAAACGCGGTGGACCTCACCGCCGCAGCGCGCGTCGCCAGGCACCGAGCAGCTCCGTGCGTGCCCGCACGGCGTCGGGCCAGGGGTGGGGATCGGTGCTGACGTGGTAGCCATGGCTCGTGCCGAGCTCGGGGCAGACCCACAGCTCGCCGCCGGGTCGCGGGCCCGCGAGCCAGCACGCGAAGAGATCTTCGGTGAACGCGAGATAATCGCGGAATTCCGGAGTGAGGGCGCCGCGGCCGTTGGTGACGGGCACCTGGCAGTGCTGGCTGTTGAACGGCCGGAGGTGAAACATCTGCGAGTGCTGGATCAACCGCGGTGCGGTGAGCAACCGCGCCGAATAGTCGGCGGGCAGCAGGTGTTTCGACACGGCGAAATGCGAGTGATCCCACGTAACGGGCAACTGTTCGCCGGTGGCCCGGCGGTAGAGGCGGGCGATCTCCGCGAATTTTTCCGGCGTCTCCGTCGCGGTGTCGCGATGGGTCTCGATGTGGACGCTGACGCCGAGTGGGCGCGAGGCGCGGATGAGCTTGACCGCCATGCGCGCCGCGGTGGCGGGCGGGGTGTCGTGATTGAGCAGCTGGATGTTGACGAAGCGCACGCCGAGCCGGCGCTGCGCGCGCAGTCGCGTGAGCGTCTTCGGCACGTCCTGGCAGTCGAAGCCGCTCATCAGCACGAGGCCGAGCCGGTCCGCGCCGGCCTTGAGCGCGGGGGTGGCGTAGGCGCAGACGCCGTCGAAGCCCGCGGCCTGGATCGCGCGGAGCTTGCGCGGGAGCGACCATTCGCGCCGGGCGGTCGGCCAGACACCCATTGACCAGGTGGTGGCGCACATGACGAGTTTCGGGGTGGGGCGGTTGGTTTTCATGAGGGCGGATGAAAAACATGAAAACTGTTATTGAATTTCAGAGAGCTGCCAGCTTATTCCCGACGTTGCGCCGCTGAGATCCGAATGCCAGCTTCGCGACCGGCGTATGCCCGCAACACCCTTCACCCAACGCGCTTCATGGATCTGGTCGGCTGAGGCCAGCCATGCCGCCCCGGCGGTGGCGTCCCCGTCCCACTATCAAGTGCGGCTGTTTCGCCGGACGTTTGACGTCGCCGACCTCGCGGTGGCACGGCTCGAGGTCTGCCTTTCCGCCGACAGCCGGTTCGTGTTTTACTGCAACGGGACGCTGGTCGCACGCGGTCCGGCGAAGGGCGACGTGAACCATCACTTCTACGAACGCCACGAGCTTACCCCACACCTGCGCGCGGGGCGCAACGTCCTCGCGGCGCTCGTGCTGGACCTGTCGCGCGTCGCGCACCGGCCGGCGCACCTCGGCGCGCCGTGCTCGGTGATGACCTATGCGGGCGGATTTTTGCTCGAAGGCGCGCTCCTGGCCGCGGACGGCGCGGAACTCGCGCGACTCGACACGGGCGGCGCGGGCTGGCGCGTGGCGGTGGATCGCGCGCACCGGTTTCAAAACGACGGCACGACCTTCGAGGGCTATCAGGGTTATTTCGAGCACCGCGTCTCGCGGGAGCTGCCGGCGGGTTGGACCACGACGGAGTTCGACGACCGCGTGTGGCCGGCGGCGGCGACGCTTTATCTGGCGGAGCGGCTGGAGCACCGGCGGGATCCGACGAGTCCGTATGGTTTGGTCGAGCGGATGATTCCGCCGCTGGAGGAATCGAGCGCGGAAATGTTCGCCGCAGTCTTTGCGCCCGGCGGCGGCGATCCGGGTGCAGCCTGGCGCGCGCTCGTGACGAGCGGGGGCGAACTCACCCTTCCCGCGCGCACGACCGTCCGCGTGATCGTTGATGCCGGGCAGCTCACGACGGCGTTTCCGCAACTCGTCACTCGCGGCGGCGCGGGCGCGACGCTCCGGCTGACGTATGCCGAGGCCCTGCGGCTGCCGTGGAAAACTCCCGGCGCGCGCGTCATCGGCCGGCAGCAATCGCTGGCGAATCTCGCCTCGCACTACGCGGACGAGTCGACCGGCTGGACGTTTGACCGGCGCGGTGCGCTCACCGGCTGGTCGGATGTGTGGGAGCCGGCCGGAGGGGGCGACGACGAGGTGTTCGAGCCGCTGCACTGGCGGACGTTTCGCTTTGTCGGAGTGGAAATCACGACGGGTGAGGCGCCGCTGACGCTGCGGACGTGGCGCCACCGGTTCACCGCCTATCCGTATCACGTGGCGGCGGAGTTTGCCTGCTCCGATCCGCGATGGGAAAAAGTCTGGCGCGCCGCGCTGCGCACGATGCGGCTGTGTGCGCACGAGACGTTCGAGGACTGCCCGTATTACGAGCAGATGCAGTATGCGGGCGACACGATGATCACCTCGAAGATCGCGCTGTTCACGACGGGGGATGGCCGGTTGACGAAGCAGTCGTTGCATCAGTTCGACTGGTCGCGGTTGTCGGACGGATTGACGCAGAGCCGGTTTCCTTCGCGGCTCGTGCAGATCATTCCCTCGTGGTCGCTGCATTGGATCACGACCGCGCGCGATTACGCCTATTGCACGGGCGATCTGGCGACGGTGCGCGAGCTGCGCCCCGGCTTTCGCGCGGTGCTCGACTGGTTTCGCCGCCATGGCGATGCCGATGGACTCCCCGCGAAACTACCCTACTGGAACATCACCGACTGGTGCCCGTGGTGGCCGCGGGGGGTGGTGCCGGGCGCCGCCGACGGGCCGACCTGCATCATCGCTGCGCAATACATCGTCGCGCTCGACGAAGTCGCCGACCTGTGCCGCCTGCTCGGTGACGCGCGCGAGGCCGGCGAGTTGACGGCGGAAGCCGCGGCGCTGCGCGGGAAACTTCACGCGCGGTTCTGGTCGGAGAGCGAGGGCCTTTACTTCGACCGGCCGGGCGGGCCGGAGCTCAGCCAATACGGCAACGCGTGGGCGATGATCTGCGGGGCGGCGGGCGAACGCGAACGCGCGTGCGTGCTGGCGCGCTTCCCGCATGATCCGAAACTGGCGCCGGGTTCGTTCTTTTGGTGGCACGCGGGATTTCGCGCGCTCGAGCTGGCCGGCGCCTACGAGCGGATGCCGGAGTTTCTTGGGCCGTGGCACGAGATGGTCGACTACGGCCTCGACACGTTCGTCGAGGAAAATAGCTACTGGCGTTCCCTCTGCCACGCGTGGAGCGCGCATCCCGCGCTGGAGTTTCTCACCCGCGTGCTGGGTGTCACGCCGCGGGCCCCGGGATTCGCCGCGATCGACATCGCCCCGCACCGTTGCGGGCTCGCGCATGCGCGCGGCCGCGTGTGCACGCCGCGCGGTCCCGTGAGTGTCGCGTGGCGCGTCGAGCACGGGAAATTCCAGATCGACATCGACGCGCCCCCCGCGACCCCGGTGCACGTGCGACTGCCGGGCGGCGAGCGGCGTGAATTTGCCGGCGGAAGATTCTCGGCGGAGATCGCGCTGCCATGAGCGCGCCGCTGCAACTCCGCCACGAGCCGCACCGGCACGTCGAGATCGTCACGGGCGAGGGCGCGCGGCTCTGGCGCTACGTTTACGCGCCCGCCACGCCGGCGAACGAGGCGCCGCGGCCGTTTGCGCATCCGGTCTGCTCGCTCGCGGGTGATCTGCTCACAAATTTCCGGCCGAACGATCACCCGTGGCATCACGCGCTCAGCCTCACCCTGACGAGCGTCGACGGCGTAAACTTCTGGGGTGGCCCCACGCACGCCGCCGCCGATGGCTATCGCTGGCGCGACGATCACGGCGCGCAGGTGCACCGGGCGTGGCTGGCGCTCACGCCCGAGCGGCTCGAGGAAACTCTCGACTGGTGTGAACCGAAGGCGGGTCGCGTGCTGTTGCACGAGCGCCGCCTGTTGCAAACGACCGTGGCGGCGGGCGCGTGGACGCTGCGCTGGACGAGCGAACTCCTCAACGTGACCGGTCACGATCTCGCGCTCGGGAACTACCACTCGCTCAGCGGACTGGCCGGTTCGCACTACACCGGGCTGCAGTTTCGCGGTGCGCGCGATTTGCTCGACGAGCACGGCGATGCGACCATCGGGCTCAGGGCCGATGGCGGTCTCGCGGGCGAAACGGCGGTGCACGGGGCGGAGGCCGCGGGCATGGAATGGTCCTGTCAGCACGATGGCTCGCTGCGGCGGACGCGCCTCCGCTTCGAAAATCTCTCCGGCCCGATCCCGTGGTTCGTGCGCGCGAAGCTCCCGCTCGCGGCGTTTGCCTTTCACGGTGCGCAGCCGCAGCGTCTTTCGGCCGGCGGCACCCTCCGGCTCGATCACCAGCTGACTTTCACGAACGCATGAGCCTCGACCGCAAATCCTTTCTCCGGCGCGCGGCGCTCGGCACGGTGGGCCTCGTGACCGGAGCGTCGCTGCGCGGCGCCCCGGCGCCCGCCGCGCCGGCGGTGGCGTGGCCGGCGTTCGATGCGCGCGAGCCCGAGGCGTTCTGGCGGGCGGTGCGCGCGCAGTTCTTGTTCGAGCCTGGGCTGGCCTATTTCAACACCGGTGGACTGGGCCCGGCGCCGCTGCCGGTGCAGGCGAAGGCGACGGCGGTGGCCGCGCAGTTGCAGCAAAGATCCGAGCACGGCCACGAGTTGTTCGCGGCGGCGCGCGGGACGGTGGCGGCCTTCCTCGGCGCCGAGCCGGCGGAAATTGCCTTCGTCCGCAATGCCACCGAGGGCAATGCGATCATCGCCGCCGGAGTCCAGCTCGCCGCGGGCGACGAGGTGATTTTCGAGTCGCACGCGCATCCGGGCGGATCGTTCCCGTGGCTCAACCAGGAAAAATTGCGCGGCGTGGTGGTGAAGCTCTTTGAGCCCGATCCGCATGATCCGGCGGGCAACGTGGCGCGTATCTCGGCGCTCATGACCGCCCGCACGCGCGTGGTGCAGGTCTCGCATGTCACGGCGCCGACCGGGATCGTGCTGCCGGTGGCGGCCATCGCGCGGCTGTGTCGCGAGCGCGGGGTGTGGTTTCACATCGACGGCGCGCAAACCGCGGGAATGTTTCCTTTCGCCGTGCGCGAGCTCGGCGGCGACTCGTATGCCACGAGTGGCCACAAATGGTGGGGCGGGCCGCTCGAGACCGGCGTGCTGTTCGTGCGGCGCGAGCGGATTGACGCGATCGCGCCGACGCTCGTGGGCGCCCACTCGGGTGAGCTGGATTCGCCGTCGCTGCCGGCGAAGTTTTCCTTCGCGGCCGGCGCGGAGCGTTTTGAATACGGCACGCGTAACGCCGCCGCCGTGGTCGCGCTGGCCGAGGCGGCGCGCTTCCAGGTGCAGGTGGGCCGGGACCGGATCGCGGCGCGCGGCCGGGCACTCGCGGCGCAGGTGCGCGCGGGTCTGGCGCAAATCACGGGGGTCGAAATTCTCACGCCGGAGTCGCCGGAGATGTGCGCGGCGATGATCACGTTTCGCGCGGCGGCGGTCCCGTTTGGCGCGTTGTTCGACCGGCTGGTCCGGGAGCACCAGATGCGCTGCCGGCCGGTGTCGGAGCAGGGGCTCAACGCGGTGCGCGTCTCGACGCACTTTTTCAACTCCCCCGCCGAGTGCGCCGCGCTCGTGGCCGCGGTGGAAAAAATCCTGAAAAAAACGTGAGCGAAGGCAACGCAGCAGTCCGGGCGAAGGTCGGGCGGGCCGGCTCAGTCCACTTCCACGATCATTTCGATCTCGACGACCGCGCCGCGCGGGAGCGCCGCCAGGCCGAGGGCGGCGCGGGCGTGCTTGCCGCGGTCGCCAAAGACGGCGACGAGCAGATCGGAGCAGCCGTTGATGACGGCCGGTTGCGCCTTGAAATCATCGGTGCTGTTGACGAAACCGCTGACCTTCACGATGCGCTTCACCTTCGAGAGTTCGCCGATTTCTTTTTTCAGCGAGGCGAGCAGAGCGAGGGTGGTGGTGCGGGCGGCCGCATTGGCCATTTTTTCGTCGGCGTCACGGCCGACCTTGCCGGTGATGACTTTGCCCTCGGCGTCGTAGGGCAGGTGGCCGGACAAAAAAACCAGGTTGCCCGTGCGCACGGTGGGCACGTAGTTGGCGACGGGCGGGGTGGTGGCGGGCAGCGTGAGGCCGAGCGCGGCGAGTTTCGCCTCGGGACGCGGGAGCGCCTCGGCGGCGCGGAGGGGCGTGAGCAAGGCGAGGACGAGCAGGCCGAGGCCGGGAGTGGGGGGCAGTTTCATGCGGCGACCTTAGGGGCGGGCCGGGCGGTGGCGAGCTGACTTTTATGAGTATCACAAAACTAAAATTCCTGCGTCTGATCGGCGCGTGCACCCTGGCCGGCCTGACCACGGGCGCGGCGGCCGGGCCGAAGCACGATCTCTATATGTGCGTGCTCTTGAGCGGGCAGGGGCAGGTCATGGGCGGGCGCCCGCCGGCGTTGAGCGGGGTCTATCGGTCCACCGACCGTCTCACCGCGGAGCACGTGGGCTTTGGGCACATCCGGATGTTCACCGTGATCGCGGACCCGCGCGCCGCCGACGGACTTTATCTGACGGCGCTCAACGGCGTGGTGCATTCGCCGGACCGGGGGAAAACCTGGCACATCTTGACCGGTTGGGACATGACCGAGCCCAAGGGCATCGCCCTCGACCCGCACGCGCCCGATCACATCTACGCGGGCTTGCCCGACGGGATCGCGATGTCGCGCGATCGCGGGCAGACCTGGCAGCGCATGAACGCGGGCATCCGCCGCAGCTATACGCACACGATCACCGTGGACCGCACGCAGGCGGGCCGCGTGCTGGCGGGGACGGAGCTGGGGATTTTTCTCACGGAGGACGGCGCCCGCACCTGGCGGTTGGTGCAGGCCACGGATGACGTCACCTACGACCTGCGCCAGTCGCCGCACGATCCGAAAGCGTTTTTGGCCGTGACCGCGAGCGACGGGGCGCTGTGGTCGGCGGACGCGGGCCGCACCTGGCGCAGGATCGAGGGCGTGCCGACGACGCACACCCTTCACAACGGTGACTTCGATCCGGCCGACGCTCGCCGGCTCGTGCTCTGTGGTTGGGAAGCGGGCGTGCAAGTGTCCGAGGACGGTGGCCGCACGTGGAGCGATCGCACGGCTGGTCTCCCGAACCGCCAGGTGTGGAGCGTGGCGGTCGATCCCGACCAGCCCGCGCGGCTTTACGCGGCGCCTTACCTGCAACCGGTCTATGTCTCGGACGATTTTGGCCGCACGTGGCGGCCGCTGTTTTTCGAGAAGGCGACGGTCTACGGCATCTCGTTTGTCGCCCGCCCATGAACCCCGCCGCTGCCACCATGAAACACTTTCGTCTTACTTTTTTTGCCGCCTTTTATTTCGCCGCGCTCACCGCGCAGGCTCAGCCGTCGTTCACCGCTCCGGCGCCCACGCCGACGGTCGTGGAGGACGCGGCCAACCGCCGGGCCGCCTACGCGGCGCGCGTGCAGGAGGTCGTCACCTGGCGCGCCGGTCTGGCCAAGCCGGGTGATCCGGCGACGCTTGGGATCGCGGAGATCGCGGCAAAACTTTCGCTCCGGCAGGACGCCGAGGTGTGCTCGGCGCAACTGATCGAGCTGCTGAAGACGCCGGCCGGCGACATGTTTTGGATGTTTCCGGTCACGGCGGTTTCCTATCTCGGCCGCGATCAGCTCACGCCGGCGGCGAAGACGGCGGTGCGCGAGGCCTGGCGCACCTACATGCCGTTGCGCGGCGACACGGAGAATCATTGGGCGATGTATTATACCTCGCTCTATCTCATGGCGCAGCTCTGGCCCGGCGAGGCCGGTGACCGCTGGTTCAACGGCAAGAGCTCGCAGGAAAATTTCACTGAGGCGCGCGACTACCTCATCCACTGGATGACGCTCGCGACCACCATCGGTCAGGGCGAATACGACTGCACGCACTACATCGGCGAGTATTCGATCCCGATGCTCTACCTCGCGACGTGGGCGGCCGATCCGGCGATGCAGCAGCGCGGTCACATGATGCTGGATTACGTGATGGCCGACTACGTGGCCGAGACGCTCAACGGCATCTACGTGGGCTCCCACGCGCGCACCGACGACACGACGGTGCGGGAAAAATGGAACGGGCTCGCGTCGTTCTTCGGCTGGCTGATGTTGGGCAACTGTCCGCCGACGGCGGCGTATGGCGGGTGGGGCACCTACTTCGCCATTGTGGCGAAAAATTATGAACTCCCCGAGGTGATTTACCGGATGGGCACGGACCGCGCGGGCACCTACACGCATTTCGAGCGCAAGCGGACGCGTCATCGCTGGCGCTACAGCGAGGTGCGCAACCCGCCCGTTTACAAGACGACCTACGTGACGAAGGACTATGCCGTCGGCTCGGACCAAGGCGGCCTGCTCCAGCCGATCCAGCAGCACTCGTGGGACGTGACGTGGGCGGTGCCCGACCCGCGCGGCGTGCACAACACGATCTTTTCCACGCAGCCTTACTTCGGCCCGCGGGAGCTGATGATGTATTTTACCGAGATGCCGGACTTCATGCCGGCGGCGGTGACGTTTCAGGGCAAGCCCACCTACATCAGCGAGGCCAAGCTGCTCGGCGGCTCGCCCTACGAGCAGATTTTTCAGCAGGACGACACGGTGGTGTCGCTCAGCGATGTCCCGGCCGGCACGAATTTCGAGCAAGTGAACGGATTTTTTTCCAAGGACCTGGCGCGGCTCGAGGAGGACGCCTCGGGCTGGATTTTTGCGCAGGGGGGGCACGCCTACCTCGCCTATCGGCCGCTCGCGGGCTACGACTGGCAGCCGATCGACGGTGGGGGCCAGCGGCTGCGTTCGCCCCACGGAAAAAACGGCACGCTCGTGCAGGCGGCGGCGGAAAGTGAGTTTAAGAGCTGGGAGGAATTTAAGGCCGCGATTCGCGCCTTGCCGCTCGAGCTTAAGCTCGCGCCCACCCCGGCCGTAAAGTTCACGACGCTCCGCGGGAAAAAAATCGAGTGCGTTTACGGCGCCGCGCCGCGCGTCGATGGCCGCGCGATCGACTACGCGAAGCAGTGGAAGCTTTTCTCCGGGCCCTACCTCAACGCCGAGGTCGGCAGCGGGAGACTCACGATGACGCACGGGAAACTGAAGCGCGTGCTCGATTTCAACACCCTCACGATCACCGATGCGGTCATGCCGTGAATATGTTTCGAGGTGGAGCGGCTTGACCCCAAGACGCTGGCTGGGACCGGGGAGGGACTTTATGGCCCGATGGTTTTTGCCGGCCGACTAGTCGGGGCGTAAAGCCCCTTCCCCAGTTTTGAGGCTGGGCCGGTTTGGAATCTTGGTGGCGTTGGCGGGAGCGTGGCACGGGTCTCCCGACCCGTGGTGGTCCGACCAACCTCACGGGTCAGGAGACCCGTGCCACGCCGGACAAGCTTGTCGCCGTCGCTTCTCCCGGTTTTCTATCTCGGATGCGTCACCCCGCTCGTTGTCTCCTGTTCGCGCTCGCCTTGATGATTTCGCCGCTCTTCGCGGCCGACGCTCCCAAACCGTTTGAGCTGAAGGAGGGCGATCGCGTGGTTTTTCTTGGGGACGCGCTGATCGAGGGCGAGCAGCGTCACGGCTGGATCGAGACGATGCTCACCGCGCGTTTTCCCGACCGCCGCGTCACCTTTCGCAATCTCGGCTGGAATGGCGATACGCCGGCCGGCGCCTCACGCGTCGGGCTGAGCTTGCTGCAGGCCGGCTACGAGCCGGCCGAGGAAGGCTGGACGCAGCTGCTAAAACAACTCGCCGACGCGAAGCCCACCGTGGTCTTCGTCGGCTACGGGATGGCGAGTTCGTTCGCTGGCGAGTCCGGCCCGGCGAAGTTCAAAGCCGACTATCTCCGGCTGCTTGAGGCCCTCGCCCGGACGGCGCCGGGGGCGCGCGTCGTCGTGTTGGAACCGATTCGCCACGAAAACCTCGGCGCGCCGTGGCCCGATCCTGCGCCCCATAACCTCCAACTCGCGGGCGTCGTGCGCACGCTCGACGAAATTGCCGGCGAGCGCGGGCTCGCCCGGATCCCGCTCTTCAACGCGCTGCGCCCGGCGATGGAAAATCCGCGCGGCAGCCGGCTCACCGATAACGGCATCCACCTCAATTCGCTCGGCTACCGGCTCGCGGCGCAGGCCGTGGAGGAAACTCTTTTTGGGGCCGACGGTGGCGGCGCGTGGCGCGGCCACGTCCAGACCGAGCCGCTGCGCGAGGCGATCGTCCGCAAGAACGAATGGTTCTTCCACCGCTCCCGGCCGCAAAATATGGCCTACATCTTCGGCTTCCGGAAACGCGAACAGGGAAAAAACGCCGGTGAGATGGCGCAGTTCGACGGCCTCATCGCCGAGGAGGAAAAGCGCATCGCCCGGCTCCGCTCGCTTGCGCCGGTCAATGTGCCCGAACTTCTGCGGCGCACGGGTAACCTCATCGCCGCGCATACGCCGCAGCCGCATCCCGCGTTCGAAGTCGTCGCTGGGTTCGAGGTCACGCTCTGGGCGGAAAATCCGCTGCTCAACAAACCGATCCAGATGAATTTCGACACGCGCGGCCGGTTGTGGGTCGCGAGCTCGGAAGTTTACCCGCAGATCGAGCCGGGTCAGGCGGCGACCGACAAAATCATCATCCTCGAGGACACGACGGGCGGCGGCCACGCCGACCAGGCCACGGTGTTTGCCGAAGGGCTGCTCATCCCGACGGGCATCGAGCCGGGCGACGGCGGCGTCTATGTGGCGCAGAGCACGGAGCTGCTTCACTTCTCCGACACCGACGGCGACGGCAAGGCCGACGTGCGGCGGACGGTGCTCAGCGGCTTCGGCACGGAGGATACGCATCACAATCTCCACACGCTGCGCTGGGGCGTCGACGGGCGGCTCTATCTGAACCAGTCGGTCTACACGCGCACGCACACCGAGACACCGCATGGCGTCGTGCAGCTCAGCGCCGGCGGGGTGTTTCGTTTCGATCCGCGCGACCACAAAATGGAAATCGCCTACCGCGGCTTCATCAACACCTGGGGTCACCAGTTCGACGATTTCGGCCAGGAGTTCTTCACCGACGGCGCCGGCTTTCAGGGCATCGGCTGGGGCGTGCCCGGCGCGACGTATCGCACGCTGGCGCCGGCGCGGCGCGAGTTGCAGAGCGTGAGCCCCGGCAACTACCCGAAGTTCTGCGGGCTCGAAATCGTGCGCAGTGCGCTGTTCCCCGCGGACTGGCAGGGCGACATCGTCACCAACGATTTTCGCGCCCACCGCGTGGTGCGGTTCAAAATCAAGGAACAGGGCGCGGGTTACGTGACGCAGGAAATGCCCGACCTCATGCGCACGACGGCAGCGAGTTTCCGCCCGCTCGATATCAAGCTCGGGCCCGACGGCGCGCTCTATCTCGCCGATTGGAGCAACCCGATCATCCAGCACGGCGAGGTCGATTTCCGCGACCCGCGCCGCGACAAGGAGCACGGCCGCATCTGGCGCATCGCACCGAAAGGCAGCAAGCCGCTCCCGCGCGTCGATTTTTCGGCCCGTGCGAACAACGAATTGCTCGACGCGCTGCTCTCGCCGAATCGCTACGACGAAGAGCGCGCCCGCCGCGTGCTCGTCGAGCGCGGCGCGGAGAAGGTGCTGCCCGATCTGACTGCGTGGACTCGCCGTCAGTCCGCGGAGCCCGCCAAGTTGCAGGCGCTCTGGCTGCAGCAGGCGTTCAACCAGTCGCCGACGGCGCTCCTCGACGAATTGCTCGCTGCGAAAGACGCGCGCGTTCGTGCCGCCGCCGTGCGTGCGATGCCGGTCGATCGCGAGTTGGCGAGACTTCCCCGGCTCGTGGCAGACGAGAACCCGCGCGTGCGGATCGCCGCAGTGCGGGCGCTCGGGCAGGTCGGGTCGGTCCGGGCGGTCGATCTCGCCCTCGGGGCGCTCGGCCAGCCGATGGATCCGTTTCTCGATTATTCACTCTGGTTGACGATGAACGAGCTCGCGACGCCGTGGCTGGCAGCGGTGAAATCCGGTGCCTGGCCCACCGCCGGCCGCGAGACGCCGCTCGAGTTTGCCCTCCGCTCGATCGAGCCGGCGCAGGCGGGCGAAGTCCTGGGTTACATTCTTGAGCGCAGTCCCCTGGCACGCGACGGTCGTGGTCCGTGGATCGAACTCATCGGTGCCGCCGGCGACGCGAAGGAACTGGGGGCGCTCTTCACCGCGGTGTTGCGCGGTGAATTTCCGGTCGCGGTGGCACCCCGGGCGCTCGCGGCTCTGACCGATGCGGCGCGGCTGCGAAACGCGCGGCCCGCTGGCGACCTCGGCGGACTCGCGGCGTTGCTCGCCGCCGCCGATGAGCCGGTGCGCACCGCGGCACTGCGGCTGGTCGGCGCATGGAAACTGGCGCCGCTCAGCGCGCAGTTGCTGCGGGTAGCGAGCAACGGCACCACAGCGGCCGCCGAGCGCTCGGCGGCATTTGCGGCGCTGCGCGATCTCGGCGGTGCGGACATCATCGCCGCGCTCACGCGCCTCGTCCGCGAGAATCCGTCACCGGCGATTCGTCGCGAGGCGGTCGTCACGCTCGCCGGGTTGAATCTTACGACCGCACTGCCCGAGATTCTCGCGGTGCTCAAGCAGACGACGGCGGAGGTGGACGCGCAGGCCCTCTGGCGTTCGCTCCTGGCGATTCGCGGGGCGGGGGCGCGGCTGGCCACTGAGGTGCCGCAGGCCAAGCTTCCTGCGCCGGTGGCGCTGGCCGGCTTGCGCCCGGCGCGGGAAGGCGGCCAGAACGGCGCGCTCGTTGCCGCGCTGACGAAAGCGGCGGGCCTGGCGCTTTCGGAACTAAAACTTTCTGCCGCGGAGATGCTGGCGCTCGCGCAGGAGGCGCTCGCGAAGGGCGATGCGGCGCGAGGCGAACGCATCTATCGCCGCACCGAACTCGCCTGTGTGGCGTGCCATGCCATCGGCGGCGCGGGCGGCAAGGTCGGTCCCGATCTCACAAGCATTGGTGCGAGCGCGCCTCCCGACTACCTCGTGGAATCGCTGCTCTACCCAAACGCGAAGGTGAAGGAGGGTTTTCACTCGGTCGTGATCGCGACCAAGGATCAGCGCGACCTCAGCGGGATGATTGTGCGCGAGACCGCGAGCGAAGTCATCCTGCGTGATGCGACGAACCAGGAGGTGTCCGTCGCCGTGAGCAACATCGCGCGTCGCACGAGCGTCGGCTCGCTCATGCCCGCGGGCCTCGTCGACCATCTGTTGCCGGACGAGCGGCTCGACCTGATCAAGTTTCTCTCGTTGCTGGGCAAGCCGGGCGACTACGACGCGGCGAAGGGCGGGGTGGCGCGGTCGTGGAAGATCTACGTGGTCGTCAGCCGCAACCAGGCCCTCGGGGTCGAGCGGGTGGGGCGGGGTGATTTCACGCTCGCGGATTGGGTGCCGGTCTTCGCGCTCGTGAGCGGCGCTGTGCCGCGGGACGTCGTGGCGGCGGTGATGCCGGAGCGCAACTCGCGCGGCGTGTTCGCAGCGACGCAATTTGAGGCGGTGGCGGGCGGCCCGGTGAAATTTTCGTTGGTCGGCGCGGCGACGGATCTCTGGGTGAATGGCCAACTGGTCCGGCCGGCCGCACTATTTACCGCCGACGTGAAGCCGGGCCGCAACACGATCGTGCTGCGGCTCGACGACGCGCACATCCCCGAGGCGGTCCGGCTCGAGTCACGCGATGTGACCTTCGTTACGGGCGAGTTGAAGTGATACCAACGGCTTGATTGTTTTGGACTATTCAGGTGGGGCTCGCTCTCCGAGCGGGCCTGGGTTCCAACGTGATTTGCACAATGAAACTCAGACCGGTTCGGAGAACCGGCCCCACCTCGGAGAAGTCAAAATGTCACCAGACATTGGT
>SIBG01000014.1 GCA_009695305.1 Opitutus sp. | reverse complement strand
TCGTTGCGGACTGCTCGTTCGGCTCGCGGCTGCTCTCCACCTGTCCTCGCGGACACGCAGTTGCCGCACCTTCTCGGCGAAACGACCTAATTGGCCGGATGAGACTTCCACTCATGGTTGGTTGGTTTTCGGGATCGCACCCACGGATGGACACGGATAAACACGGATTGGTTTTCCGTCTTATCCGTGTCCATCCGTGTTCATCCGTGGTTAAAAAATGATCGACCGTCTGCTCGAAAAAAATCTCCTCCCCGATTGGCTCCTCCGCCTCGGCATCCGCCGCCTGCTCGCCCAACGCCTCCGCGACGAGTCCGCCGTCTACGACCGCGCGGCCTACGTCGCCGACCTAAGAACGCGCCCGCTAGCCGAGCAGACCGCCGCCGCGAACGAGCAGCACTACGAAGTCCCCACGCGTTTTTACCAACTCTGCCTCGGTCGACGCCTGAAATACTCCGGCTGCCTCTACTCGGGCGGCGCCGAGACCCTCGACCAAGCGGAGGAAGCGATGCTCGCGCTCTACGTCGAACGCGCCCAGCTCGCTGACGGCCAACACATCCTCGAGCTCGGCTGCGGCTGGGGCTCCCTTTGCCTCTACAACGCCGAGAAATTTCCCCGCTCCCGCCTCACCGCGATCTCGAACTCCCGCACGCAAAAAGAATTCATCGACGCCGAGGCGAAACGCCGCGGCCTCACGAATCTCACGGTCGTCACCTGCGACATCAACGTCCTCGACCTCGCGCCCGCGCAATTTGACCGCGTCGTCTCGGTCGAGATGTTCGAACACCTGAAGAACTACGCCCTACTCTTCGCCCACATCGCCCGCTGGCTGAAGCCCGGTGGCCTGCTGTTCACCCACATTTTCACTCACCACCGCCTCAGCTATCATTTCATCGCCCGCGACGCCTCCGACTGGATGAGTCGCTACTTCTTCACCGGAGGTCAGATTCCCGCGCACGACCTCCTCCCGCAATTCCAAGACGACTTGAAGCTCGTCTCCGATTGGAAAGTAAACGGCCGTCACTACCAACAGACCGCCGAGCACTGGCTCCAAAATATGGACGCCCACCGCGCCGAAATCCTCCCGCTCTTCGCCGCCACCTACGGCCCCGCCCACGCGACCAAGTGGTGGGCCTACTGGCGCGTCTTCTACCTCAGCTGCGCCGAGCTCTGGGGCTATCGCGGCGGCGAAGAATGGCTCGTCAGCCACTACCTGTTCAAGAAACCCTGAGTCATGCGCCACGCCTGCCTGCTCCTCGCCGCGCTCGCTGGCCCAGTCTCGGCGTCGGCCGCCGACGCCGATTCGCTGGTGCGCGACGCCCTGGCCGCCGAGGCTAAATTCGATTCGAAGACCGCGCTTAATTTTTTTCTCCAGGCGGACGCGGCCCGCCCGGGCGATTCGCTCCTCCTGCAAAAAATCGCCCGGCAATATTCCGACCTCACGCTCGACACGCCCGACGTCGCCGAAAAAGCCCGGCATTGCACCCTCGCGCTCGACTACGCCCAACGCGCCGTCGCCGCCGATCCGAAGGACCCCGTCAACGTCCTCTCGCTCGCGATCAGTTACGGCAAGCTCGGCACTTACTCCGACACGCGCACCAAGATCGAATACTCGCGGCTCGTGCGCGAGCATGCCGAGCGGGCACTCGCGCTCAATGCCAACTACGACTACGCGCACCACGTGCTCGGCCGCTGGCACTACGAAATCGCGTCGCTCGGTGCGGCCACCCGGTTTTTTGTCCGACTCGTTTACGGCAATCTCCCCGCCGCCTCCACCGCCGAGGCTGTCACGCACCTCCGGCGCGCCGTCGAGCTCTCGCCGCAATTGCCCGCGCACCGCGTCGAGCTCGGCTTTGCCCTGCTCGCCGACGGCCAGCGCGCCGCCGCCGGGCAGGCCTTTGCCCAGGCACTCGCGCTGCCGCAGCGCGAGAAATACGACGAGGAAGCCTGGCGGCGCGCCCGCGAGGCCCTGGCCAAACTGCGCTAATCTTCCTTCCGCTTGGGCGCCGCCGGTTTCGGTGGCAGGACGGTCGGCGGCGTCTTGAACTCCAGCATCCGCCCATCGGGATCGCGCACATAAAGGCTGCGGCCGCCATGGATCCAGAGCGTCTCCCGCTCCAATGGCACGTTTCGCTTCGCCAGCCATTTTTTCCACGCCGCAAAGCCGTCGGCTTGAATCGTAAAGGTCAGGGTCGCCGTCGCGCTCATCACGGTGGTGGCGGCCATCGGCGCGATCGAGCCGTCCCGCTTCACCAGGAGCAGCACCCCGCCGTCGCCGGTTTCGAATTCCGCGTAACGCTCCGAGTCGCCGGCTTTCGCTTCCAGCCGAAGACTCTCGCCGTAAAATTCAATCGACCGTTCCACATCCTCGACCAAAAGGATGGTTTGTAGCCCGCCGTCCAGACGGGGAATGGCCGGTCGTTTTTTCACTGGTGGCAAACCTAGCACACCCGCGACCGTTCTGTCTGCATCCGAGTTTCCGCGCCGACTGCCAGCGCCGAACGGGCCACGGCTCGCCGCCTCTTCGCCCTCGAGCCCACATGGGAGATCGCCTTCAACCATTTTCACCACCGCCTGGGCCTCGCACTTCCGGAAATGGCGAAGGTTCTCCCGACCAACCGCCCCACCGGCGCCAACCTCAACCACATGGTCTGGGAAACACTCACGCATGGGGAAGTGGCCGCGGCCGGATTGCCGCTTGTCGCCGCTCGGCTGTAGCAACGCTACCAAAGCTGGATTGGACTACTTCACCCCTTCGGCAGCAGGTCACTGCACCATTCACGCAACATGGGACGCATGACTTTCCTTGAAATTCTAGCTTTGGATGCTAGCTTTTCAAGGAATGATACCCCGCCAAGAGCTACTTAAGAATGTCACCAAAGCGCTCTCAACCTTTCCGGTTGTAGCCTTGGTCGGGCCACGCCAAAGCGGCAAAACCACGCTTGCTCGTGAAATCGCCGGCACCTCCCCCGCTGGCTACTTCGACTTGGAGGATCCGGAGCACCTCGCCCGCCTCCAAAATCCCAAGCTCGCGCTCGAAGGTCTGCGCGGACTTGTGGTCATCGATGAAATTCAGCGCGCACCCGCGCTGTTTCCACTGCTTCGCGTGCTAGCGGATCGCTCGCCGCTGCCGGCGCGGTTCCTTGTGCTCGGCAGTGCCGCGCCGGAGTTGGTGCGCGACGCCTCGGAATCGCTCGCCGGACGGATCGCGGTGCTTGAGGTGGGAGGGTTCGAGTTGGGCGAAACGGGGGCGACTTCGTTGCCGACCTTGTGGCTGCGCGGCGGATTTCCCCGCTCGTTTCTGGCGGAGAGCGATGCGGCCAGCCTCGCGTGGCGGTTGCAGTTTGTGCAGGCGTTTCTCGAACGCGACCTGCCGCAGCTCGGCCTCGGCGCGGCGGCACCGGAGGCGCTCCGGCGTTTCTGGACGATGCTCGCGCACTACCATGGACAGGTGTGGAATGGCGCCGAATTCGCCCGCTCCCTCGGCACAGCCGAATCCACCGCCCGCCGGCACCTCGATCTCCTCGCCGGCGCCCGCGTGGTTCGGGTGCTCCCCCCGTGGTTTGAAAATCTCGGCAAGCGAATCGTCAAAACGCCGAAAGTCTTCCTGCGCGATAGCGGCCTCGCCCATGCCTTGCTGCAATTGCCGACCCGCGAGGATTTGTTCGGCCATCCGAAAGTCGGGGCCTCGTGGGAAGGGTTGGTGATCGAGCATCTCGTGCGCTGGCTCGACGCCGAGCGCGACGGCTTTTTTTGGGGCACACACGCGGGCGCGGAGCTGGACTTCCTCGTCGTGCGCCACGGCAAACGCTGGGGCTTTGAAATCAAGTTCAACGAAGCGCCGGCCACGACGCGCTCCATGCACACCGCGGTCGCGGATTTGAAGCTGGAACGTCTGTGGGTCGTCCATCCCGGCGCGATGAGCTTCCCGCTCACGGAAAAGATCCAAGCCACGCCGCTGGCCGAGTTGCGCGAAGAATTGGTGCAGGCAGGCCTGATCGAATCATCGTCGCGCGAGAGCTGACGCGTGCGAGATCTCCTCGCAACCCGGCGCAAGCACTCGGAAGCAACTCGGAAGTGCACCGCTTCCGAGTTCAACTTCGAGCCCACATGGGAGATCGCCTTCAACCATTTTCACCACCGCCTGGGCCTCGCACTTCCGGAAATGGCGAAGGTTCTCCCGACCAACCGCCCCACCGGCGCCGACCTCAATCACATGGTCTGGGAAACGCTCACGCACGAGGGGCGCCGGCCGGTGTGTTTGCCATCAGCTACCGCCGCGGCGCGCCTTTGATCGCGCTTTCAATGGGTGGGCCGCGGAATCAGCTGCCCGGCCCTTTCGCCGCCGATCCGGCTTTTCGTTGCGCATCATCCGCTCTCTTGACCTGGTAGGCGACGCTTCTGAGCCGGTGCTCGGCGCGCGCCACCGCTTGCGATTTGTAGAGAGTCCACTCCGCGTCGGAGAGCAACGGGCGCACGCGCACGTCGGCGACATCCCAGTCGATTGGGTCGAATTGCCAGGTGGCAAAACGACCGTCGCTTTGACGCCAGCCGATGTTGGGAATCTGGGAGGCGGCAACCGCCTCTACCAATTGCTCGAGCTTATCCGCACTGATCGGCATTCCGGTCATCAGCGCCCGGGCGCCGAACCCGCCGATTATCTCCCGCGCCGTGGTCTTCTTTTGGTCTTCGATGAACTGCCGATAACCCGATTCACCAAACAGCTCACGGTAGGCCGCATGCTCGGCGGCCACTCCCTCGGCCCGAATTCTTGCGATGGCCGGATCATCCTTCGCGATCAGCCCCTCGCGTTCCATCTGGCCGAGATCCATCACGCGTTCGTGCTGCCGCGCGGAGATCGCCATGAACTGCTCGATCTGCTCCGGCGAAAGCCGCAATGCCCGGAACAGCGACTGGTAAACGTTGGCAAAGCGGAGGCGATCTTCCGCCAGAGTGGCAATTTGCCCCTTCGTCTTTGCCACCGCCTCGAGTTCCTTGCGCCTGGCCGCCACCTCGGATGACGGCGCCTGATTTGATTTGGTCGCAGCAGAATTCGCCGACGTGGCCGGCGGGTTGAGAGCCGCCGATGTCATCTTTTGTTTTAGCGCCTCCAGTTTTTGCCGCAGTTCCGCCGTGGTGCGCTCGGCGACGGAGATCCGCGATTGCGCGTGCTCCACTGCCGTCATCGTGCGGGTCTGCTGTTTTGCGATGCCGATGCACGCGGCCACCGCCTCGCGTTCGGCACGACGGACTCCTCGCGCGAACAGCAGCGCGGCGACAGTGATCAGTCCAAGGCTGGCCAATAGAAGTTTTTTCATGGCGATCGTCATTTTGTGGGCGTCAGATCCCGGATGGCTTTTTGGGCAACTGACCCGTCCTGGTTGGCACGAGCGAGATTAAGGACGTTTTTCCAGGCGGTCCGCTGTGGCGGTGAGAGTATCTCCTGCGCCCGCCGGTCGGCGGCTGCCCAATCGAGATTTTCCCAGCTAAAACGCGTCTTGGGTGTCGCCACGGCGATTGCTTCCAATAGTTGATTCGCCTGGGCTGTCGTCAGCGGCGTATCGGTAAAACATAGAGCCGATGCCACCTCTTCAGCGTAGTCGCGCGCGATTTGCGTGCGATCCCACTCCGCGTAGTCACGCAATCCCTCCGGCGCAAGCAAGGCGCGCAACCGTGGGCCAACGTCGGCCTGCGGCAACGCATCCTCGGCCGAAAACTTACTTTGTTTTACACCGCCCAAATCAAAGGAAGGCGCATAGAAAGTGCGCCACAGGAACTTGAACTCCGCGACCTGTTCCGGCGTCAGCCCGCGTGCCTTGAAGAATTCGCCAAATCGCCAGTTCACGTAGGCGTCGTTGGATTCGAGCAACGCAGCCGATACTTCCGGATGCGCGCGCATGATCGCGCGGCCTTCCGCGACCGGATCCCACGGCGCCGGGGCCGGCGCCGACGCATTCGCCCCGACCTTGGCCTCCGCCGCGATCACCGCCTGCCTGAGGTCGGTTGCCTCTTGTTCCGCCGCCAACGCGCGGCGAGCGCGGTCCGCTGTTGTTCTGCGCGCGCTAGGGATGCACCGGCCTCGCGCTCGGCGTGGAGTTGGTAACCTGCCGTGCCGAGCGCGAGCAGCGCGATGACAGCGACGGCGACGGAAACGCTGATTTTTGAAGCACTCATAAAAGCAATCACCGCGGCCAACGATCCCGCGCCCGCCGCCGCGGCTCCACTCAGCGCCGCGCCTGTGACATTCGCCGCCAGCCCGACCGGCGCATTGGCGGCGGCCTGATTCGCCAGCACGGCCGCCAGTGCGGACGAGGTCGAAGTCACGCCGCGCGTCGCGAGCAACGCGTGGAGTTTTTCCAGCGCGCGTTCCACGCGCATCCGCGCGGTGTTTTCCGAGAGGTTCAGTTTCGCGCCGACTTCGGCGAACGAACGGTTGGCGAAAAACCGCAGCAGCACCGCCTCGCGATCGGCGTCGTCAAGTTTATCCATCGCCTCGTCGAGCACGGGGCGCAGCCGCTGCCAGTTGGCGTCGTCCACCGGCGACGCGAGAAATTCGCTGGCCGCCTGCGCCTCGCGCTCGCGCTGCTGCCGCCGGTGTTCGTCACGCATAAGGTTGAGCGCGGCGTTTCGCGTCGCCGCATAGAGCCAGCCCGTCAGCCGCGGATGCCGCGCCAGTGAGCGGACGTTTCGGGCCGCCGCGAGAAACACCTGCTGCGCCACGTCAGCCGCCGCATGCGCATCGCCGCCCGTTCGACGCAGCGCCGCCGAATAGACGAGATTGATATGCCGCTGCACAAACTCCGCGAACGCCGCCTCCGAGCGGTCCGCGGCGTAGCGGCGGAGTAATTCGGTGTCTTCGAGCATGGGTTTCGCGGTGTGCTGCGCCCTGCATAGTCCCGCCAAGGCGGAACGAAGCAGGTGTTCATCAGGATAAACACCACGCCCGCCAAAACCGCACAAAAATCTCACCTGCCCGGCAGATGACTGATCCTTCTGGCTTCGGCGCCGAGTTCGCTCGAACGCTTCACAACCGCAGCGAACGCCTCCTTTTCCCGAATGAGCAGCCGCAACGTTCCGAGCTGCGAGGGCGACAGCACGCCTTGGAGCTGGGCACCGGCGGAGTCCCAGTTGATCGTGCCCCAATCGTCATGCAACCAGTTTTCCTTCGTATTCCACTGGCTACTTTTCGCCACAATGTCCGTGACGCGTTCCACTTGGGTCGCGGTGATGGGCGTGTCGGGATAGAACTCGGTCGAGGCGAGGCGTGCGGCAGTGTCCCGCAAGAATTGTTTCCGGGCATACTCTTGATACTGCTCAAACAGCGGACCGGTCCCGAATATTTCCGCCTCCTTTTGTTCGCGGAGTTTTTCATTCTCTTGCTTTAGCTGCCAGTAAACTTCACCACCCGTGTCGAATCCCTGCGTTTCCGCGGCCGCTTTCAGATCCATCCGTCTTAGCTCCTGCCAGACCTGCAAGTCCTTGAATTTTTCCCTCTGCTCCGGCGACAAGTCGAACGCCTTGAACATGCCGCCCACGGCGAGATCGTCCAAGCCCCAGAGATCCAGGCGGAGGCGAAAATTCTTCGCATATTCCGCCAGCTTTTGCGGATCGTTCGCGATGAGGCACTGCGCACTCAACCGAAGGCCCACCACGGCCGATTTGGCGGCCGTTTCGCCGACGGAGATCGCGACCGTGGCGCTCGCGGCGTCGCGTTGGCGAGCCGCCATCGCCTCGGCCTTCTCCGATTCCGCACGCACCGCGTTGGCAGCGCGCAGCCGCGCTTCGATGCCACCGATTTTCTGGCGCAGCGCCTCGTCTTGCATGGCGAGACCGGCCGCGGCCTTCTCCGCCTGACTAGCGCGATAGGTGGCACGGATGGCCAAACCGAGGGCAACTGCGATCCCCACAACCGCAACGACGAGCAGTTTCGTTTTCATTTTTTCGAGGCGGGGAGTTCGCTGACCGCGGCGGCATTCTGGGCGTCGATTCGTCCCAACGCCGCCATGGCGCGCAAGCCCTGCATTTGCGGGGGCGATAGCACGCTCTCCGTCTGAGCCAGAATCCGGTCCCAATCGCGAGTGCGGCGATAGGTGTTCGCGAAATTCTCGTCGCCGATTTGTTGGAGGCCGGCTTGTGGGCCCGCACCTGCGACCATCCGCCGGAGCTGTTCGGCCTGTTGCGTGGTGAACGGTGCATCCAGGTAGTAGAGATTCCTCGTCAAATTGTTCACGAGGTCCCGCTCATGTTTCTCCACTCGGAGCTCGGCCTGTAACTGAGCCAGTCGCTCGGCGGCGGCGGCGCCAAACTCGTCGCGAAATGCGCCCATGCCACGATTACGAGCCAAAATATCCATCGCTCGCTCTGTCTGCTCTGCCGTAAGGCCGAGCCTTTTTAAGAGCGGCCCATTCGCGATCGTGACCTGGATTTGTCTCTGCGTCTGCCGAAGCTTCTGCAACTCCGGATCGTTTCGCGTTAGATTTTTAAAAGCATCAGCCCGCTTTGCATTTACGTCATCGATGCCCGGCACCGGTAAACTGGCGGCGGCTGATCTCGCGGCGCGCTGCTGCTCCAGCGCGGCTGCGCGATCAATCAAGTCTTGCTCCGCAGCCTTTGCGCTCGCTTCCAAGCCGGCGAGTCGAGCGACGAGCGACGCGTGTTCACGGCCGGCGTTCGCCATTGTCACTGCGGCGGCGTCGGCCTGATTGGTTTGATAGACAGCCGCGGTGATCGCGAGCGCGACGGCGCCGGACACAGTAATTTTGGAGGCACTCATAAATGCAATCACCGCAGCCAGCGATCCCGCGCCCGCCGCCGCCGCGGCCCCGCTCAAGGCCGAACCCGCGATGCTCGCTGCCAAACCCGCCGGCGCCATCGCCGCGGCCTGATTCGCCAGCACGGCGGCCAGCGCGGACGAGGTCGACGTCACGCCACGTTTCGCGAGCAACGCGTGCAATTTTTCGAGCGCCCGCTCCACGCGCATCCGCGCGGTGTTTTCCGAGAGGTTGAGTTTTGCACCCACGTCGGTGAACGACAGGTTGGCGAAAAACCGCAGCAGCACCGCTTCGCGATCGGCGGCGCCCAGGTCGTTCAGCGCTTCGTCGATGACGGGGCGCAGGCGCTCCCATTCGTGGTCGGAGGCGGAGCCGTTGAATAGTTCGTGCATGGTGTGGGCCTCCGATTCGCGCGCGAGCCGGCGGCGCTCGGTGCGCAGCGCTTCGCTCGCGGCGAAACGCGTGGTCGTGTGCAGCCAGCCGGCGAGTGATTGGTGACGCGTGAGCGACGACGCTTTGCGCGCGAGTAGTGTGAAAACATTTTGGGCCACGTCCTCCGCGCGATGCGCATCACCGCCGACCTGCCGCAGCGCGGCGAAGTAGACGAGGTTGAGGTAGCGCCGCACGAGTTCGGTAAACGCGCTTTCGTCGCGCCTCTCGGCGTAGCATCGGAGCAGCTCGGGATCGTCAGCTTCCATGTTCGCCTACTAATGGCCGCCGCCGCGAAAATCGCACACTGAATCTGACGGCCGGCCGTGGCCACTTCACTGCCACCGCGGCGCCGCCACTGCACCAAATCGCCCACGTCGATGGCGTCAGCTCGAAGTCAGCGTCCCCCCGGCCAGCGCCCGGATTTTTTTCTGTAGTTTTCCACCGCCTGCACCAATCTGCCACCCCATGGCCCCACCCCGCGCCCCGTTCATCGCCACGCGCCGCCCACTGTCGCGCCGGCGCTTCCTGCAAGGCGCGGGGATCGCGCTGGCGCTGCCCTGGCTCGACTCGATGCTGCCGGGCTTCGCGCGCGCCGCCCCGGCTTCGTCCCCCCTCGCGCCCAACGCCAAGCCGCGCCGGATGGTTGGCATCTGCAACAACCTCGGCCTGCTGCCCGAATTGTTTTTTCCGACGGGCACCGGCCGCGACTACACGCCCTCCACCTATCTCCAACTGCTCGCCGCGCATCGCGCCGACTTCAGCGTGTTCAGCGGCGTCTCGCACCCCAACGTCGATGGCGGCCATCCGGCGGACGTGTGCTTCCTCACCGCGGCCCCGCATCCGGGCAGCGGCTCGTTTCACAACACCATCTCGCTCGACCAGCAGATCGCCGAACAGATCGGGGTCCTGACGCGCTTCCCGTCGCTCACCCTCAGTGTCAACACCCGCACCCGCAGTCTCTCGTGGACCGGCAACGGCGTCGCCATCCCGCCCGAGGACAAGGCCGCGGAGGTGTTCAAACAGCTCTTTCTCCAGGGCACGCCCGCCCAGGTCGAGGCGCAGATCCGGAAGCTCGACACCGGCCGCAGCATCCTCGACACGATCGCCGGCCAGGCCCAGGAGCTCCAACGCCACGTCGGCGCCCGCGACCGCGACCGGCTCGACCAATATTTCACCAGCGTGCGCGACCTGGAGCACCGGCTGCAGGCCTCGCGCGGCTGGGAAACGAAACCCAAGCCCGTGATCCACGCCCCCGTGCCCATCGACCCGGCCACGCCCGAGGCCTACATGCAAAAAGTGAAAGTGATGTATGATCTCGTGCGGCTCGCGTTCGAGACCGACTCCACGCGCTCGATCACGCTGATGCTCGACAGCGTCAGCACCCCGGCCCTCGACCTGCCCGACACGATCATCAAGGACGGCTACCACAACCTCTCCCACCACGGAAAATCTGCGGACAAACGCGCCCAGCTCCAGGCCATCGACCAGATGCACATGAAGCTGCTCGCCGGCCTCTATGCGGACCTCAAGGCCGTGCGCGAGGGGGAGGACTCGCTGCTCGATCGCACGATGGTCCTCTACGGCTCCAATTTCGGCGACGCGAATTCGCACGTGACCACCAACATGCCGACCCTCCTCGCCGGCGGCGGTTTCCGCCACGGCCAGCACCTCGCGTTCGACCGGGAGCGCAATTACCCGCTGCCCAATCTCTACGTCTCGATGCTACAGCAGATGGGCCTCGAGACGGACCGCTTTGCGTCGTCGACCGGCACGATGCGCGGACTCGAACTCGTATGAGTCGCCAACGTCATGGCGGAGCCCGGCGCGGGAGCGCCGGGACCGCACGCGCCACGTGGTCCCGCTTCTCACGACGCGGGCTACCGCTGGCGCTGGGACTCGCAGCCTTCGCGCCACTCCACGCCGCCGCGCCCGCCTTCAACCCCGCGGCCTTCACCGACCAATACTGCGCGACCTGCCACAACGACGAAGACAAGAAAGGCGGTTTCGATCTCACCGCGCTGGAATTCTCGCCCACCGACCCCGCCAATTTTCTTACGTGGGTCAAGGTCCACGACCGCCTGCAAACCGGCGAGATGCCTCCGGCGGAAAAGAAAAACCGCCCCAGCGCGGCGGAGCGGGAGGCCTTTCTCGCCGGGCTCGCCTCGTCGCTCACGGTGACCGAAAAAGAAACCCTCGGGCGCGGCGGGCGCGCCACGCAGCGCCGGCTCAATGGCTATGAGTATGAAAATGCGCTCCGCGATATCCTCGGGGCGCCGTGGCTGCAAATCCGCGCGCAGTTTCCCGACGACGGCGAGGCGTTTCGTTTCAATAAAATCGGCGACGCCCTCGATGTCTCGCACGTGCAACTCGCGCGTTACCTGAGCGCCGCGGACTACGCACTGCGCCAGGTCATGAGCGGGCACCAGGACCGCCCACCCACCACGACCACGCGCTACTACGCGCGCGACCAGCGCACGCTGACCTCGAAGTTCCTGCCGCGGGTCGGCAACACTTCGCCCGACCGCATGACCTATCCGGTCCTCGGCACGAAAGCGCAGCCCGAGGTCCGGGCGGCGCGGGCTCCCCTCACCGTCGGCGAGCAGGACCCGGCCACGCGCGAGCTCGAGGCGGTGGGCTGGGTGTCGAGCAACTACGTGACCGGCTTCACCTATCGCTGGGATCAGTTCCGCGCGCCGGTCGCGGGCCGCTACCGGATTAGCTTCAGCGGCTATACGTTGTGGGCCGCGCCCGGGGGCGTCACGCGAAGTTTCGCCAGCGGCCGCGACCCGGTTGGCCAACTGCGCCCGCCGAAGAAGAAGCTCCCCAACTACGACGAGATTTCCGCGGGTCGCACCACCGAGCCCATCACCGTCTACACGCGCAACGGCGTCCTGAACCGCCGCGTGGGGGAATTCGATCTCAGCCCGGAACCTGCCGTTCACGAGCTCGGCGAAATCTGGTTGCTGGCCAACGAAACGCTCGTGCCCGATGCGTCCCGCTTCTTTCGATCGCGGCCCAACGATTTCACCAACCCGCTGATGCAAGACGACGGCGCCCCGAGCGTCGCGTTTCGGTGGATGGAGGTCGCAGGCCCGCTCGTTGACGATACCACCAGCGCCGGCTACCGGCTGCTGTTCGGCGATCTACCGCTCGCCAAAGTGACGGGCCGGGCCCCGGGAGTGACCCTCGCCGTGGTTGATCGCGCCGCCGACCGTGACGACGGCCGGCGCGTGCCACCGCTCACCGAGGTCGTGGTCGACGTGGTCGCGCCGAATCCGAAAAAAGATTCCGAGCGGCTCCTGCGCGGCTTCCTCCAGCACGCCTATCGCCGGCCGGTTCGGGAGGGCGAGGTGCAGCGGTTCGTCGCCCTGTTTGCCGATCGCACGCAGGCCGGGCTCAGTTTTGCGGAAGCGATGATCGCCTGCTACACCGCGGTGCTCGCCTCGCCCGGTTTCGTTTACCTCGAGGAACCGCCGGGACAACTCGACGACGACGCGCTCGCGACCCGCCTCGCGCTGTTTCTCTGGAACTCCGGGCCCGACGCCGCGCTGCGCGCCCGCGCCGCCCGCGGCGAGTTGCGCCGGCCCGAAGTGCTGCGCGCCGAAACGGAGCGCCTGCTCGCCGACCCAAAGTCGCGCCGCTTCGTCGAGGCGTTTCTCGATTACTGGATCGACCTGCGCAAGATCGAGGACACCACGCCGTCGACCACCCTCTATAACGACTACTATCTCGACGACGCGCTCACCGAGGCCGCCCTGGCGGAATCGCAGCTCTTCTTCGGTGAAATGCTCCACCGCGATTTGCCCGCGCGAACCATCGCCAATTCCGATTTCACCTTCCTCAACGAACGCCTCGCGCTCCACTACGGCATCTCCGGCGTGAAGGGCATCGCCATGCGCCGCGTGCCCCTGCCACCCGACAGCCCACGCGGTGGCTTCATGACGCAAGCGAGCGTCTTGAAGATCACCGCCAACGGCACCACGACCTCGCCCGTTCTCCGCGGTAATTGGATCGTCCAGCGCATGCTGGGCCTGGAGATTCCGCTGCCCCCGGCCACCGCCGCCGTCGAGCCCGACATCCGCGGCGCCGTCACGATCCGCCAGCAACTCGCCAAACATCGGGCCGACGAAAGTTGCGCCGTCTGTCACCGCAAGATGGATCCGGCGGGGTTCGCGTTGGAGAGCTTCGATGTCATGGGCGCCTGGCGCGACCGCTACCGGGGGGTGGACGAAAAGATGCCCGCCGAAAAAGGTCTCGGCAAAAACGGCCACTCTTTCGAGTTTCATTTCGGCCTCCCGGTGGACGCGGCCGGCGAGTTGCCCGATGGCCGGACGTTCCAAGACGTGCGGGAATTCAAAAATCTCCTGCGCCACGAAGACGTCGCGTTGGCGCGCAATCTCACCCGGCAGCTCGTGGTTTACGCCACCGGCTCACCCGTGCGCTTCAGTGATCGCGCGGCCATCGAGCAAATCCTGCAAGGGGCGAAGCCCGCCGACTACGGCGTGCGCAGCCTTGTGCACCAGATTGTCCAGAGCGACCTCTTCCGCTCCAAGTGAAATCTCCGAAGCCCACTCCGGGGCCTTGAAGCCAAACTGGAGGAGCGGCTTCATGCAGCGATTCCGAAAAACTTCCTGCACGATTCCGCCAAGCCATCGCGGCGTAGAGCCGCTCTTACAGCCAGCCAAGCTGAAGCAAGCTTCGGAAGATCAGACCCGAAGGGAAATCGACCGCCCCGAATGTCGTCCCTCGGATTTTTTCCTGTAATTTCCGGCGCCAAACGACAGCCTCCTTCGCCATGCCCATCAAAACCCCGGTTGGCCTTCTGGTCATGGCGTTATCACTCAGCGGCACCGCCCCCTCATCATCCGCCCAGCCCGCGACCACCGCCGGCGGCACCGCGATGAAGGACACGCTCGCCTACGTCGGCACCTACACGTCCGCGAAGAGCAAGAGCAAGGGCATCTACCTCTTCCAGGTGCAGACTGATCAGGCGCTCGGCGTCGAGAGCACGTCGCTCGTGCCGCTCGGGCTGGCGGCCGAGAGCGACAACCCCGCGTTCCTCGCCGTCGATCCGAAGCGCCGGGTTCTTTTCGCGATCAATGAAATCAACACGTTCGACGGCCAGGCCTCCGGCTCGGTGAGCGCCTTTGCCATCGACCCGGCGACAGGAAAGCTCGCGCTGCTCAACCAGCGCCCGTCGCGCGGCACCGGCCCGTGCCATTTGTTGCTGGACCGCTCCGGCCGAAATCTTCTCGTCGCGAACTACGGCGGCGGGAGCATCGCCGTGATCCGCGTCGAGCCCGATGGCCACCTCGGCGAGTCCACCGCCTTCGTCCAGCACGCCGGCAACAGCATCAACCGCGCGCGGCAGGCCGGCCCGCATGCGCATGGCACCACGCTCGATGCCGCCAATCGCTTCGCCTTCGTGTGCGACCTCGGTCTCGATCAGATCCTCACCTACCGCTTCGACGCCGACAAGGGGACGCTCACGCCCGGCGACCCTGCCTTCACGGCGGTCAAGCCCGGCGCCGGCCCACGCCACCTGGTGTTTCGGCCCGACGGCCGTTTCGCCTATGTGTTCAACGAAATGCACTCCACCGTCACGGTGTTCGCCTACGACGCGGCGGCCGGGCGGTTGAGCGAAGTAGAAACCGTTTCCTCGCTGCCGGCGAACTATGAAGGCACCAAGTCCGGCGCGGAAATCGCCATCGTGCCGTCCGGGAAATTCCTCTTCGTGTCCAACCGCGGCAACAGCACCCTCACGCGCTTCGAGATCGATCCCACCAAGGGCACCTTGAATTATTTGGAGGCGCAACCCACCGCCGGCAGAACCCCGCGCCACTTCGGCCTCACGCCCTCCAGCCAGCATCTCGCGGCCGCCAATCAGGATTCGAACACGATCCTTGTTTCCCGCATCGATCCGGCGACCGGCCACCTGCAACCATCGGGCGTCCTGGCGGACGTGCCCTCGCCGGTGTGCGTGGTCTTTCTGCCGCCCGCAACAGCCAGTCGCTAGTCCGACGAACATGAACCGCCGCGAATTTCTCACCGCCGGCAGCGCGCTCACGGCGTTGGTCGCCCTGCCACGCGCGCTCGCACAATGGCAGCCGAGCCAGCGCTACCCCGACCCGCTCATCAAGATCATCGACCCCAGCTTCGCAAAATACCGGATCGCCAGTGCCAAGGTCGAAAAACTCGCCAGCGGCCTGCGCTGGGCCGAGGGGCCCGTGTGGTTCGGCGACGGCCGTTACCTGTTGTGGAGCGACATTCCCAACAACCGCATCATGCGCTGGGACGAAGAGACCGGCGCGGTCAGCGTTTTTCGCCAACCTTCCAACAACGCGAACGGCAACACGCGCGACCGCCAGGGCCGGCTCCTCTCCTGCGAACACCTGACCCGCCGCGTCACGCGCACGGAATACGACGGCTCGATCACCGTCATCGCGGAAAAATTCGACGGCAAGCCGCTCAATTCGCCCAACGACATCGTCTGCAAATCCGACGGCTCGATCTGGTTCACCGATCCGCCATTCGGTGTGCTCGGCTTCTACGAGGGCGAGATGGCGAAGCCCGAGCTGCCGACCAACGTTTATCGCTGGGACCCGGCGTCGAAAAAAATCTCCGTCGTCGCCAGCGACATCAGCCGGCCCAACGGCCTCGCGTTTTCACCCGACGAATCTCGCCTCTACCTCATCGAAGCGGGCGTTTCGCCGCGCGTGATTCGCGCCTACGATGTGATCAGCGGTGGCACGCAGATATCCGGCGGACACACCTTGATCACCGCCGAACCCAACGGCACCCCCGATGGCCTGCGCATCGATGTCGACGGCAATCTCTGGTGCGGCTGGGGCATGGGTGCCGAAGGCCTCGACGGCGTGGCGGTTTTCAATCCGGCGGGAAAATTAATCGGTCGCATCGATCTCCCGGAGCGGTGTGCCAACCTGTGTTTCGGCGGCCGGCATCGCAACCGCCTCTTCATGTGCGGCAGCACCTCGGTCTACTCGCTATTCGTCAACACGCAGGGCGCGATCGGCGGGTAGCGTCCAGCCTCAGGCCACTCGGGCGACCGAGGCCGCAGCCAATGCGATTGGGAATAATTTCCCCAGGTCCTGAGGCGATCACGATCGCCTATTTATCAGGAGCCGGGCACGTGATGGATCGTGCCGGTGACTACGCGCTCGACTGTGGCGCCGGTCGCGTCCTGCAGGCGGCACGTGAGCTCGATGATCGTCGCGGGCGCGAGCGTGGGAATGGTCAGGCGGATTTTCCGTGGGTCGGCGAGGACTTCGGCGCGGGTGACGGGGAGTGCGTGTTCGTTGACGCGGGGGCTGCCGTAGTTCGCGCTGCGCTTTAGCTCCCAAACTTTGACGACGTAACGGGCGACGTCCGTCGCGGTGGCGGCCGACAAGGCCTCGCTGAAGGTGAGTTCGATGCCGCCGTTGATAATGTGCCACGCGGTGGGCAGCGCGGCGGGTTTGCCGGTGGGACGCAAGCGGTAGAAGCCGCCTTCCTGCTCGGTCTGCGACGTGGCCCACGCCGAGAGGCCGCAGAGGTAGAGCTGGCCGTTGGTGGGATGCATGCGGCCGCGCATGATGCCGGTGGGAAAATCGGGAATCGGCAGGCGGCAGAGCGCGCCTTGGGCGGTGTCGCCGGAGCCGTCGGAGAAAACGACTTCGATGCGGCCCTGACCGTAGGAGAGGTTGAGCAGCGCGCCGTCGAGGGCACCCCATTTTTCGCTGTTGATCCAGAGGAGTTCGGCGGGCGAACGGTCGATGGCTTTGTCCAACCAGAGGAGCGGCGGAGCCATCGCGGAGTCGGCCGTGTCGGCGGGTGCGCCGTAGCTCCACATGTTGCCGAAAAATTTTCCGGGCGTGACGCGGTTGATGCGGTTCATCGGCGTCCAGAAGCCCTCCTGGTCGGTAACGAAGAAGGAGCCGTCGGGGTTGAGGCACACGCCGTTGGCGGCGCGAAAACCATTCGCGAGGATTTCGGTCCTCGCGCCGTCGGCGGATATTTTCAGCAAGGTGCCGTGCTGCGGGACGAGCGCGGTGCGGGCGTGGCGGGCGCTCTTCGCGTAGTAAAAATTTCCGGCGGCGTCGGTCTGCAGGCCCATGGCGAACTCGTGGAAGTGATCGGTGACTTGGTGGTCGCTATTCACGTTCTCGTAAAAGTCGGTCTCGCCGTCGCCGTTGAGGTCGCGCAACACGACGAGCTGATCGCGGCAGGTGACGAAAATCTCGGCGCCGCGGAGCTTGATGCCGAGCGGTTGAAACAGACCGGACGCGATGCGCTTCCACGAAATGGTAGTCGCGTCGCCATCGATGCCATCGACGCGCCACACGTCGCCGTCCCAGGTGCAGACGACAGCCTGCTTGCCGCCGGGGAGAAAATCCACGCCGCTCGGGCGCACGCGGGCGCGCCACGGATTGCTCTGCGGCAGCGTGAAGCGCTCCCACGCAAACGCACCTTTGCCATCGCTGCGCACGATGGGCGTCTCGATGACGTCGGGCCAACGCGCGGCGCTGCCGTGCGTGAACGCCGCGAGGTCGCGCGGCGCGTCGGCGGCGGCGGCGAAGGCTGCGAGTCCAGTCGTGCCGGCCTTCGCGAGGCGCACGGCGAAGCGCAGCGGGGTCGCCGAGGCGGGGATGCGCAGCGTGATGAACTTTTCGTCGGGGACGGTGGTGACGGCGCGTGCGCCGGTAACCGCAACGGCGGTGCCAGCGTTGGCGACGCGCACGAGGAGATCTCGCGAGGACTTGCCGACGTTAAGCGTGCGGACGAAAACGGGTTGGCCGGCGAGCGTTTCGAGGTCGGGGCTTTCGAGGATGGCGGTGTCGCCGACGGTGTAGGAAATCACGGCGCGTTCGCCGGAGCGGTAGAGGCCGCGGTAGTGTTGCCACGCGCGCGGGAGAGGACCGTAGCGGCGACCGTCGGGGCCGACGAAGCGCGGGTCGTCGAAGGTGCCGGTGGCGGGATTGGCCCAGCTCGGGCCATCGGCGGTTTCGAACTGGAGATCGCCGATGGTGCGCGGATGGACGACGTGGCGGCTGTTGAAGTTGATGCCCTCCCAGTCGATGAAACCCTCGCCGGCCCAGCCTCCCGCGACCCGCAGCGTGTCGTGATCGAAGACGACCCACGCATGGCCGGCAGAAATGCCACCGGCACCCGCGTCGAGGCGGACGGCGATGCCCTTGTAGGCGAGGTTGGCACCCGGTGTGATCGTATCGAGAGCGTTGGAGGGCAGCTTGGTCGCGGCATCGCGGCGGCCGACGTCGGCGAGTTCGAAGGTGCCGATGAGAAACGGGCCGTAGTCCATCTCACGCCACGGTTCGCGTTTCACGGGCGCGGGTCCGGTGGAGTCGCCCTTCGGCAGGCCGGCGAGATAGGCGTCGGTGACGGCGACGAGCTGCGAGAGATTGATTCCGGCGAGGAAGGTTTCGCGGATGTAGTGGATGACGTCGTATTTCTCGCGCGGGACGAGCTGCACCTGCGGGGCCATGAGCCGCCAGCCGCGCGTGAGCGTCTGATACATCGTGTGTGGATCGGCGCCGTGGGAAAATTTGCCCTCGGCGAAACGCAGGGCGTTGGGGATGGAGCCGGGGAGATTCAGGTCGCCGTGGCAGGCGTGGCAGACGAGCTGGTAGATTTTTTCGCCGCGCTCGACGGAGGCTTTGTTCCAGCCGCGAATCAGGCGGGCGTGGTCGATGGTTTTTTCGTAGTCGGGTAGCGCGGACTCGGGCAGGAGCGGCGCGCCGGGCGGGAGACCGGCGTCCTGCGCGGACGTGAAGCGCGCGGTCGCGAGGAGGGCGAGCGCAACGGTGACTCGGAGCGGAAAGCGAAGGCGACGGTTCATAGGCTGATCGTTGTCGGTCGAAGGAAGACGAGTTCGTCGTCGGCAGGCGAGCTCGTGATGAGATCAAATCATCTCACGTTCAAACCAGAATGGAAACGCGTGCGGGAGGTTGCGGCGCAGTCCGGAGGCGAACTGGCCGGACGTGTCGTCGTGCCGCGCGATCTCCCCGACCACGTGCTCGCGCTCGCCGGGGCGGGCCCAACGCCTCACTTGCCACCTGGCTCCACCTTGACCTCTTCTTTCACCGGCGCCGCTTCATCCGTCAGCCCGAGGTCGATCATGCCGGTGACAAATCCGCCTTGGATGCGTCGCACTTTCCCCGTCGCCGCTTCGAGGGTGAACGTCATGTCGATGCGGCCCGAGCGGCCGAGCTTTTGCTCCGGCGATGCCGCCGCGAAGCCGTAGCACCATCGCGGGGCGATCGCGTCGCCCTTGATCTCATTGGGCGCGCCGATCAGGCCGGACAGGCTGGCCTGCGTCAGCGGGCGCGCGCCGGGGTCGGTCGCGCCACTCTCCTGCATCGCGGCGCGGGCGGTGCGCTTCGCCTGGTCAACCGACGCGTGGCCGAGCGAACGCAGTCCGGCGAGGACGAATCGTTTCGGAATAAAAACAAAGAACGGCTCCGGCAGGATGATCTTCGTGAGCTGGTGTTCGGCGAACAGCAGATCGACCTGCAGTTCATACGGCGGCGTGGCGCCATCCGCCGCGACGCGGTCTTTCACCCAGCGGAAATGCCACCGCTCGGCCGCGCCCGCCCGCTGGCGCGATTCGGGTTTCCATTTGAAAAAATTCTCGATGTCGCCGTCGAGCAGCACCGGTTCCTTGAACGTGAGTTTCAGGCCATCGCGCAGGTCCGTTTCGAAGTAGCGGTCGAATTCCGCGAGTTGCCGCTTCAACTGCAACAGCCGCAGATAAACGCAGCCGCCGAGCACCAGGGCGCACGCCGCCAGCAGCAGCGCGGGGACCAGACGACGCGACCGTGACTTCATGCGCCCGCACTAACCCGCGACTTGGGCAAAGTTGCAAGCCACGCCGCGCCGCGCTCACTCGAACACGCGATCGCGGGGGTCGACAAAAAGCCAGCAGACCGCGCCGACGAGAAACAGTCCGCCAATGGCGAGGACCGGCGCGTTCCAGTCGCTGAAGCGCACCAGAAGAAACGTCACCATGGGCGGCCCACCGATCGCACCGATCTGCCCCGCCGTGTTCATCGCCGCGCTGACCACCCCCACGTGCGCCCCGCCGATGTCCTGGCACGTGGACCACGTGGCGCCGAGCGTGAACATCGTCGCCGTCACCGCCAGCGAGATCAGGCAGATCGCCGCGACCGGATGCGGCACGAGCGCCGCCGAGATCATCGCCACGCCGGCGAAGAGATTGCCGCAGCCCGCCACGCCCGCGCGCCCGAAGCGCAGCCCGAAGCGCCGCACGGCCCAATCCGTCGCCACGCCGCCAAACAAATCGCCGAGCACCGCGGTGAACAAAGGCAGGCCCGCGAAGAGCCCGAGCGCGGCCGCCTTGAACCCGTGCTTTTCCTCCAAATAAGTCGGCAGCCACGTGATGCAGAAATAAAACGCGGTGCTGTTCGGAATGTAGCCGAGGCAGAGCGGCAGCGTATTGCGATGGGCCAGCAGTCGCCGCCAATAGGCCCAGCCTTCGTGCTGCGCCGCGACCGGCGGGCGGCCGGCGGTGATCAACTCCCGTTCCGCGGCGTTGGTCGCGGGATGCTCGGCCGGGGTGTTTTGAAACCAACGGCGCCACGCCAGCACCCACCCGAGGCCGACGCCGCCACAGACCACGAACACCCAGCGCCAGGAGATCCACTTGTTCAACTCGAACACCAGGAGCGGTGTCAGCCCGCCCGCGAGGTGCGCCCCAGCGAAAAAAATGCCCTGCACGCGCCCGCGTTGCAGCGGCGGAATCCATTTGGAAAACGTCCGGGCGACGCACGGCCAGGCGCCCGCCTCGCCCGCGCCGAAGAGAAAGCGAATCACGAGGAGCGAGGCGTAGTTGAACGCCGTCGCCGTCGCCATCGTCAGGGCCGACCACCACAGCACGATGCGCGTGAGGACGCTGCGCGTGCCGCGTCGGTCCGCCCACCACGCCGTGGGCACCTCGAAGAGCGCGTAGGCCAGCGCAAACGAACTGAAGACCCAACTCATCTGCTCCTTGCTCAGCGCCAAGTCGCGTGAAATGTCCGGGGCCAGCTTGCCGATGCACACGCGGTCGAGATACGTGACCATCGCGAGCGCCACCATCAGTCCGACCACCCCGTGGCGCACGCGCGTGGGTCGGGCAGTATCCGCCGGGGAAAATGAGGGGGTTGGGGTCAACGGCATCCTGCGGGTTGAGAACGGTCGCGGCGAAGGCTGGCGTCAAGCCCCGACCCGTCCGATGCGACGGACGGGCCGCGCCAGACGTGGCGCCGGCTTGAAGGAGGGCTGGTCTCCGACCTGCCCTGTCGCCCGCGGGACATTCCGCAGGCGGGCTGAAGCCTCGCCCTGCCTCTGCGCCGTCTTGACCTCGCGCGGCGCCCAGCCGTTGATGCGGACCATGGATCTACCCGACGATGAGCAAGCTTTCCTGCGCGACCTGGTCAAAGCGTCCCGCCAAAAACTCCATCACGTGGCGTGGGTCGACCGCGATGGCAGCCAGCGCCAGTCCACGCTCACGCAGCCCGAAATCGTCCGGCTCAACGCCATTGCGCACCGCCTCGGGATGTCCAAGAGCGAGGCGCTCCGCCGCGCGGCGCACATTCCCGTCACGCGGTAATTTCGGCGGGTGAATCTCCCATGCGGCGCGGTCTGCTCATCTATAATCCCGCCGCCGGTTCCGGCCGCCAGCGCGCGCGACTGCAAAATCTCCTCGGCCTCCTGCGCGACGGCGGCATCGCCACCGAGGCCATCGCCACGCACCATCCGGGTCACGCCACCACGCTCGCGCGCGACGCCGCGACCGTGCGATCGGTGGACGTCGTTTTCGCGCACGGCGGCGACGGCACGATCCGCGAAGTCGCGGCTGGATTGCTGGGCTCGTCCGTCGCACTCGGCGTGATTCCAGGCGGAACCGTCAACGTCGTGCGCCTCGCCTTTGGGTTGCCCGCAACACCCGAGGCGGCCGCCGTGCGGCTTTGCCAGCTCACGCCGCGGCCGATCGACGTCGGCCTCTGCGGCGGCAAACCATTTCTCATGCAAGCCTCGGCCGGCTCGGTGGCGCACGTGCTGGCGCGCGCCCAAGGCAGTTGGCTGAAAAAGAAGTTCGGCCTGGCGGGAGTCCTCGCCGGCAGCGGGCCCGCCTTTTTGGACTACGATTATCCGCCGATCGAAGCGGAAATCGACGGGCAGACCATCCGCGCCTTCAGCGTCATGGTCTGCAACATCTCGGAGCTGGCGGGCCCGTATCGGATGGTCCCCGCCGGCCGGCACGACGATCGCCAGCTGGAAGTCGCGCTCTTTCACGGGAAGGGTTTTCTCGCCGAAGCGTCGTTCTCCATCGATCTCTACCGCGGTCGGCATGCCACCCGCCCGGACATCGAGATCCGGCCCGTGTCGGTGGTCCGGATGCTCGGACCCCACCCCCTGCCGCTCCAGATCGACGGCGATGCGATCACAGCGCAGTTGCCCGTGGAACTGCGCCTGGCCGACGAACGCCTGCTGGTGCTCGCCGAGCCGGATCAGCGCTGCCCCGCCTGAAGTGCCCCGCGCCTGGCCAGGATAATTTTAAGTCTTCCCCTCCGCCGTCCTCCCGCGCAAAACTCTGCGAATCACTTTCGCGCGCCGCCGGTCGTTCACCCGACCTCCGCGCCGCGCGAAACACTCCCAACCTCGAAGACAACATCATGAAAAAACTGCTCTCCTCCCTCCTCACCGTCGCCCTGCTCACACTCGGCGCGGCCACCGCCTCGGCGCAAACGGCTCCAAAATCCGTGATCCACGTGGTCACGGTGGCCTGGAAAGAAGGCACGAAGCCGGAACAGATCAAGGCGGCCCTCGACGGCGTGAAAGCACTGCCCGCCGCCTACAAGGGCATCACGCGCGTGTGGGTAAAATCCATCAAGGTCCAGGGCGGCAAAGCCAACGCCATCGTGATGGAGTTCGCCGACGAGGCCGCGCTGAAGGCCTACGCCGACAGCCCGGCGCAGAAGGATTGGTATAAACTCTATCTGCCGATCCGCGAGGAGAGCACGACCTTCGACATCACGAACTGAGCGGGACCGCGGGTCATAGCTCGCGATGGCGCGAACCATCGCGAGCTCACACGCGGTAGAATTTTTCCGCGTTAGTCACGTAGAGCTGGCGCAGCTCATCCGGCGAACAACCGCGGAGAGCGTCGTCCAGCGTGGCGACCCAGCGCGGGTAGTCGGTGGCCTGCGTGCTCACCGGCCAGTCGCCCCCGAACATCACGCGGCCGAAGCCGAAGCAGTCGATCACGTGGTCGAGATACGGCCGGAGATCGGCGGGCGTCCACGTCGCGAAGTCCGCCTCCGTGACGAGGCCGCTCACCTTACACCATACGTTTTCGAGCCGCGACAGTTCCCGGAGTTCGGCGCGCCAGGGATCGAGCAGGCCGGCCTTGATGTCGGGCTTGCCGATGTGATCGAGGACGAAGCTCACGTTGGGGCACTGCCGCACGAGCTTGATCGTATTGGCGAGCTGCCGGTGGTTGATGCAGAGGTCGAAACTCAGCCCGTGGGTGTGCAGCAACTGCACGCCGCGCACGAATTCCGGTTTCAGGCAAAATCCCTGGTCCGCCTCAAACTGGATGATCCGCCGGATGCCTTTCACCAGCGGGTTTGCGGCCAGCTGCGACAACGCGTCGCCCGCCGCCTCGCCTCGCTCGACCGGCGCCCACGGCACGATGCCGCGAATGCGCGGATCGGTGCGCGCGACCTCGGTCACCCAGTCGGCCTCCGCCAGATGTTGCGTGGCATCGCACTCGCACTGAAGAAACACCATCTTCGCGACCGCCACCGAGCCGCACGCGCGGCGATAGTCGTCGATCAGATGGTTTTTGTTGAGCGCGGGCACGCTCGCGAGCCACGGGTAACGCAGGCGCCCGAGGTCCCAAAGGTGCAGGTGCGTATCGACGATGGGGAAGTTCGGCATGAGAACGAATCTCCGCTTACTGGGTGCCGGCGACCTTCGTGTTCTGCCCGAGCCCCTCGGGACCGAGGCCGTTGTAGCCGCCGTCGACGGGCAGGTCGGTGCCGGTGATAAACGAGGCATCGTCACTCAACAAAAACAACACCGGCCCCGCGATTTCCACCGGGTGACCCGTCCGCCCGAGCATGTGAAACTGGCCCCAGATCGGATCGAACTTCGCGCGGTCGCCGCCAGCGGCCTTGTCGACCTCGCGCGTCCAGATCCAGCCCGGGCTCACGCTGTTCACGCGGATCCGATGCGGCGCGAGGTCGAGCGCCGCGCAGCGCGTGAGCTGCGCGACCGCGCCTTTCGCGAGGTTGTAAGTCCAGCGGTTGGGCTGCGCGACCCACGCGGAAATGCTCGAGACGTTCACGATCGCGCCCCCGCCCTGCCGTTTCATCGGCTCGGCCACAAGTTGCGTGAGCAGCGCAAACGCCACCGGCCCCACGCCGAACGACCGCGCAAAATCCGCCGGCGTCGCATCGAGCCCCTTCGCGAGAAACGAAAACGCGTTGTTCACCAAGAAATCCACGCGCCCGTGCCGGGCGAGGGCCTGGGCCACGAGCGCGCGGCAGAATTTCTCCTCGATCAAATCGCCGCTCACGATCAGCGGGGAACATCCGGCGGCGGCAAACGCCGCGCGTCCCTCCGCCTCGTCCGCCGGCAATCCGCTCACCACGACCGCCGCGCCCTCGCGCCACAGTTCGAGCGCGATCGCGAAGCCGATGCCATGCGTGCCGCCCGTCACGAGCGCGACCTTGCCGGCAAACCGACCGGCGACGGGATGACGAACGGAGTGATTCATCGGAGGCAGCAGGACGGGTTTCCCCTCCGGCCCGCACCTATTTTTTCGCCAACACCGAGGCGCCGGCCTCGGCCGCTACGCCGTCCTCGGTCGACTTCATGCCGCTGACGCCGATCGCTCCAACATAAGCGCCATCGACGACAAGCGGAAGACCGCCCTCGATCGCGACCACTCCGGGCAATGACAGGATCGCCGTCCGGCCCCCGGCCACAACATCTTCGAATACCTTGGTCGGGCGTTTGAATTTTAGGGCGGTCCGCGCTTTTTCCTGCGCGACGTCGATGCTGCCAATCTGAGTGCCATCCATTTTAGCCAGATAGATCAAGTTTCCCCCGTCATCCACGATGGCGATGACCATGGTCCATTTGTTCTTGGCCGCCTCCGCCTCGGCCTTCGCGGCGATTTTTTTCGCGAGTTCCAGGCTGAGCGTGGTTTTGGTGACGAGCTGGGCATGCAACGGCAGCGAGAAAATCGCGAGGCAAGCAGTGACAAGGAGAGTTCGGAAGAGAGGAAGTTTCATGGGAGGCGGAGCAGGGGTGGTTGGAGCGAACGTTCGGCTGCGAGTCTCAGGGATGTCGCGGCGCGACAGCAAAAGGAAAATAGGCCAGTCCGTCAGCTTGGGCTGATCGAGCGAATGGCGAACAGGTCATCGATCTCACCAAACTTTCAACGTGGAGAACACGGAGAACGCGAAGCAGTCGTTTTCGTTCTCCGTGCGCTCCGCGTTCTCCGCGTTTCAACCAGGTTACTGCTTTCGCAGTGGATCGCGAAAAGTTCACGCCACCCGGAGGCAGCAGTGCTTGTGCTTTTTCCCGCTGCCGCAGGGACAGGGATCGTTGCGGCCGACCTTGGGGTGCGCGGACTTGATCGGCGCAGGGCCGTTCCGCACCGGGCGGACAAAAAACCACGTGCCGCCGATGCGCTGGAATTCTGATTTCTCGTGCATCGCCTGCTCGCCGCCCTCGGCCTGAAAATACGCCGAGAAATCCACGAACGCCGTGTCGGGCTTCGGGCCGGGTTCGTGCGCGTGGATGACCAACCGCGTCCAGACCACATCGTCGCCACCCGTCTCTTCGACGTAGGGCTGGCGGGACGTCTCGAGATAAGTGCGGTGCAGATGAGCGTAATCCCGGATCGCGTGGGCCGTGAACCGCGACCGCATCAACTGCTCTGCCGTCGCCGCGAGCCGCTGCAGCTTGATGATCGGCTCGCAACACACGCCAAACGTCTGCCCGCTCCCGCACGGACACGGCGAGTCGGATTGCGGCAACGGACGGGCGGCGAGTGGAGTCGGCATGTGCACAGACTTAATGGCGCACGCCGGGGCGTGTCAAAGGGTCGTATCTGCGCCACTTCCTTCACCGCCTGAACCTCCCGTCGATCACCGACACCGAATTCCGCACTTGGAGCGAGCCGACGGTCCGCCACTATCCGACGCATGCTTGAATCCCCAACGAGCCCGCTCGCATCCACTCAACTCTCGCGCCGCAGCTTTGTGAAAACTGCGGTGGCGGCGACCGCGCTCCCGGGTGTGTTACAACACGCGCTGGCCGCCGAGCCACTCGGTGAAATTCCGATCATCGACACCCACATTCATCTGTTCGACACCGCGCGGCCGCAGGGCGTCCCGTGGCCCACGCCGAACAATGCCGTGCTCTATAAGCCCGCGTTGCCGGCCCGCTACCGGTCGCTCGCCGCGCCGCTCGGGGTCCGCGGCGCCATCGAGGTCGAGTGCAGCACCCTGCTCGAGGACAACCAGTGGGTGCTGGATGTCGCCGCAAACGACACGATCATCGTCGGCACTGTCGGCAACCTGGAGCCGGGCAAACCCGGCTTCCGCGCCAACCTGGATCGCTTTCGCCGCAATCCCCTTTTCCGCGGCATTCGCTACGGAAATCTCTGGGACCGGAATCTCGGCGCCGAGCTGGCGAAACCGGAATTCGTGGCCGACCTCAAGGCGCTCGCGGACGCTGGGCTCACCCTCGACACGGCGAATCCCAATCCCGCGCTGATCGAGGCCGTGGTCCGTGTAACCGACAAAGTTCCAACTCTCCGCGTGATCATCGATCATCTGCCGCAGTTGAATCCGCCGGGAGACGCCACCGCAGCCCGCGCCCATCAGGCCAACGTCCGCGAGCTCGGGCAGCGTCCCCAAGTCTACGTGAAACTCTCGCAGGTTCTGCGCCGCGTAGATGGCCGCGTCCCGGAAGATCCGGCGTTTTACCGCGCGCGGCTGGAGGAACTCTGGAGCGTGTTCGGCGAGGACCGCGTGCTTTACGGCAGCGACTGGCCGAACAGCGACCAGTGGGCCGAATATCCGATGGTGCTGAATGTCGTGCGCGAGTTTTTCAAAACCAAGCCTCGGGCCGTCGCGGAAAAATATTTCTGGAAAAACTCCGTCGCCGCCTACCGCTGGGTGAAACGCGAACCGGGCCAGCCCGTGCTTGCGAAGGGTTGAGGGCGGCTCGTTCTACGCGGGGCTGCGTTATCGGAGCCAGCGACGCTTCGTCTCCACGCAAGGCATCGGTGCTCGGCATCGAATTCTACGGCGCCGAGCAGGATGGCACCGGCAAATGGGTTTACTCCGCCGCGACCGGCGAACTCATCACCGAGGAAGATCTCGGCGGCCTGAGTCCGCGCGCGCTCTGGTGGGGCGAAGGATCGACCAAGGCCTACATTCCTGGCCGCAATTTTCCGCCCCCGGGTAGCGGCGGCGGACGCGGCGGCGGCGGCGGCACGAGCACAATCATGAAATACGGCGCCGAAAAAATCGGCGAATTCGAAGGCCGCTTCATTTCCGTCGCCGACATCTGTGGCGACTGGCGCGAAGAAATCATCGTGAGCGTCCCCGGCGAACTGCGCGTTTACACGACGACGATCCCGACCGCGCGCCGCCGCGTGACGTTGATGCAAGACCCGCTCTACCGCAAAAACGTCGCCCACCAAACCATGGGCTACGTCTACCCGCCGCAATTGAGCTATCACCTCCGGAGAGCGTCAGCTGCCCGGCGGTTTCGCGTTAGCTGTGGCCCCGGCGTCCTGCACGGCCTTCCGGATGGCGGCCTCCGTGCGCTGGGAGTCGCGGTATGCGCCGATGAACCGGTCGCTTTGAAATGATGCCCACTGCGCGTCGGAAAGCATCGGGCGAACCTGCGCCCCGACTTTTCCCCAGTCGATGTCGTTTTGAGACACCGGTTGCCCCGCGAGATAGCTGGCGCTGCCGTTGGCGATAACCTGAACCAATTGTGCGAGCAGAACCGGTGGGACCGTGGCGCCGGCCATCGCCTCCGTCGCGGCGAAGCTCTTGGCCAGTTTGCGCGCGTTCTCCGTCCGCTGATGCTCGCGCAATCGAGGATAGATGGCATCTCCTGCCAGTTCCCGTAACGCGTCGGCCTTTTCCGCATCGGCCTGGGCCTTGAGCTTCGCGAGCGTCGAGTCATTGGCCGGGACGATCGCCGCCGCCGCAATCGCCTGATAATCCCAATGCTTCTCCGCGCAAGCGGCGGTGATCTTGTTGAATTGGTCGATTTGCGCCGGAGATAATCCAAGGGCGCGGAGGAGCGGTTCATCGCCGGGGAGGTCCTGGCGCAGCGTCGCCAACCGTTGCAGGTGAAGATACGGCGAGCGGTTGTCCTCGCGGAAACGCGCGAGCAACGCGGGCCAATCGGGAGCTGCACCGCGATCCGCGCCCGATGCGTCGACCGCCCCGGCGCTCCGCGTTACCGGTGCCTTGGCCGCAGCACGAGTCGCAGACCACCTGGCTGTTTCAGTCTCGGCACGGGCCAGCCGCTCCCGGAGGCGTTCGCCACGCGAACGGGCCGAATCAATCTGCTGCCGCAACTGATCGCGCGCCGCCTCGCGCTCGCGGATAACCGCGGCCGACCTCCAGGCGACCACCAGTGCCACTACCGTGACGACGCCCGCCACAACGAAGAGACGTGTTTTCATCGGCTGGAGTTCGCCTTGGCAGCCGCCCGGATGCGCTCGAGGTCGGCCGCCTTGCGAAGCCGCAGGTAGTCGACAAAGGCGTTCCACGCCGGCAACTGAACGGCGGAAAACATGCCGCGAGCCTTGGCGTCGATATCGTTTTCGTCGGCGTCACTCCACCGGTTGGAGTTGGGCCAGTTCGTGGACAAAACGGCGATCAATTGATCCGCCTGCTGCGGGCGCAGCGGTGTGTCGCTGAAGCAGAGCATCTCGGCCACCTGGGAGGTGAACAGGCGCGCGGGGCCGGCTGAGTTGGTGAAGTTCTTGAATTGCTCGAATCCATCTTCACCCAGCAGTGCGTGAATTCCATTTTGAGCTTCGTCCCGCGACAATCCCGTCGAGTAATATAAGCGGCCGGTCTTTCCGTCGCTCGTCACCGCGGTGGAAATAGCGCGGCTCTCACGCGCCAGATCCTGGAACTGTGCGATTTGGGCCGGCGTCAGGCCGAGTTTTTTGAGAAGCGGTCCATACCGTCGAAGGACCGCGCCATTCATCTCCTCGATGATGGTCTGTTTCACCTCTGGATGGCGTTCCAGAAACGCGGCTCCTTCCTTGATGGGGTTCCACTCGTCAGGCGCGGTGCTCGCTGGCGTTGTTGCCGCAGCGTCTGTTGCGCGGATCTCCTGTGCGCGCTGCTGGAGCTGCGCCGCCTCCTGCTCCGTGGCCTGCGCTTGGCGTTCCAAACCGCGCAGCGTGGCGGCGAAGGCTGCGTGGTTTTGATCCGCGACGACCAACGCAGATTCGGCGTCGCGCAGCGCATGGACTTGGTAGCCCGCGGTGCCGAGCGCGAGAATCGCGATGATTGCCGCGGCGCCAACGGCAGATTTTGTCGTGCTCATAAATTGGAGAATACCCAGCGTCGAAGCCGCGGTGCCGCTGGCAGAGGCGAGCGCCGCGCCCTTGATGCTCGCGGCCAGTCCAGCCGGTGCGATCGCGACTGCCTGATTTGCCAGCACGGCGCTCAGCGCACCGGCCGTCGATGTGACGCCACGCCGCGCGAGGAGTGCGCGTAGTTTTTCGAGCGCGCGATCGACGCGCATCCGTGCAGCGTCCTCGGTGAGGTGGAGTGCGGCACCGACTTCGGTGAAACCGCGTTTCTCGAAAAAGCGCAGCAGCACGGCGGAGCGGTCGGCGTCGCTGAGTTCGTCCATCATGTGGTCGAGCACGGGGCGGAGTTTTTCCCAGTCGGTGTCAGGGCTCGCGGCGAAAAGGTTTTGCATGGTGGAGGCCTCCTGCTCGCGGGCGTGGCGGCGTTGTTCGGAGCGAATGAGGTCGATGGCGGCGTTGCGGGTCGCGGTGTAGAGCCACGCGGTCAGCACGGCGTGGCGGGAAAGTTTCTTCGCGTCGCGCGCGAGCGTCGTGAAGACCTGCTGCGCCACGTCCTTCGCGCGGTGGGCATCACCGCCGAGTCGGCGGAGTGCGGCGGAATAGACGAGATCGAGGTGCCGGCGGACGAGCTCGGCGAACGCCCCCTCGGACTTTTCGTGGGCGTAGCGGCGGAGGAGTTCGGTGTCATCGCTCATGACGGTTTACTCTCTAAACGTCGCCGGTCACGAAACCGAACAAAGAATCGTCCTCATGAGCCACGAGGCATTCACCATCGAGACCCAAAGGCCTAGAGAAGACCCTTCGGCTGCGTCCGGATCTTGGCGTCTTTGTGCTCGGTGGTTCAATCTGTTTCCTTGCCCGACTTTATCCCCGAGGTCTTGGAAGACCCATCTGCGCCAATCCTCTGAAATCAACGGCGGGGTGGGATCGCACCGGCTGCGCCTGATCGGAGAAGCAGGTGCGGCCATGAACGCGGCGACCAGCGCGGACCGGATGGGGGTGAAAATGTTTTTGCGCCTCCGCGGGGACGGCACTCGACTGCATCGCGGGTGGGCCAGCGGCCCGCTCATTTTCACCCCTCGAATCGGCCGTCATGAAAAATCCCCGTCTTCCCGCCCCCACCCTCGCCCGCGTTTTCGCCAGCGTTTTCCTGGCCGGCGCCGCGCTGCGCGCGGCCGATGCGCCCAACGCCGCCGACCGGATGTTCGCGGAATATTTCCGCGCGGAGACGGTGCGCGTCAACGCCCAGTCCACGGCCGAGATGAAAACGCCGCGCGACTGGACCGACCGGCGCGCGGAGGATCGCGAGCAGTTGTTCGAGATGCTCGGCCTCTCGCCGCGCCCGGAGCGCACCGACCTCAAGCCCACGATCACGGGGCGCGAAGAGCACCCGGAGTTTTTCGTCGAGAAGCTCCATTTTCAGTCGCGGCCTGGCCTCTACGTGACGGCTAATCTCTACGTCCCGAAAAATCTCGTCGGCCGCGCGCCGGCGATCCTCTACGGCTGCGGCCACACGCTCGTGAAGGAAGGGGCGGTCAGCATGGGCAACAAGACCGGTTATCAGCACCACGGCGCGTGGTTCGCGCGTCATGGCTACGTTTGTCTCGTGCTCGACACGATCGAACTCGGCGAACTCGAGGGCCGGCACCACGGCACGCGTCGCTTCGGCCAGTATTGGTGGAACTCGCGCGGCTACACCCCCGCCGGCGTCGAGGCGTGGAACGGCATCCGCGCGCTCGACTACCTCCAGTCGCGCCCCGAAGTGGATGGCGAAAAAATCGGCATGACCGGGCGCTCCGGCGGCGGGGCCTACACCTGGTATACGGCGGCGCTCGACGACCGCATCAAGGTCGCCGTGCCCGTCGCTGGCATCACGGATCTGCACAACCACGTCGTCGATGGAATCGTGCAGGGCCACTGCGACTGCATGTTCATGGTGAACACCTATCGCTGGGACTACGCCAGGCTCGCCGCGCTCCTCGCGCCGCGCCCACTGCTCCTCGCGAACTCCGACAAGGACGCCATCTTCCCCCTCGACGGCGTCCTGCGCGTGCATGGCGAGCTGGCACGACTCTATGCGCTGCAGCAGGCCAGCGATAAACTCGGCCTGCTCATCACCTCCGGCCCGCACAAGGACACGCAGGACCTGCAAGTTCCCACCTTCCGTTGGTTCAACCGCTGGCTCAAGGGCACCGATCCGCTCGTGACCGTCGCCGCCGAAAAACTTTTCCCGCCGAAACAGCTCCGGGTCTTCACCCCTGGCCGCGAGCCGCCGGACGAGCGCACGACAAAAATCCACGACACGTTCGTGCCGCTCGCCGCCCCCGCGATCCCGGCCGACCAGGCAGCGTGGCAACGCCAGCGCACGGAGTGGATGCAGGCGTTGCGCGAGAAATCGTTTCGCGGCTGGCCGGCCGTCGAGGAGCCGCTCGCCCTCGGCCGCCGCGACCGCACGGGCGACAGCGAGACGTGGGAGTTCGTCTCGCAGGGCCCCATCCGGCTCCCGCTCACCGTGCAACGCCCCGCGGGCCGCGGCCCGGTGCATCGCGTGTTCCTTTACGTGCTCGACGGCGGTGAACTCACGCCGGGCTCTCCGGGAGCTGCCGCCGGCACCGCCCTCGTGCGATTTTTCCCGCGCGGCCTCGGTCCGACCGCGTCCGGCCTCTCCGCCGCCAACCAAAACGAAGTCCGCCGCCGCTATATGCTGCTCGGTCAAACGGTCGATGGCATGCGCGTGTGGGACATTTGCCGGGCCGTCGCCGCCCTGCGCATGCATCCGCTTTTCGGCGATGCCCCAATCCACCTCGTCGGCGCCCGCGATCAAGCGATCAACGTGCTCTACGCCTCGCTCTTCATCGCCGGCCTCTCCTCGGTCGAGTTGATCGCCCCGCCCGCGTCGCACCTGACCGGCCCCGACTACCTCAACGTCCTCCGTTACCTCGACGTGCCGCAAACCCTCGCGATGGCCGGCGAGCGCCAACCCGTGAAGGTCAGCCAGGCCGATCGCGACGCGTGGTCGTGGACGACGAAGACCGCGCAGCAACTCGGCTGGTCCGCTGACCGGCTGCGCTTCGACTAATTCCAATTCGCTTTCAAGATGAGCTTAACCGGCTTGGAGGCAGGAGCCTGCTGGCAGGCTCCTGCAAAACCGTTGTATGGCTCAGCTTGAAAGCAACTTCGACCAAGCAACGGCGGCAGGGAATCGATCACGCGCCCAGCTCCCAGCCGGCGCGATATGAACCGCGAATAATCGCCTCGGCCTTGGGCTGGTCCTTCACCGTCATCGTCGCTGCGTCCCACTCGATGGGTTTGCCGAGGCGCTGGGCGAGCACACCCAGGAGCCCGATTTCGGTGAGCCGCGCGCCGTAGGCGAAATTACTGCTCGCCGGCGGGCCACCCTTGATCGCGTCGAGCCAGTCGCGGTGGTGACCGTTGGAGCGGGGGATCGTGGCCGGTGGCTTCGCGGCGCTCGCGCGGAGGCTCTCCGGAAAAATCCGGGGCGGGCCGCCGGCGCCCTCGCATTGGATCACACCCTTTTCGCCGATGAACATCGTGCCGCGGCTGGGCAGCGGAAATTTTCCGAGCGCCGCCGGCGTGGGCGGTTTCGCGCCGCCATCGAACCAGCTCAGCCGTTGCGCCGGCCACGGCCCGCGCGCGGGAAAATCAAAATAAATGATCGCGCCATGCGGCGCGATTTCCCCATCGGTCGGCCCGATGGAGTGGGCCTCAATGCGCGACGGCGGCGGCAGGTCGAAGGCCCACGTCGCTGCGTCCATGTCGTGGCACGCAAAGTCGCCCATCGACGAGGTGCCAAAGGTCCAGAAGTCGCGCCACGCCACCGGGTGGTAGGCAGCGTGAAACGCGCGCGGCTCGCGCGGCCCGATCCACAAGTCCCAATTCATGCCCGCCGGCACCGCCTGCGCTTCGGCCGGCTTCGTCGTCAACGTCGGGTTCCATCGCTTCGTGCCAACCCAGGCATAAATTTCCCGCACCGCGCCAATCGTGCCGGCGCGGAGGTGCTCGACGGCCTCGCGGATGCCGACGTTCGAGTGCCCTTGGTTGCCCAGCTGGGTCGCGACCCCGGTCTCCGCCGCGATCCGCGCGACGGCGCGCGCCTCGTGGAGGTTGTGCGTGAGCGGCTTTTCGCAATAGACGTGTTTGCCCGCCCGCATCGCGCGGATCGAGACGTAGGCATGCAGGTGGTCGGGCGTCGCGCAGAGGATCGCATCCAGGCCCCGCTCTTTTTCCAACATCACGCGGAAATCCTCGTAGCCCGCGCAGCGATAGCCCGGCGTCGCCTTGCCGTGATGGTCCTCAACTCGCTTGATCGCCTGCAGCCGGCCACCGACAGGGATGCCAGAGCTGCTGTAGTAATACTTCTCGAGTGAAAACGACTCCGCCGGATCGGCGACGGCGCTCACCTGCGCATCGGGCAGTGCGAGGAGCGCCTGGAGATTCTGGGTGCCGCGCCCGCCGACGCCGATCACGGCCAGATTCACCTTCTCACTCGGTGGCACGAAGCCCGGGCCGCCCAGCACGTGGCGGGGCAGAATCTGAAAGGCCGTGACGGCCGTCGCCGCCGTCTTGAGGAAGTGGCGACGCGTCGATGAGTTGATTTTCATGAGGGAAAAGTGCCGGCCGGCGGCGTTAAACTTTTAGAAACAGCTTTCGCCGGTGCATCCACCACAGGAGCAGCCACATCACGGCCAGCGTGGCGGCGCCCTGGAGCAGTGTCGCGTAGGCCGGACCGAAAACGCGAAACGCGCCCGCGCTGAGATGCGTGACGACGGCCTTTTGGATGAAACTCTCAAACAAGTGTGCGATGAGATAGGCGGCGATCGAGTTGGCCCCGATCACCACGAGCGGAAACGCCCAGCCGCGTTTTCCCCAGGCATCGATCACAAAGTAGAACAAGCCGAGCAGCAGAAAACACCAGCCGCCACTGTAGAGCGTCCACGTCGGCGTCCAGATGCGCTTCACGACCGGGCACACGCCCAACCAGCCAAGCCCCGCACCGACGATGAGCAACGCGACGCCCGCACTGGCGCACCAGCGGACTTTAGCCCCGGCGTCCCGCTCGCTCCGCAACACGCCGCCCGCGATCAGCCCGAGGATCATCGTGCCGAGCGTGGGGATGAAGCTGAGCGTCGCGTAGCCGCCGCCGTTGAAGAGAAACGGCTTTTCGCGCGGGAAGAGGTTCAGCCACCACGTATCGAAGGCCCACGCGAGATTGCCATTCTTCTGCCAGTGCGCCGCCAACCCGGTCTGGCCGTGCGCGGCGAGCCACTCGGATTTCACGCCGACGGCCGCATAGTTAAAATCCGCCGGCGGCAGCGGCCACAGCGCAAACGCCGCCCAGTAGCCCGCGACGATCGCGCCTAGCGCGATCCACTGGTCGCGCACCGGACGAAAGCCGAGGGCAAAAAGAAACACATACCCAAGCCCGATCTGCGAGAGCGTGTCCTCGAACGTCCAGTTGGTGAGGTTGCGACCGGTCGAACGGAGAAACACGCCCAGCAAAATCAGGGCGAGCGCCCGCCACGCCGCGTGCAGCGTCAGACGCGCCTGCGTTGCCCCGCGCGCCGCGCGGGCGGCGATCGAAAACGGCAGCGCCACGCCGACGAGAAACGAAAACGACGGCTGGATCAGGTCGTGCAGCGAAGCGCCGATCCACTCGACGTGCGACTGGTGCTCCGCGAGAAACTGCCACACTCTGCTCTCCGGCACCGCGCGCGCGACCGACCGCAGCCGCAACACCTCGCCCATCATCAGCAGCATCACGAAGCCGCGATAGGCGTCGACGGAGGAGAGCCGCACCGGGGCGGGCGCTGGGGCGGGGTTCATGCGCGTCCGGTCTGAAGGTGGAGCGCGTTGACCTCAAGGCGCTTTTCGTCGATGGCTAGGCCCGCGCGTTGGGCTCAACGCGCTCCACCCCCTCCAACCCATGCGCCCCCTCCCCTTCGCCCTCGCGCTCGGCGTGCTGGTGCCCACCATCGCCGCCGCCGGCGAGCCGGTCCCGGCCTACGCCGAGCTGCTAAAAATCGACGTCCACTCGCACATCTTCGAGGACGTCCCGGCCCTCCACGCTCTCTTCCGCAAAATAAACATGCACACGATCAACGTGTGCGTGCCCGGCGGCGACGGCCACCTCGCCACGATGGATCGGATCGCGTTCGAACTCTATGGGCAGCACCCGGAGCTCTACCCCGTGACCACGACCTTCGATCTCCGGCCGCGGGACGAGCCCGGCTACGCGGCCAGCACCATCGCGTGGCTCGACCGCGCGTTCGCCCGCGGGGCCGTCGCGGTGAAAATCTGGAAGGAGGTCGGCATGGAGATCAAAGATCGCAACGGAAAGTTTATTCTCCCCGACGATCCCCTCTTCGATCCCATCTATGCGCACCTCGCGAAGCGCGGCAAGCCACTCCACGCGCATCTCGCGGAGCCGATCGACGCGTGGCGGCCGCTTGATCCCGACAGTCCGCACTACGGTTACTATTCGCAAAATCCGCAGTGGCATCTCTACGGCAAGCCCGGCTACCCGAGTCATGAAGCCCTCATCGCCGCCCGCGACCACATCATGAAGAAACATCCGACGCTCGTCGTCGTCGGCGCGCACCTCGGCAGCCTCGAACACGATCTGGAAGGCATTGCGGCGCGGTTCGAACGGTTTCCGAATTTCTACATCGACGTGGCCGCCCGCACGCGGAATCTCGCCCGCCACCCGAGTGAGAAAGTCCGCGCGCTCTTCCTCAAATATTCCGACCGGATCATGTATGGCTTGGACGCCAGCTGGATACCCCACCGCCGCGACGCCCCACCGACCAACGCTCAGCGTCAAGGTCACGTCAACAGCCTCGAACTCCGTTACCGCACCGATTTCGATTACTACGCCGGCCAGGGCGAGATGACCTACAACGGCCGGAAGACCGAGGCGCTCAAGCTGCCCCGCGAGGTCTTGGAAAAATTCTACCACGCGAACGCCGAGCGGGTGTTCAAACTTGGACCCACGGTCACGCCGTGATCGCTGGCGTCTGTCTCGCAGCCGCCGCTTCGTCAGCTCGCGAACCACCGCGCCGGCCAGACAGACACCCTGGTTATCAGCTCCCGCGGGCGATCACGATGAGCAGCACGACCGCAAATCCCGCCAGCAGTGGCGGGGCCGTGCGGCGCACGATTTCGGTCGCGGACACACCGGCCTGTGCCGCGGAAAATATCACCACCGCGGCGACGGGCGACATCGTGCGGCCGAAGGTCGCGGCGATGGCCGCCAGCACGCCGAGATCGAGCGCGCCCGGGAGATTGGTCGCACTCAGCGCCGGCAGGACCGCCTTCGAAAACGCCACGCTCGGCCCGATGCCCGAGCCGGTGACCACGCCGAGCAGGCCCGGGAAAAAACCGGCCGCGACCTTGCTGGCGATACCGACGCCCGAGACGAGCTTTACCAACCGGTCGGTCAGCCCGACCTCGGTCATGCCCGCAATGAAGCAACTCGCGGTGACGATCAGCGAAATGATGTTGGCGTAAGCGTAGCCGAGGCCCTCGAAGAAGGCCTTCACGCTCTTCCCCACGTCGGCGCGGCAGAGGAAGAGCACGACGATGGTCGAAAAGATCATCGCGTGGAGCACGGGCAGCCCTTTCTCGAACGGCGCGGGCAGCACGGGAAAGAACACGCCTGGCATCATCAGAAAAATCATCGCCATCGGAAGCGGCGGCAACAGGGCTTTCCATTTCTTGTCCTCGGCGGGTGGTGGGGCAGTGGCGGCAGGCGCGCTGATGTGGCCCGGCTCCCGGCGCGTGATGAACGCAAAGACCATCACCGCGGTGACGAAGCCGCCGAGCAGCGGCCAGAACATCGCACTCATCGCCTGCTTCATCGGCGCCTGGCTGGCCTCATGAATCGCGACGAGGTCGGCGTCACCCGGATTGTAGAGGCTGCCGCCACCCGAGCAGCCGAGCACGAGCGTCGCCGCCGCGACCACCGCCGGGTAGCCCGCCGCCAGCATCAAGGGCAGAAGAATCGGCGCGACTGCAGCCGCCACGGCGGTCTGGCTGGTGACGGCGATGTTGGCGATGAAGCCGGTCAGGCAGCCGCCCGGAATCAGCAGCCACCATGCGCGACGCGCGGGTCCGAGGAGAAGTTGCACCATGGCACGATCGCATCCGGTCGCGCGCAGCACGAAGGCGTAACCCATCGCCGAGCAGATCGGCCCGATGGTCTTGCCGTTGCCCATCTCGGCGAGAAACACGTCGAACACCACGAGTGGCTTCAACGCCAGCGTCGCGAGCGCGAGGCCCGCCGCGAAAAGGGTGAGCCGCACCTCGACTTTTCGCACGAGGCAATACATCGCCAGGGCGATGATCAGCAGGGCGGCGGGGAACTGCATCGCGGGAAACTAGGCGCAAAGCCGCACCGGGCCAGCGCAATGTGGGTGGCGGCTGATGCCCGCGTCGCATCGGGTTTCGAGCCGTCGCGGAGCGGCTCCTGTAAATAGCCATGGCAGTTCAAGCCACGGCGACCGGGCGTTGGACCACGTCGGACGTCCGGTGAACATCAGGCCGCGCGCGGCGACGAAAAGAAGCGCTTAGCCAAATTGCTCGCGCAGCATCCGCGCGGCCTCGGCTTCGTGGCAGAGCTTGCGATAGGCTTCGTCGAGGCTGACGACCGCGCCGGAGCCCGGGGCGAAACCGCAGTCGGGGTTGAGCGTGATCCGTTCGGGCGCGAGAAATTCCAGCGCCTGGCGCACCCGACCCGCAATCGTCTCGGCCGAATCGATCTGGCCGGGAGTAACGTCGACGCAACCGAGCCCGATTTGAAAATCCTCCCGCAGTTCACGGAAGACCGCCATGTCGCCCGCCTGTGGTGCCGTGAACTCCATCGTGAGATGATGCACCTTCAGGCGATTGAGCTGCGAGATGATCGGACCGTAGCCGCCGCCGTGGCAGGCTTCGCCGCGGGCGCGGCCACCGGCGCGACGGCAGAGGTGCACGGCGATGGTGATGCCGGTGATGCCGCTCACGACTTCATTGACCATGTCGACGGCGAACGCCGCGGCCGCATCGGGGTCGGCGTATTTCGCGCGCACCGCGGGATCGACGAAAAGGCAGAGGTGAGGATCGTCGATTTGGGCGATGTCGGCGCCGGCGTCGCGAATGAGCTCGAGTTCGCGGCGTAAAATTGGGACGCAGGCGCGCACGAAGGCGTCACGCGTCGGATAGGCGCGCGAGGATTTTTCCGCGCTCCACAGGCGTTCGCCGAGCAGCGCGGGCGAGGGCAACGTGGACTTGATGTGCTTTGACGTGATCAATTTGAGGAAGGTGACCTCGCGCGCAATGAAGCCGGGCGTTTTCGGCGCCAGCTGGTCCGTCACGAGGGTGAACGGCCGACCATCGGGGAACGTGCCGAGGGCAAAACCGTGGGCGAGTTCGGCGATGACGCCGATGTAGGATTTCCGGCCCCACTCGCCGTCGGTAACCACGTCGATGCCGGCGTGCTCCTGCAACGCAACGGCGTAGCGAATCGCCGCCGCCAGCTCGTGGGCGTAACGCTCGGGCGCGAGCGGCGGCCGATCGTTGATCAAATCGAGGACGAAGGCGGGGCGCGGGAGCGAGCCGACGACGGACGAGGGAAAAAGAGGGAGTTTGCTCATGGGAAAACCGGCGGGGGGTTCAGGGTTTGGGCCAGTGGCGGCGGGCGAGTTCGAAATCTTCCTGGGTGTCGACTTCCAGGTAGTTACCCGGAGTGTCGGCGTGGCCGAACTCCACGCCGGCCTCGATCATTTCCTGATAGAGGAGGATGAGGTAGGATTTTTCGAACACCGCGGCCTCGCGGAACGGTTTGCCGGCAAATTTTTCCTGCGCGCGCGCGAAATGTTCGCGCAGGCACGCCGCGCCGGCCGCGGTAAATTTCGCCATCCCGGTGTATTCGCCGTGCGCGGTGCCCGGCGCGATGTCGCGATGCACGCGCGTAACGCGGCCGCGGGCGGCCGTGACTTTTTCGCCGTCGGTCGGCGGATGCTGCGTGCGGTGCTGGTAGCGGTCGAGCCAGCGGGTATCGACGCTGAGCGCGATGTCGGCGGGATGCTGCGCGACGCGATGCACGACATCGCTGGTGAACAGCACGTCGGAGTAAGTGCAGACGAATCCGTCGGTCATCTGATCTGCGGCGTGCATCAGGGAAAGGAGGATGTTGTTGTGCTCCCAGCCGGTGTTGTGACGAAACGTGAACTGCGGGTAGTCACGCCTTACCTTGTCGATTTGATAACCGCCAATGAAGCAGATGTCGCTGATGCCCGCGCCCGCGAAAGCCTGCAGCGCCCAGTCGATGAGGCGCCGGCCGTGGACCTCGGCGTAGCATTTGGGCGAATCGGCGGTCGTCGGCATCAGCCGGCGGCCGCGACCGGCGGCGATGATGATGGCTTTCATGTGAAGTGGGTGGCGGGGCAGGCAAGTCAGGCGGAGTTGGGTGCGGCGGGGCGTCCGGTATTCCAAAGAAATGAGATCGCGAGGGCGCTGGCAAACGCGCAACCGGCCCAGAATTGCACGGCGAACGTCCAGCCGTGGTCCTGCGCAATCCGCCCGGTGATCTGATCGCCGGCGGCGGCCCCCATGTAGCCCATGAAGTTGACGAAGCCCGCCGCGGCCGCCGCCGTGCCGTGCCGGGCGAGGTCTACGGGCAGCGTGCCGACGAGCAAAACCTGAGCGCCGAAGATGCAAAACCCGATCGCGAACAAGATCAGACTCGAGGCGGCCAGTCCCCAGTGCAGCACCTGATCGTAGCCGAGGGAGAGGAGGCCGAGCGTGATCAGCAGACCGCAAATCACCGGCGCCCGCCGCCCCGCCCAGAAATGGTCCGTCGCCCAGCCGGACCAAAACGCGCCCGCCATGCCGCCGAGGGGAAGCACGGCATATTTGAACGCCGCGACACTCACGGTGTCGTGGCGGACCTCTTTCAGGTGCGTCACGCCCCAGTCGGTGAATCCGTAGCGGCACGCGTCAAGCAGGCAGAGCGCGACCGCGACGAGCCACAGCGCCGGGTTGCCGAGGGTGACGGCCAGATTGACCCGCCACGATCGCGCCGGCGCGGCGCGGCTTTTTTCGCCGGCCGGCTGGCCCACGGAGTCATCGTCCGCGGGGGCATCTTCGAGAAACCACGCCATCTGCACCGCGCTCGCCACCAGCAGCACCGCGGGCACATAGAGCGCGCCGCGCCAGCCGAATTTCTCCGCGGCCCAGCCGGACACGACAAACGTCAGCGCCCCGCAGAGCTGGTAGCCGGTCCCGATGACCCCGATGGCGCGACCGCGCCGGGTGGCCGGAAACCAGTTTGCGGCCACGCGCATCGTGGCCGGCCAGCCGAGCGCCTGCACGTAGCCGTTGCAGGCCCACACGAACGTCAGAAAATACAACGCGGTGGCCCAGCCGAAGAGGAGGTTGAGCGCGGCGGACGCGAGCAGGCCGACCGCCAGCAGCCGCCGCGGCGACACGCGCTCGGCGAGCTGGCCGTTGATAAACTGCCCCGCGCCGTAGGCCAGCTTGAGGGCCATGAGCACGGTGCCGAGCTGCGCCTTCGTGTAACCGAGTTCGGCCTGCAAGCCCGGCAGTGCGACGCCAAGGTTGTTGCGGCAAAAATAAAACGAGCCGTAGGTCAGCCAAAGCACCCACAGCACGGTGCGTTGACGCGCGAAGGAATCGGGAGACGTGGGGTAAGGCGGCGCCGCGTGCAAGGCAGCCAACGAAAGGACGCCGAATCAGGGCGTCAAACTTTCGTTGGAGCTCGCAGCTCGATCGCGCTGCCGCTGCTCACTCCTCCGGCAGCGGCTGGCCCTTCGTCTCCGGCAGGAACGGCACGACCGCGAGGCCGAGCAACAGCACCACGCTCACGCACAGGCCGCCGATGCGGAAAGCCGCGAGATCGCCGCCGAAACTCGCGGTGATCTTGCTCAGCGTGAACGGCGCCGTCGCCGCGACCACGCGGCCGACGTTGTAGCAAAAACTCGTGCCCGTGCTGCGCAGACTCGTCGGGAAAAGCTCGGGCAGATAGATCGCATAGACGGCGAAAACCGACAGCTGGCCAAAGCCCATCACCGCGAGCATCCAGAGGTCGCCATAGCCGCGCATAAACTGGAAAACAAGAATCGTGGAGGCGAACGACAGGATCAGCGAAAGGCCGAACGCAAAACGGCGGCCCTTGCTCTGCGCAATTTTCGCCAGCAGATACATGCCGAAGAAACCACCGATGTTTTGGAGCAGCAGGCCGGCGGAGCTCCAGAACGCCTTCGCGCGCACCATGTCACCCGCGGAAAGGTTCAGCTCTTTCAAGTGATCACCGATGATGCTCCGCGTGATGATGGGGTGGAAGTTGCCGATGCCCCACAGGCCGATGATGCCGGCGCTGCAGCCCGCGAGCGCAAGCCACGCGTTTTTTCTCCAGCGCGGATGGCCCAGCAGCGACGCATACGAACCGAACTTCACACCGGTCAGCGCGCCGTGGGCCTTCGCGGCGATCCACCGCGGCGGTTCCTTCAACTTCGCCATCACAACCACGCATAATATCGCGGGAAGCGCGCCGACGAGAAACATCGCCTGCCACGGCCTTAACCCGAACGGCAGCACCGCGATCATGCCGATGCCCATGCCGATGAGCCCGGCGGCGAGATTGCCGATGACCGAGGCGATTTGCAGCGCGCCCAGCGCCGGCGCACGGGTGTGATCCGGCACCGAGTCGGCCACGAGTGCGACCGCGAGACCGAACACGCCGCCGACGCCGATTCCGGTGAGGAACCGGTAAATGCAAAAATCGAAGAGCCCGGTCGAGAGGCAGCTCAACCCCGTGCACACCGAATAGAGCAGAATCGCATAGGTGAGCACCTTCGCCCGGCCGAAACGATCGCCGAGAGCGCCGAGAATCAAGCCACCGGTGGCCCAGCCGAGCAGGAAGATCGAGGTCGTGTAGGGCGCCTTGACCGTGGCCGCGGCCTTGCCGACGAGATCCTCCATCGCGCCGTCGCGCGCGAGGTTGAAGAACTGCTGATCCATGCAGTCGAACATCCACGCCAGCGAGGCGACGACGAAGACGAACCAGTGTTCCCGGTTAAAGGAGCGCCACCAAGGCAGAGAGAGTGCGGCAGGGGATGACATAGGGGAAAGTTTTGCGTGGGGTGGACTTCAGAGCTTCACCGGCACACCACGCTCGGCAGAGGCGTAGAGCGCGCAGATGAGCGCGACGGCTTTGCGCGCTTCCTGACCGTCGATGGCTACCGGCCGATTGTCACACAGCGAATCGACCAGATCCTGGATCTGCCGGAGATGACCCCGGAAGCTGATCGCGTTCGGCGCGCTCGCACCGGAAACCATCGCCGGGTCGAGGCCGGCGGCACGGACGGCGTCATCTGAGGGCAGCGGGTCACGAAATTTCCATTCGGCGAGGTGGTCATCCTCAAGCCGCGCGGAGCCGTGCTCACCGCAAATCTCAATCCGCCGCGCCCAGCCGGGCCAGGCCGCGGTCGTGGCCTCGATGCTGCCCAGCGCGCCGCCCGCAAACCGGAGCGTGGCGCTGAGCGTGTCCTCGGACTCGATGTGCGGGTAAACCCGGCGCGTCGTCCAACACGAAACCTCGGCCGGCATCCCGGCAAACCACTGCAACAGGTCGATGCCGTGAATGCCCTGGTTCATCGCCGCGCCGCCGCCGTCGAGGGCCAGCGTGCCTTTCCATCCGGTATAATATTCGCGCGAGCGATGCCACTTCACATCGGCGCTGGCGAGGACGAGCCGGCCGAAGCGGCCGGCGACCAGCGCCGCCTTGAGCGTGCGGGCGCCGTCCCCAAAGCGGGCCTGAAAGATCGGGGCGACCCTCACGCCCGCGGCCGCGGCGGCGCGGAGCAGTTCGTCGACGCGCGCGACGGTGACTTCAATCGGTTTCTCGACGACCACGTGCTTGCCGGCACGGACGGCGGCGAGCGCGGCCTCAAGGTGGGCACCGCTCGGCGTCGTGATGCACACGACGTGGATCTCAGGCCGGGCGACCAATTCGGCGACGCTGGCGGTGGTGAAAGGGACGGAGTGTTTTTGCGCGAAGGCGCGGGCGTTTTCCGCGTTGCGCGTGGCGAGGCCGACCAGTTTCGCGCCCGTGGTCGCGGCGATGGCCTGCGCGTGGTAATCGGCGATCATGCCGACACCGATGATGCCGAAGCCGAGGGGTGATGGAGAAGAGAGAGCCACGTGCATTCCATGATGGTCATTCTGAGCGCAGCGCAGAATGACCGGCTTTTTCTTCAGGGCGTGTAATAGGGGCCGAGGGCGGCGACGACGGTGTCGAGCAGCTCTTTGGAATCCACGGGGCCATTGTGGCGCCAGAGAATTTTCCCGCCGGGCGCGATGAGCACGGTGTGGGGCAGCGGGCCGGGCCACGCGGGGTCGAGCGCCTGCACCAGCGCGTCCGCGTTCGCCTCGGTGTAGAGGAAATTCACGGCCTCGCGGCCTTCGGCCTTCAGCAGGCGCTTGAGGCGGTTGGGGGCCGTGGCGTGCTGGTTCTCCAAAAACTTCTTCGCCGACGCCGACATCTTCGGGTCATCCAGGCTGATCGTGATCAACTCGAAGTCACGGTTGCCCATGCGCCGCGAGAGCGAGACCAGCGCGGGAAACTCCGCGACGCACGGCGCGCACCAGGTGGCCCAGACATTGACGAGGCGCAGGCGGTTCGAGGTGTTTTTTGCGAGTGCGGCCACCCCCGCGGCGTCGATCAAGGCCAGGTCCACCGGCGCGGCCTTCCATTTGGCCTCAGCCTTGGCGATGTCCGCCTGCTTGTGATTCCATTTGGTCGAGCAGCCCAGCACCGGCGTCAACGGCTTGGTGACGGGCCGGCCCGCGAGCATTTCGACGACGGCGTTGCGGGCGTCGAGCGCGGTGACGGTTTTCGGATCCTCGAACCGCGAGTCGTCCACCCGACCGGCGTAGCGGAGCTTCCGCTCGCGGTCGAAGAGCATGACGTGCGGCGTGGCGAGGCAGCCGTAAGCTTTCGCGGTGGCCTGGGTGTCGCCGTCGTAGAGGTAGGGAAACGGGAAACCCTGGTCGCGCGCGTAGAGTTTCATCTCCTCGTAGCCGTCGTTGTATTTGCTGTAACCGAGCTCGGTGACGGAGACGTTGTCGGGGCTGTTGGGATTGATGGCAACGACCGCGAGGCCCTGGCCGGCGAACTCGCGCGCGAGCGGGAGGAGGCGCGTCTCGGCCGCATGCGAGTAGGGACAGTGGTTGGAAAGGAACACGACCATGAGCACGGGCGCCGGCTTGAAATCGGCCAGCGTCATGGTCCGGCCATCGATGCCGAGCAGTTTGAAATCCGGCGCGGCGTCGCCGAGGTGCAGTCTTTTCGCGTCGGGCGGGAGGAGGGCCTCGTAGTTCTCTGCCGCGGAGACGACGGGGCCGGCCAAGAGGATGGCGCCGGCGAGCAAACCGAGGCGATGGGGTATCATCGGGAAAAAGGTCAATTAGGCCGCCAGCGCCGCAAGCATGCCCCGCACGTAACCCAGCGACTCGGCGAGGCCAGTCACGGGATTGCCGGCGACCTTTTCGTATTCAAACGTCACGACGCCGTTGTATTTCACCTCGAGCAGGACGCGGAGGAGGCCGCGGATGTCGAGGCGACCCGCGCCGACCTCGATCGGCACATCCTTCTGCGCGCCGACAATGGCGACGCTGTCCTTCATGTGCACATCGTAGACGCGCGAGGCGTATTTCTTGATGGCGGCAATTGGATCTTCGCCAAACCGCGCGGTGTGGCCGACGTCGATGCACAGGCCGATGCGGGAATCGAGCGACTTGATCGCCTCAAACGCGACCGCGGGGCTCGGATACTCCTTATCTTCCGGACCGTGATTGTGAATCGCAAGTTTCTGGTCGAACTCCTTCGCGAGCTGCTCGACGAGACGAAGCGCATCCTTGGCGGGTTTGCAGACCATCGTCGCCATGCCGCCAGCCTTCGCGTTTTCGAAGGCCTGGCGCGTCTTTGCCTCGTCGTTCGACAGATTGATGACGCCGGAGCCGGTGAGACGGAATCCGCCCGCTTTGAGTTTTTCCCCGATGGCGCGGCACTCGTCGACGCTGGCGCTCTCCCAATTGCAGTGCGCCTTGTAGAGTGCGAGGTTCGAAATGCGCACCACCTTCATGGTCGCGATCGTCTCGTCCAGTGTGAGGCTGCGGGTGGAATAGGACGTCACGCCGAGGCGCAGTCCGTGTTCGCGACCGTCGGGGAAAGTCGCATAGGAAGGCAGGACGGCGGGCGCCGCCTTCTCCGCGTTCTTTTTTTCCGCCGCGAACGCGACCGAACCGAACAGCGGCAGGGTGAAGGCGCCGAGTGCGGCGGTTTTGAGAATTTCGCGACGAGTGAGAGCGGGTTGATTCATGGGGATTTTTTTTGCCCTGGGCCAAGGTGGCCGCGGGCCGACCGGGGACGCTCTACGGTTCGCGGCCCGACGGCAAGCGCGCGTCGGAGGACATTTTCAACTTAATGGTTCACCGCATAACTGACGTAGACCCCGCGGCGGTCGCCGGTTTTTTTCTGGGTGTCGAGGTAGTCGGCGTCGTTGAGATTCTTCACGTTCAGCCGGATCGTAGGGCTGAACGTCGAGTCAGCCGGGCGGAGCCGGCAACTGAGACCGAGATCGGCGATCGAATAGCTCGGCAGCGACAGCGTGCGGCGGCCATCGTGCGAGAGCGTGGAGCCACGCTGGGGACTCGTCGCCCCCTCGTTGATGCCGCCCGCGAGCGAGTCGGGAAACGTCTGGCCGGTGAAGGTGACCCGAGCGTGGAACGCGAGGCCCGTCACCACGGCCCCGAGGTTGTATTTCAGCGCGAGGCCGGAGGTGACGGCGGGCAGTTTGGCGGGGCGGCGGCCGATGGAATCGAGGTCGCGGCCGTTGGCGGTCGTCCGGGCCTTCACGTAGCCGTAGCCGCCGAGCAACGTGAGGTCCTTGATCGGCGTGCGCACTCGCGTGCCGGTGATCGACTCGGCGGCGACGTAGCTGTCGCGATTTTTTCCGTGACCGTGAATTCCGAGAGCTGAACGGCTTCATCGGGTTTGGCCGCGGGCGCAGGGTTGGCGGACTGGGCCAACGCGGCCGAAGTGAGCGCGAGCGGGAAAAGGAGGGCGCGGCCGCGGCGGAGGGTGGTCATGGCGGGTTGGCGTGGGATCGAAAAGTAATCGCACGACCGGCCAAATTTGGGACCGCGCGCCTTCCCGCCGCGCCGCGGACCTTACCGTGGACGGGACGGGGAAAATTTCCGGAGATATTTCAGCGCGATCTCAAATTCGTGCGGCAGAGGCGAGGTGAGGGTGAATGGCTCGCGGGTGACCGGATGCTTGAGCGTGAGCTCGCTCGCATGGAGCGCGAGCCGCGCGATGAGCGGCTTCTCCTCGTCCCGGCCCTTGTAGCGGCGCTTGAGCTCGGAAAGCAGGAGCTTGATGTCGGGGTGGCCGTAAAAGGGATCGTTCAAAATCGGCGCGCCCGCCGCGGCGAGGTGCACGCGAAGCTGGTGCGTGCGGCCGGTGAGCGGCCGGCACTCGACGAACGCAAACCGCCCGAAGCGCTCGAGGGTGCGGAATTCCGTCACGCAGTCCTTGCCGCCGCGGCCCTTGAAGACCCGCATCCGCCCCTTCTGCCGCTCGTCCTCGCCGAGCGCGACCTCGATGGTAAACGCCTCCGGCAACGCACCGGCCGCGTCGCGCACGGGCGCGATGACCTTCATCGCCTCGTCCAGCGGCAGCACGACAACGAGGGCGTGATATCTTTTCCCGACGGTCTTGGACTGAAACTGGCCGCTGAGGAAATCGAGCGCCGGTTTCGACTTGGCGCAGAGCAGCAGGCCGCTCGTATCGGCATCCAGCCGGTGGACGTTGGCGACCCCGTGGCCGAATTTGGCGTGCACGAGGCCCATCAGGTTTTCGCGTTTTTTGTCCCAGCGGTCCGGCGCGACCAGCAGGCCGCTCGGTTTGTCGAAGGCAATGAGCGATTCGTCCTCGAAGATGACAGGGGAAAGCGGCATGCGCCCTGAAGTGGCACGGGCTTCCCGCCCGTGGGCAAACCAAATCACGGGCGCGGCGCCCAAACCCCGTCCCCGCCGCCCACGACGGCGCGTAAAAGCGGGTAAGTTTCGGCGCGCCCCGTGAATTCGCTTGCGGCGCCCCGGCTCGCGGCGCTGCCTGAACAGGCACGCGCAACCATGCCGGTCTGGCCAAAAAAATTCTACACCTTCGGCACCGGCCTGCAATCCGCTGTCGCCGAGTGGCGCCTCCGCCAGAAACGTGGCGCGGCCACCGCCCAGGCCCGGACGTTCGACCGGCTCATCACCCAGCTCGCGACGACGTCGTTCTGGCGCGAGGCGGGCGTCGAAGCGGGGATGAGTTACGAAAACTTTTCGCGCCGCCTCGCGCCGCGGACCTACGAGCAACTCGTCCCAGCGATCGAGCGGATGAAGCAGGGCGAAAGCGATGTGCTGTGGCCCGGGCAGTGCACGTTTTTTGCGGAATCGTCCGGCACGACCACGGACCGCCCGAAATGCCTCCCCGTCACGGATCCGATGCTCGCTCACTTTCGGCAGGCAGGCCGCGACTCGCTGCTCTTCTACACGGTGCGCGCCCGGCACACGGGGGTCTTTCGCGGGCGGCATCTTTTTCTCAGCGGCTCGACCGCGCTCACGTTGCTCGCCGAGGCCGGGACGCACCAGGCCTACGCGGGCGATCTGAGCGGGATCGCCACGCTGAATCGGCCCGCGTGGAACGAACATCACCTCTACGAGCCGGGGACCGCCGTCGCGCAGATGGCCGACTGGCCGGCGAAGGTCGATGCGATCGTCGCGCGGACGGCGCCCCTCGATATTTCGCTGCTCGCCGGCATTCCAAACTGGGTGCTGGTCCTCGCCGCGGCGTTGCGGGAGAGCTCGGCGCAGGGCAAGCGCCGCACCTCTCATCTGCAGGGGCTGTGGCCAAATCTGGAATGCTACATTCACAGCGGCGTGCCTCTCGGGCCGTTTCAGGATGAGCTGAGACTCGCGCTGGGGCCAACGGTGAAGTTTCACGAGGTCTATCCGGCCGTGGAGGGATTCATCGCCGCGCAGGATAGCGAGGCGGTCGCCGGGCTGCGACTGATGACGGGCGCGGGGTTGTTTTTTGAATTCCTGCCGATGACGGATTTTGACGAAGCCCGGCTCGAGCAGCTCGGCGCCAGGGTCGTGCCGCTCACCGGCGTAAACACCGGCGTGGACTATGCGCTGCTGCTCACCACCCCCGCGGGCCTCGTCCGCTATGTCCTCGGCGACATCGTGCGGTTCATCTCGACCGACCCACCGCGGCTGATCTACGTCGGCCGCACGAAACTCCGCCTGAATGCGTTTGGCGAACAGGTGATTGAAAAGGAGCTGACCGATGCGTTGGTCGCCGTCTGCCAGCGCCGCGACTGGACCATTGTGAGCTTCCACGTCGCGCCGCTGTTCGCGAATTCGCTCACGGGCCAAAACCGCGGCCGACACGAATGGTGGATCGAGTTGAAACCCGGAACCTCCATCACGCCGACTGGCCCCCAGATGGCCACGGAACTCGACGCCGGGCTGCGGCGACTCAATGCCGACTACGACGCCAAGCGCAAAGGCGGCAGTCTGGAGGCGCCATTCGTGCGGCTCGTGATGCCGGGCGTGTTCAAGCACTGGCTGAGTTACCGGGGAAAATGGGGCGGCCAGCACAAGATGCCCCGCTCGCGCAACGACCGCGTCATTGCCAACGAACTCGCGCAGGTCACGAACTTCGCGAGCGACTGAACCGCGACGCCTCCCTCACCAAGCTGGCACGGGCAGTGCTGAATCGTGGCGTTTTGCTTCAGGCAGGGTTTGGGTCGGTGGAACCGGCACCAGGCCGGATCAGCAAACACCGGGGCCGGCGCTAAGGGGTTAGCGCCGGCCCCTTATTTTTTCCCGGAGGCAAAAAGTGGAGCGAGTTGACCGCCACCCGCTCCGCCTCGAACCACGCGCCGCGCCCGGCTCAATTCAGCAGCGCGGCGACTTTCCTCTCGTAGGCTGCCGCCGGTTCGGCGCCGACCTTGCGATCACGGACCTGGCCCGCGCGGTCGATGAGAAACGTGGTCGGGATCGCCTCCATGCCGCCAAAGGCCGCCTGCACCGCCTCGTCCCCCATCACCATCTGGTAATTCACGCCGAACTTCTCGGCAAACTGCCGCACCACATCCGGGCCGGCTTGATCCAGCGACACGCCGATGATGGCGAAGCCATCTTGGCCGTATTTCTTCTGGAGCTCGATGTAACCGGGAATCTCCATGCGGCACGGCCCGCACCAGGTCGCCCAAAAATCCACGACGACCACCTTGCCCTTGAACTGGTCGGAACTGACCGTCTGGCCGTTGACGTCCTTCAGGCTCCACCCGGGGGCCGGGCCCAGCACCGGCAAACTGATTTTCGCCGCGGGCACCGCGGCGACGGCCTTCGCCGCCTCGCCGGAACGCGAACACGCGGCCCCACCCAGGGCCAGCGCGGCGAAAGCGGTGAAAGTGAGAGCGTGAAATGATTTCATGGCAGCGAGGCGAACCCAGGTGTGAGAGGCGACGTGGCAGATTTTCTTCCCGCTATTTTCCCCCGCAGAGGTCGGCTCCATCAGGAGCCCCGCATCTCCGGCAGATCGAGCCCGAGCGTCTCAATGAATTTCCTCATCGCGGGCGTCAACACCCGGCCCTTGCGGTGGAGGATAGCGAGTGGGCGGGTGAACACCCGGCCCTTGAACTGCACCATCGCAAGCGTGCCGTGCTTCGCTTCCTGGGTGACGGTCGCCTGCGGCACGATGGCGATGCCGTGGTCGATTTCCACCGCGCGCTTCACTGTCTCGATGTTGTCGAACTCCATCACCGGCTCGATCTCCAGCTTGTGCTCGCGGAAAATCTGGTCGACCGCCTTGCGCGTCGGGATATCCGGGTCGAAGCCGATGAACTTCTGTCCCGCCAGATCCTTCACCTCCACCTCCGCGCGTTTCGCGAGCGCATGCTGCGGGTGCGTGATGAGCACCAGGTGGTCGTTGCGAAACGGCAGCACCTCGATCTGGCGCTGTTTCACGGGAAAAGCCACCAGTCCAAAATCCACCGCGTTGTGCAGGATGTCCTCATAGACGAGATTCGAGCGCCGGTATTCGACGCGCACATTGACCGAGGGAAAATCGTGGAGAAATTTTTTGATGAACGGCGGGAGCTCGTGCAACCCGATCGAGTAAATGGTCGAGAGGCGAATGGTGCCGCTGATCACCTTCTTCATCTCCTGCAATTCGGAGAGCAACTTCTCGTAGGTGTGCAGCATTTCCTTCGCGGCGTCGTAAACGCGCTGCCCCTCGCGCGTGAGCTGAAACTGCTTCTGGCTGCGGTCGACCAGCAGCGACTTGAAATGCCGCTCCATCGCCCGCGCCTGCTGGCTCACGGCCGATTGGGTGATGCCGTTAAGCTTCGCCGATTTTGAAAAACTCTTCGTTTCCACGAGGTCGGCAAAGATTTTGAAGTTTCCAATTTGCATGATTTGCGCTCGTTGTCGGCGCCAGAGTAGCGCGCGCCCTGCCGCCGTAAACCCTTAATTAGTTTTCCTCCACCCGCCGACTCGGCCCGACGATGGCCGGCGGGGCCTCGCGTCGTGATGCCCCGCGGCGAACCCGCTAGAGGGATTGCAGCTTGGCCTGAGCTTGCGCAGGATCGCCCCACTCCTCGCAATGACCCCGGAAGTTTTCCCATGCTAATAACCTACGAAGAGTTCGCCCGCCGCGCCGCGGCCGTCCGCGTCCAGATCGCCGCCGCCTGCGCCCACGCCGGCCGCGATCCGCGCGACGTCGAACTGCTCGCGGTGACGAAAACCCATCCGGCGGCGGCCGCTGACTACGCCGCGCGCTTCGGGCTGCGGGCCGTCGGTGAAAATCGCGTCCAAGAGGCCGTCGACAAACGTCCGCAGTCCACGGCGGCCATCGCGTGGGAGCTCATCGGCCACCTCCAGTCGAACAAGGCGAAGCTCGCCGCGCAGCACTTTGACCGCGTGCAAAGCGTCGACAGTGAAAAGCTGCTCAACCACCTCGACCGCGCCGCCGCCGAGCTGGGAAAAGTCCTGCCCGTGCTGCTCCAGTTCAACGCCGGCCACGATCCCGCAAAGTTCGGCGCCGAACCGGCCGCCGCCTCCCGCCTGCTCGAGGTCGCGCTCATGAAAAAACATCTCCGCCTCGACGGCCTGATGACGATCGCCCCGCTCGGCGCGACGCCCGCCGAAACAGCCGAACACGCCGTGCGCACCTTCGCGAATCTCCGCACCCTCCGCGACGAGCTGGCCGCGCGCACCGGCACCCCGTTGCGCGAGCTCTCCATGGGCATGACCGGAGACCTCGCGCTGGCCGTGGCCGCCGGCAGCACGATCGTGCGCGTCGGCACCGCACTCTTCGGGTCACGCGACGGAGCCCCGCCGTGAGCGCCACGGCCGCGTTACCGTCCGGTGAGCGCCCGCCACCGTTGCCGGATCAGCGGTCGCGCGCCTTCAGATCCGCGGCGCCTTTCGCGATGAGGGCCGGGTCGACCTTGATGCCGGCCTTGGCGAGCGCGGCGTCGAGCATCGCTTCGCCCGCAAGGTAGCCTGTGACGGTTTCCGCCACCCTGCCTTCGCGGTCGACGATGAATTGTTTCGGGATGCCCACGACGCCATAGAGTTTGCTCGAGGCGCGGTCAGGCGCGCGTTCTGCCGAATCGTGTGCAAAGATAAAATCTGGGTATTGCCGCTGGTTCGCGTTCACTCACTTCTCGAACTTCGCGCGCTCATCGCTCGTGCACAAACCCAGCACCACGACGCCTTGATCCCGGTAGTGCGCGGCAACCTCATTCGTATGCGGCATCGAATTGATGCACGGACCGCACCAGGTCGCCCAGAAATCGAGCAGCACGACCTTGCCACGCAGCGCGGAGAGTTTGCCGAGCCCCGGCGGGTCGAAGGCGGGGGGCGTCTCACCGATTTTCAATGCCTTCGCCTGAACGCGCGATTCGACGTGCGCGGCGCTCTTCTTAAATGAGATCGTCGAGCCGTCCGGCGCGATGGAGGCGACTTCGTAGGTGACGCCGCCGATGTTGAACGGCTGCCTCACGTTGAAGCTCTCGAGCGGACGCTCGAATTTTTCGGAGCCATCCGCGTCGATGAAGCGCAGGTCTCCCTTGAACCAGTGGTTCGGCACCGTGGAGGGCGGCGAGTTGTAGTGACCATCGGTGTTGTTATCGACCAACGCCGCCTGGTAGGCCTTGCCGTCGAGTATGATCGCACCGGTGCGGTAGTAGTCGCGCCAGTAAACGAGCGACGGCTCGACGTCGCTGCGCCGGCGTTCGGAGCGGCCGTAGATCATGAAGCACACATTAACGGCCTCGCGGTGGCCGGCGCAGTAGAGCATCGCGATGGGCGCCTCGAAATAGACGTGAATGCGCACCTTCGCGAACTTGCTCTTGTCCGGATCTTGCACCGCGCGCCGCCGAAACGTCGCAGGCGGGTTGTCCGTGAGATCGCCGTTGCCGTTCGCATCGGCGAACAACGTGGCCGCGTCGTCATCTTCGTCGAGGGCCACGACGCTTGGCCGGCCAGTGTCGCCAAACTGCAAGGCCACGTAGAGCGGCGGGTTTTTGTAAGCGGGTTCGCGGGGACGGAAGCCGGTTTCTCGGGCGACATCGTCACCGGCAGTTGCGCGAAGTAGTTCAGCGGCGTGACGGCCCCCGCGGCTGACTGGCGAAGGAAAAGGCCGCCTCATCCGCCGCGGCGCACGAGGCGAGAATCGCGAGGCCAACGGTGCCTGCGAGCTGGAGACGGTCGCGAGTGGAGCCGGGCGGGTGGATGAAAGTGCGCGCCTCAGCGGTCCAAAACCGCGCCGAAGAATTCCGCTAGTTTTCTCTCCAAGCTTTCTCCCCTGACATTGTGCCCGACGACTTTTCCCTCCCGGTCCAACAGCAGGGTGTAGGGGATGCCCGACATTCCATAGGCCACTCCGAGGCGGTTTGCGACCGGGCATTTCCAGCCGGTCAGGCTCGAGACGTGATGCCAGGGCAGCTTGTCCTCTTCGATCGCCTTCAGCCATTTCTCGCGACTTTCATCGATCGAAACGCTGATCACGTCGAAGCCCGCGGCGTGGTATTTCGCGTAGAGTTTCTTCACATTCTGATTCTCCTGGCGGCACGGGGCGCACCAAGAGGCCCAGAAATCGACGAGCACATAACTACCCTTCAACGACGAGAGGGAGATCTGCCGGCCCGCAGGATCGGGCAGGGTGAAATCGGGCGCCACTTGGCTGAAATCCGTCGTGCGCAGGATTTCGCAGCGCTCCTTGAGGCGATCGGTATACCAGTTCGTCGGCGTGGCCGGATCAAGTTTGGAGAGCAGTTCCTTGAAGTCGGCGTAGGTGAGCTGGCCGGTGCCGGCAGACAGAAACTCGGCCGCGAGAATCGTCTTGTTGTGCTGGTAGGCGAACGACCGGCGAAACGGATAATACACGCCGCTGTATTGGTGATCGAGTTCGGCGGTCAGCTTCGCCTTAAGCGCCGCGTCGGTGACCGTGCGCAGTTGCACGCGGATTTCGGCCATGCGAGTTTCGGTGGGCGCGATTTCCTTGAGGTAGAGGTTGTGGGTGTCGTTCGAGAGCGTGCCCGAGGCCGTGGTGCCGCCGGTGGCGGTGCCCTCGAGCGTGATCGTGCCGGGCTCGAGGTAGAAATCCACGCGCTTCAGGCCGTTGGCCGCAAGGTAAACATGGTTGCCGACAAATTCGCCGTCCTGCTTGAAGGTGAACGCGCCGCTCTTCGCCGTGGTTTCGGCGAGCACGGCGCCGTCGAAGATCGCCTGCAGCTTGATCGGGCCATCGGGCAGGCCGGCGATCCGGCCGTTGACGACGTAGCCCGTCGCGGCGTGGAGGAAGCCGGCGGTGAGAATGAAAACAACGAGCGATGATAATCTCTTCACGGAAGAAAGTGGAGGGCGCTAAGCTAGCGTCGCTGGCTTCTGATTGTCATGGCGAGGGAGTCCCGCAGTCGCGGGACGACCGCGACAATCCATCTGATGTTCTAGCTGGATTGCTTCGTCGCTTCGCCCCTCGCAATGACAGGCATGGGGTCGGCGTCAGAATTTCTTCGCGAGCGCGACTTGGTAGCGGCGGCCGCGGGGATCGACCGTGCCCGTGGCAGAGCCGGAGACCATCTGCGGCTCCTGGTTCTTGGCGTTGTAGACGTTGGCGGTGAGCCGGAGGTCGTCGAAGAGATAGCGCCACTTGCCGGTGGGATTCCACTTGTCGCGGGCGAAATCGTAGGACGCATTGACATCCCAGATCGTGAAGGCGTTGTTCTGAACTCTGCTATTAAAGTAAGAGCCGCCTGGGAAATACCGGCCAAGATAGGCCGACGTGTAGTTGGCCGTGGTGCCAAGCGAGACCGGACCCTTCGACCAGACGACTGTGCCGGTGCCGCGCCAGTAGGTGCCGGGGATGTTGGTGGCGATCGGGGCGTTGGGGGCGCCGCGCTGCTCGCCGATCTTCGGTTTGCTAGCAATGAAGCGCAGGTTGAACATGCCGACACGATCGAACTTCCGGAAATAACGGAGCTGGTAGTCCCAGCCGGTGGCGCGGTAGCTCGCGAGATTGATCGAGCGCACGTCGACCGCGGTGATGAGTCCGGGCCAACCTTTCGCGGTGTCGGCCGGCGTGGTCGGTGCGCGCGTGATGCGTTCCTCGAAATTCGCCACGATGATCACGAGGCCGCCGCCGATGCGGTCGGTTTGACGGATGTCGTAGTAGTCGGCGCCGATCGACAGGCCCTTGATGAAGGGCACGTCGAGCAGTGCGCCCATGTTCTTCGTGACGGACGATTCGGGGCGCAGGTCGCGATTGCCGCCAGAAATCTGGCTGACGGTGTAGCTCGTGCCGCCGGGGGTGACGTTGACGAACACGTTTTCGCCGCCGCGTTTCGGATCGAAGACGTTGGCCGCGGAGCCGATGCCGACGTTGCCGACCGTGCGCGGCCCGTAGATGGAGGAGAGGTTCGGGACCTTGTAGCCCTCGCCATAACTCCAGCGCAGCGCGAGCGCCTTGAACGGATGCCAGAGCACGCCGTAGCGCGGCGCGGTCTTGGCGCCGAAATCGTTGTAGTCGTCGCGGCGCGCGGAGACGTTGAGGCTGAATTTGTTGACGAGCGGGAAATTCTTTTTTTCCGACGCGAGCGGCACCTGCACTTCGGCAAACATGCCGAACGACTTGCGGCTGGCGGCCGACTTAAGCCGGCCGAAGATGTCGTTGGGCACGACGGAGAACTTCGCGTATTCTTCCTGTTCCTCGAGTCCGACGGCGGCCTTCGCCTCGCCGGCGGGCAGTTTCCAGATCGCGCCGTCGGCCTTGAAGTCGTAGGTCCAGAGCGTCGGGCGCTCGGAATAATTTCCATCGATCAGGAACGAGCGCATCACGTCCGGCGAGTTGGGCGAGTTGGTCAGACCGTCGTTGAGCAGGATGGGCTGCCGACCGGCCACGACTGCGGCGTTCAGCGGCGTCGTCCCCTGAAAGACGCCGCCCGAGCCGGCGCCGGTCACGCTGTAGGTGGATTTCTGCAATTGGACGGCCGCCTCGTAACGCCAGTCTTTCGGCAACCGGCCGCGCACGCCGATCTGCCACGTGTTGGTGATGGTGGAGAGGTGGGTGTCCTCATAGGGCGTCATTTCCCAATAAACGCGGCGCACCGAGACCGGAATGCCGAACGGGTTGCCAGGATAACCCGCGGGAAGATTCACGGCGACCGTGCGCGGGAGGCCGGGGCGGAACGAAGTCTGCTCGCTGCGGTTGGCCTCGATGAACGGCGTCAGCCACGGTTTGATTTCGTAGGACGAGCCGAGCCGCAGGCTCTTCAGGCCCTTGTCGCCGTAAACCTGATATTGCGGTCCGTCAAAGAAGTCGGGGATCGGGCCGGAGTTGGCGTAGTCGGCGATGGTGACGTTCACGCCGTTCGAACCCGCCGGGATCGCCGCGGTCGGCGAGTTGAGGCCGGGGAGATTCGCGGTGAGGACCTGGTTGCGGATGACGCCGCGGCCGCCGGGCACCGTGCCGCGACCGTCGCCGCCGCCGTAGGGCCGGCGGTCGTTCGAGGCGCTGAACGCGCGGTCGCGCGGCGAGAAGGCGTTGGTCTTCGACCAACTGGCCGATACGTCGAGTGCCAGCGGGCCCGTGCGGTAGGCGGAGGAAAGCTGCACGGTGGTGGAACCGGTGTCGGACTTGAACGTGTTGCCGTAGGACACGTTCAGCTGCGTGCCGCGATAGTTTTTCTTGAGGATGACGTTGATCACGCCGGCAGCGGCATCGGCGCCGTAGATGGCGGAGGCACCGTCGGTGAGCACGTCGATGCGCTCGATGGCCGCCATCGGGATGCCGCTGAGATCGTAGGAATCGGAGCCCGTGGCGGTGCCGAGCTTGGGCGCGCGGCGGCCGTCGATGAGCAGGAGCGTGGCGGTGTTGCCGAGATTGCGGAGACCGCCGTTGAAGTTGGTGCGGCCGCCGTTGTTCGCGAGGTTAACGTAACCCGTCTCCGGCGTGCTCTCCCAAGCGACGGTGGGCAGTTGCGGGATGAAGTTGTTGAGATCGGTCATCTGCTGCACGCCGAGGATGTCGAGTTCCTCGCGCGTGTAGGTGAAGACCGGTTGAACGGTCGCCTCGCCGAGCACGCTGCGGATGCGCGAGCCGGTGACTTCGACGGGTTCGAGCGTCACCGGGGCGCCGGCTCTGCCCGCAGGAGCGGCCGCCGGTGCGGTTTGTGCCGTGACGGGAGCAAGCCAAGCAATGACGAGACTGAACAGGGCGACAACGCGGAGGTGCGGGCTGAGTCGAGGGGTAGTTTTCATGGTGGAAACATTTTGGGGACAAGCGGCTAAAGTCTCAACAAACGGCGGATTTCTTGTTCGAGTTTTTCGCCGCGGGTGTCGGTCGTGACCAGCCGGCCGTCGCGGTCGAGCAGGAAGGTGGCAGGGATGCTGCGGAGGTTGTAGCGTTCGCCGAAGAAATTGGTGCCGCCTTTTTCGTTGAAGTAGTGCGGCCAGACGAGCGCCTGGTCGGCGACGAACGACCCGAGCTTGGCGCGGTCGGGCACCTTGTCGAAGGAGATGCCGATGACTTCGAAGCCCTGGTCGCGATACTTGGCGTAGGCGGCCTTCACGTGCGGCAGCTCCTTCACGCAGGGCACGCACCAGGTGGCCCAGCAGTCGATGAACACGACCTTGCCGCGCAGCTTCGCGAGGTCGACCTCGCGGCCGTCGAGCGCGGTGAACTGCAATTCCATCGGCGTCTGCTTGAGCGCGCGGATGGCGAGCTCACCACGGGCGAGCGCGGCGACCTTTTCGTTCGGATTCGGGCGAAGCTTTTGCAGGAACGCGTCGCTCTCCGCCGGCGTGAAGCGGTCGAGGAGTTTCAGATAGAGCGATTCCACCGCCACGCGATACGCGCCGGCGGGCACCCGGGCGGCGAGCCCATCGGCCTTGGCGCGGATGAGCGCGAGGTCGGGCTGGCCGGTGTCGAACTGGATCGAGGCCTCGTTCTTCGCGGTGACCCACAGCAGACCTTCCCAAATCCGGTCGGGCCACTCGGGATTCTTCAGTTCCGGTTCGAGGTGGGTGCGGAGGTATTGCTGCCAGCCGGCGCTGAGGCCCGGTCCCTTCCGCTCGCGCACCCATTCGCTGAAGCTGGAGAGGTTGACAATAATGCCGCCAACGCGCCGCTCGTCGGGATACCTGCGGAAAAACTCCAGCGCCTTGCCGAGCACCTTGTCGAAGTCGACCTTGGTTTCGTCGGAACCGCTGCCGCCCATGCCGCCGGCATGCTCGGCCCAGAGCGCAGTGGCGGCCGGGTCGATCCCCGGGACGGCGGGCACGGCGGCGGGTTGCGCCGCCGCCGCGAAAGCGCCGACCGGAAAAATCGCGGCGGTGAGAAGGACGGCGAGTTTGTTCATGGAGGGAAACAGGCGGGACCGCTCAGAGCGTCTTCTTGATCTGGATCGAGACGAAGCGCTGCCGCGGATCCTCGTAGCGGCTGTAGAAACCGAAGCGATCGGTGCGGTAGGCCGGCGCCTTGTTGAGGA
>SIBG01000111.1 GCA_009695305.1 Opitutus sp. | reverse complement strand
GCGGCGGCGACGAAGATCGCCACGGCGAGAGCGGCTGAAGACCGCAATGGGGTGATTTTGGTTTGCATGATGAGTATGAGAGAAAGGGGAAAGGCCCGTGGCGTCATTTGATGCCCAGTTGCGCGAGCGCCGCGCGCAGGGCGGGCTCGTGCCAGCCGGAGTCGCGGTAGACGATTTTGCCGTCGGCATCGATCAGGATGTTGGTCGGGCACGAGTGGACGTCATAGGGCTGGAGACTCGCGTAGTCGGCCTGCATCGCGGTGCCGTATTTCTGCCGGCCGGTCGCGGGATCGCGCTCGTAGCGCGGGCCGGTGAGCACGGTGGGGAAAGTGAGCTTCGCGCCCGTCCAATACTTGAGCGAATCCGCGGCGCTGTCCTGATCGTCGATGCCGAGAACGGCGAGCCCCTGCCCTTTCAGCTCCTGATGGAGTTTTTCCAAATGCGGATGCTCGGCGCGACACGGCGGGCAGTGCACGAACCAGAAATTCAGCAGCAACGCCTTCTTGCCCTTGCGCGCCGCGGCGAGCGTGAGGCGTTCGCCCGTCAGGGTCGGGAGCGAAAACTCGGTCGCCATCGCACCGACGACGCCGGTCGCGGGACCCGCGGCGGCGACCTCGCCGCGCGAGCCGGGCGCACCGCGCTCGCGCTCCTTCAGGTCGGCGGCGGGCTCGAACGCAAAGTCGGCCGCGGTCTGCCCGGCGATGTGCTCGAGGGCGCGGATGCTGCTGTCGTAGGTGAGCGGCTTGCCGTTGTTCTCGTCGGTTTGCACGAAGCGGCGTGCCATACCGTCTGGCGCAAAATATAGTTTGTAGGTGATGGGATAGCCGCCGCCGATGGAAAGTTCGGCGACGCGATAGGTTGCGCCCTCCCAGGTTTCGTCGGGGAGCAGGCGTTTGCGCGGCGCCATCGGCAGCTCCTCGAAAACTTTCGCGAACGAACCCGTCGCCATGAGCACGAGGAGATTGTTGTGAAACCAGTGGTAACCGCTGGTGTCGGCGCTGATCGCGCCGGACCGCGTGTAGGTTTTGTCCATCACCACATGGATGGACTTGCCGTCGGATGTCGTGGTGTAGGTGCGCTGGCCGCCACCTTCCTTCATCACGACGTTGAAAAAATTCGGGCGCAGGAACGTGACCTGCGCGACATCCGTGGCCGTGCGCGTCGCGCTGATGTTCGAGCGGGAAGCCTCGCAGCGGAAACCCGGCAGCGCGCGCGCCGCCGACTCCGCCGCCTGCAACAAACGGTCGACTGCGGTGCTGTCGTCCTGGGCGGTGGTGCGGGGCGCGGCGCCCAGCAGGAGTGCGGCAACTGAGACGGCGCGGAGGACGCTCTTGGTTGGGATCATGGCAGGTGAGGTTGGAGACGGCTTAGAGGGTCTTGCGCGCCGGCGCGCGGGCGGCGAGGGGAAGCTGGGAATTCACGCGGGGTCAGTAGGTCTTCGCAACGGTGAAGGTGACGAATCGGCCGCGGGGATCCTCGTAGCGGCTGTAGAAGCCGGCGCCGGGATCGCTGCGGAAGCGCGGGTCGCGGTCGACCAAGTTGCGGATGTTGACCGTCCACTTGGTGCCGCCGAGCCAGCGACCCAGCCCGCGCTGGCCGCTGCCATAGGCGAAGGCGCGGGAGAACTGCAGATCATAGATCGTGGAGGATCCGATGTGGTCGCCATCGAGACCCGAGGCGAGGGGGATGGACGGCGTGGGGCGGGTCTGGTCGGTGTAGTATTTGTCGACGAAGCGGCCGGTGAGCGTGGCGGACCAAGGCGCGCGATTCCACCAGAGGGCGGTCTGGCCCTTCCATTTGATGGGGCCGTTGACCCCGGTGCCACTGATCGTGGCGATGTTGTTGATCCGGGCGCTGTGCGGGCGGGCCTGCTGGACGAAACGATTGGTAAAGGTGGCCGCGGGGAGGAGCTGGATCTCGCCGAGGCGGCTGCTGCGATCCGTAATCCGAAAGGTGCTGCGCAGGTCGATGGTCTCGATGTAGGTCTGGGCGAGATTGATCTGCGTGAGATCGAGCTTGGTGATCGCGCCCTTTGTGTAGCCGGCACCGATGTCGGCCGGGGTCAAGGCGGCGCGCTCGATGCGGCCGGGGAAATCGTCGGGGAAGTTGAGCACATTCACGGCGGTGGCGGCGCCGACGGCGTCGAAGCGCTTGGTCTCGCTGTAGGTGGCGGTGAGGCTGAAGCGGTCGCCAAGGAATCTGGGCCGGAGGATGACGCCGACCGCCCGGGTGCGGGAAAATTCGTTCCGCAGGTCGGGATTGCCGCCGGAGACATAGAAGGGGATGCGCACGGCCCCCGAGGTGTTGCCGCGGAAGGGATCGGTGAGGCTCACGTCGGTGTCGAGGAAGGGCGGGGACGCCAGGATCGAGACGGCCGTCAGGGGCACCAAGCCCTCGCTGAGGGAAGCGCGGAACGAGACGCCGCCGCGGAAGCCGACGATGCCGGCGATCGAGGTGACGTCACCGCCGCGGCCGCGGTTGGTCCAGTTGCGGCGCATGCTGCCTTGCACTTCGAGCGACTGGACCTGGGCCGACTGCGCCCAGCCGGGGAGCCATTTGCGGCCGAAGATCGGGGCGACGGCCTCGATCGCGGCGGCTTTGGTCGTGCTGCCGGTGCGGGTGACGGTGGCGGGCAACGCCGGGGCGATGCCGGTCATCGCGTCCATGTCCGCGCTGTGCGGAGAGAACTGGCTGGCGTTGGTCTGCTCGGTGCGGAATTCGCCGCGCAACTGGGTCGCGAGCGGGCCGGCCGGTAGATCGTAAACCGTGCCGGCGAGGCGGGGGTTCACCTGCGCGGTGCGCTGGTAATTGACGACGGCGCGGTTGTAAGCGAAGAGCCGGTCTACATCGGCCGGCGGGGTCGGGAACACCGTGCGGTCGGCGAGCGGATTGAAAATGGCCCGGCGCACGGCCAGCGACGTGGGGGCGCGGGCGGCGATTTGGGCGGGCGTCGTCGGCAGTGGCAGATCGGTCAACCCCTGCCGCGTGACAAACGTCTGGAGATAGTTGACGGGCACATAGGCGTCGGAGCCCTGGCGGGCGTAGTCGCCGTTGACATCAAAGGTCCAGCGCCAGCGGTCGGAGATCTGGCCTTTCACTCCCAGCGTGACGCTGGCGCCGTTGCGCTCCTGCAGCGTGCTGGAATCGGGGAGATCGCGGGGGTCGTAGTAAACCCGCACCGGCACGCCGACGAAGCCCGGGGTGACACCCGTGCGGAAGGGATTGAGCGGATCGGTGGCGGTGAGGCCGAGGCCGTAGGGGAAACCCAGCGACGTCGGAAACGAGTAGTTGTCGCGTTTCAGGGCAATGGTGACCTCGGCGTAGGCCTCGAGCTTGTCCTTGATGAACGTGTGATCGAGCGTGGCGGTGAACCCGTAGAGATCGGACGGCACGTAGAGCACGGTGCGGTTGCCGCGCCACTCGGCCTTTTCATTGAATTTTCCGGCGGTCGCGGTGAAGGACGCGGGAGTGAGATTGTTGCCGTTCTGACCGGCGGGGATCTGGGCATACCACGCAGTGGGCGCGCCGGGGATGCCGAGCGGATGAGTGGACGAATCACCGGAGAGCAGCGGGGTGCCGGGAGTGCCGGTCGCGAAGTCGGCTTTGATGTAGCCGGGCATGCCGGCAAACATGGTGTTCGCGTTGAGGATGATTGACTCGAAGGCGAGGACGTTGCCGCTGTTGGGCACACGGATGGTGGAGGTGGGGCCGTAGCGTTCGTAGGCACGCTGCAGGACGGACGACTCACCCATCGTGAACTTGTTCCGGTGACTGTAGGACAGCAGGAGCGTGAGGCTCGTGCGGCCCTTATTGAAACTGCGGCTGTCGCGGACACTGGCGCCGTATTCCGCAGCGGTGCCGCCGCGGGTGGAGGCGCCGTAGTTGAAGCTGGTTTCACCGCCGGAAATGTCCTTGCGCAGGATGATGTTGATGCCGCCGCCGAGCGCGTTGCCGCCATAGATGGCGGCGGCGGCGGCGCTGAGGATCTCGATACGCTCGATCGATGACGGCGGGATGCGGCTGATGTCGGAGGAGGCGCCGCTGGTGAGCCGGCGCCCGTTGATCAGCAACACGGTGTTGCCGGCGCCGAGATTGCGGAGGTTGACGTTGGACGAGGAGTAGGTCGTGCCGCCAGTGACGCCGTTCTCCACCGTCTCGCGCTGGAGGTTGGTGCCGTAGTTGGTGATCTCGGTGACGTTGCGGAAAACTTCGTCCATGTTGGTCACGCCCATGCGCTCGATCTCGATGCGATCGATCACGTTGAATGCGAGCGGCGCCTGCTCGTCGGTGCGGAAGATCGGCTTGTTGTGCAGGCCGTCGTTCTTCGTGTCGGTGACCTCGAACTTGTCGAGTTGGACGGCTGGGTTGGCGGAAGACGCGGGAGCGGTGGCCTTCGGGGTGGCCGGAACCGCTTGGGAGAACGCCGGCGAAGCGGCGGTTAGCGCCGCGAGGAGGAGTATAATGCGTTTCATGAGAGGATTAGTTCGGAAGAGCAGAGTTTCTTGTCACAGAGATCACGGAGAACGGAGGAGAGGTCACAGAGCAAACTGAGGTGGAACGCCAATCTGCGCTAATTTCCGGAGTTCAAAGGCAGGTCGGTGGGCGGGCGGGCTTCGCTTGATCAGCGAAGCGCTCAAGGCGCCAGGCGAGTTTGGGGAGTTGATCAGCGAGGATTAGCGAGGATTAGCGGTTAAAAACTGTCTTAACGCAGCCAGGTGCGATAGCGCGCCGGGAGATATTTTTGCGCGGTTTCCTTGCCGAGCGGCCGGAGGACTTTATCGAAAATATCGCTGAACGCACCGATCCGCAAAAAGCTCGTGCCTTCGAGCGCGGCGCCGATGGCCTTCGCCCTCGCCTCCCCTTCCAGCGACGCGGTCTCCGCGAGTAACTGGCGGCCGAACGCATCCGCCAGAATCGGGCGCGCGAGCCAGCCGGCGCGGAAGCCTTCGCCGCACGAAAGCTCGAACGGATCGGGCAGCTCATCCTCCATGATTTGATTCAGTGCGCGCAACTCGCCGAGTTTGCCGGCCGCGGGATCGCGGGCGGCGACGAGGCGCACGGCGATTTCCTTTTCCGCCTTGGCGGGGAGCGGCCGGAGATCGCCGAGGTCGAAGCGCGTGACGGTGGCGTGGGCCTTCACCATTGCGTCGAGTGCGCCAATTGCCGCGGCGTAGTCTCCGCCGGCCATTTGTTTCAGCGCGCGCAGCACGTGCAGCTCCTGCAACGCCTCGCCGCGCAGTTGTCCGCCGGCGAGCAGCGCATCGAGCTCCGCGAGTGTAATGGTGTCAGGTTTGCCGTGGCCGCCGCCGCGCTCGTGGAGGCCGTCGATCGCCGCGCGGCCCGCGAGAAACGCGAGGTAGCCCGTGCGGTCGGCGGGATCGAGCCGGCGGATTTCCGCCACGCGCTCGCTGTAGAATCTCGTCACGAAACCGGCCGGCACGACGCCGAGGCCGTCGACCAGCGCCGCAGCGCGCGCCGCGCCGTCGAGCGTGGCGGCTTTTTTCAACGCCGCACCGAGCACCGCGCCGCGCTGGCGCAACGGCTCGAGGTGTGCCCAGTAGGCTTTGGGCTCGTTGATGTCGGGAATGTAAGTGGTGCGCGCGTAGGGCAGGCCGTCGGGCGTGGTCATGACGACCGACGGAAAGGTGTCGATGCCGTAGCGTTGTTGGAGCGCGCGGTAGCGCTCCTTGCGGCCCTCGGGCATCTTCGACGTCGCGCGGCGGAGGTCGTCGATGTCGACGAGGACGAAATATTTTCCGGCCGTGGCGATGAACTCCGGTTTCGAGGCGATGCGCTCCTTGAGCCACTTGCACGGCGCGCACCAGTCGCTGCCGCCAAAATCGATTAGCAGGTCGCGCCCCTCGCGGCGGGCGACCGCCTGCGCGGCGTCGAATTCCTCCAACCACCCGTCGCCGGCCGCGAGAGCCGGACCGGCAAGGGCCAAGGACATGCCCAGCGCCGCGAGGCGCAACGTGTGCGGGTGCATGGGCGTTTAAAATGTCCGCTTCACGTTCATCCAGATTGCGCGCATGCGATTGTCGCCATAGGGGCTCATGAGGCCGATGCCGAAGGGGCCGGTGTCGAAAGCGGGGGCGTGGTTGAAGACATTCTTCAGGCCCAGTTGCATGCTCAGGCCGTCAAACATTTTGGAGCCGAGCACCGAACCTTCTTTGCGGCCCATCGCCGCGACGCGGCCGAAATTGTAACCGACGACCAAATCGTGGAACGTTTGCGCCGCAACTTTGCTGCTGCCGAGGGCGCGGACCTGATTGCCGGAGTCAACGGTGCGGCCGGCGGCACTGGTGGACGAGAGCTGGCCGCCCGCGGCACCGTATTCGAAGTAGGACGGGATGAAGCGGGAACTCCAGGTGGCGGTCCAACGCGTATTTTCCCAACTGATGCCCGTGTTGAGCCGGTTCTTAAATGAGCCGCCTTCCAACGGATAGCCCGCGACGTCATACATCGGTGCCGTGAGGGCGAACTGGTATTTCGAGTGGAGCGTGAGCGTCTCACGCGCCTTGAACGCGAACGAGCCGGACTCCGCGGTGTTCAGGCGATAGTCGAGCGCCAAGTCCCAAGTCTCGAGGTTGCGCTTATAGAGATTGATCGAGCTCGTATCGATCTGGGTGATCACGCCCGCGGCGTTGCGGGTGACACGTTGGGGATAAGTGCTCTCGTAACTGATAATCTGCTGGGCCGACAGCGTGCTGATCGCATCAACCTGCTTGAGGTTGAGGTAATCCGCACTGAACCGCAGGCCCTTGAGCGCGCCCCGTCTCGGCTGCCAGACGACGCCGCCGGTCACGCTCTTCGAGGTCTGCGGGCGGATGTTGGGATTGCCGCCAGAAATCGTCTGGACGGGATAGGTCGTGTTGCTCTTGGGATCCAGAATCGTGATCGTTGCGGCATTGGGCAGCGGATTCAACTGGAGCTGGGTGGCGTTCGGCGGCAGGAAGGCCCGGCTGGTCGATATGCGGATCGCGATGCCTTCGATGGGCTGATATTTGAATCCGATGCTCGGCTTGGTGTTGACGTAGTCCACATGGTTGCGGAACGGCAAGCCGTTGAGCACCGGCGCGCCATAGGTGACCACACGGGTGCTGGTGGCGACAGCCATGGTGGGCGTGCCGGTGTCCACCTTGAAGTCCTCCCGGCGGGCGGCCATCTGGATCTCGAGCTCGTGAATGAGCGGGATGCGATTGCGCGCCACCAATGGCGCCGAGATCTCGGCATACGCCGCCTTCGTCGTGGGGAAGAAACCGAAGTAGGTGGTCAAGCTGGATGACGCCGGCGTGAGCGGATTGTTGCGATCGAGGTAGCCGTTCTGCTGGCCCGGCCCCAGGCGGCTTTCCAAGCCCATCGTTAGAGTGGGTGCGCCCCACGGCAGCGATGGCAACGCGCCAGACGCCCGCGCCGCCAGGGCATTCAGCGTCGATTTGAACGTGAAGTTTTGTTGCGCGGCATACTTGCCAAGGTCGACGGGATACAGGAGCGGATCGACGAACAGATTTACGGTGCCGGCGAGGATGTCGGCGTTGTAGGGCGTGGTATCGACACTCTGCAGATAGTGGCCCGAGGAATTTTGCGACCAGGTGTAGTCGAACTGGGCGAGCCAGCCCTTGGGCAGGCGGGCCTTGAGCCCGGCGGTGAACGTCCGGGTGAGCGAGGGTCCGATGCGCGGACGCTCCATCGTGAGGGGGGTCTTGATCACCACCGCGGTCGTGAACGGATTGGTGGGCGAGGCCGCGGGAATCGAGATCGTGCTGTTGGTGAAGGTGCCGTTGTAGAGTTCGACCGCGTAATTCGAGCTGTAGTTATACTGCACGAACGCATCGAGGTTCGTCAGCATCTTGCGGTCGACCGCGACCGAGAAGGCCTTCGTCTCCGGGGTAAAACCGAAGATGTAATTGCTGGCTGGGCCGTTCGAATTCACATTGGCGAGCGTGAAGTTGTATTTGCCGGCATTCGCGAGGATCCCGGCCCCAACGGTGGCGGTCGCGGTCGAGGCAGCAGCTCCCGCCGGGAGGTAGGTGTAATTCGAGGGCAGCGTCTGCCCGCCGTAGGCCGGCTTGAGGACGAGATTGGCGACTGTGCCGCTGGAGATGTTGACCCCGGCACCGAGGAATGGGCTCGTCGGCGTCCAGTAGTAATCGGGCGCATTTTTCAGAACCGCCGCCGCGCGCGGTTCAAAGACGTCGCGCCGGTCACCGAGCCGAAGCGGATGGGCGTTTGAGAATTGCGCCGTGAACATCACGTGCGTCTTCCCGTTCTCGAACGCGCGACCCCAGGAAAGGGCGGCGGTGCGAACGCCGGCGTCGGTGTCCAACGGCGTGTCGTAACTCAGGCGCACTTCGCCGCCGCTGTAGTTTTTCTTGAGGATCACGTTGATCACGCCCGCCACCGCACTGCCGCCATAGATGCCGGAAGCGGACGACGGCAGGATTTCCACCCGATCGACGGCAGACATCGGGATGCCGTTGAGATCCGGCTGATAAACGCTGCCCGCGACGAAGACATTGGCCATGCGCCGGCCATCGACGAGCACGAGCGTCTGGTTGGTGCTGAGACCACGCAGGCTGATGTCGCTGCTGGCGCCGTAGGAGGTGGTGTTGCCGGTGTTGGTCAGGCGCTCGTTCACCATCGTGAGGTTCTGCTTGAGGAAGTCCTCCATGTTGGGGGAGCCGGACTCCTCGAGTGCCTTCGAATTGAAGACAACATAGGGCAGGATATCGTTGACGGTGCGGGGGAGGTCGACGTTGCGGTCACTGAACACCTCTGGCCTGGTGCCAGTCACCTCATAGGGATCGAGGGACAGGATAGGCACCGGCTTGGCCGCGGCGGCAGCACCGGCCGGAGTCGGCGCGGGAGCAGGGGCAACTTGAGCGGAGACGGAGAAAGCCAGCAGGAGACTGGCGACGACGGACAGGGACACGAGACGGTTGTTTGTTTTCATGTGGGAGAGGGGGACGCGCTGGGTGGAGTCAGCGGAGGGCGCGGCGGGGGTGCAGTTTCACGGGTTTGTGCTGGGGGAACGGAGGCATCAAGGTTTCCTGGCGGCTTCGTTGGCTGGCGCGCGGGGCGCTCGGCGATCCAGAGCTTGTAGCCACCGGGCAGGATGGCGGCGGCGGTTTCCTTCCCCACGAGTTCCGGGATGGTCTGGGTGACGACGGTGCGGATCGCGCCTTCGTTGAGGAAGAACGTGCCCTCGAGACCCTGCGCGAGCGCGCGGGCGCGGGCTTCACCCGACAGTGTCGCGGTCGCGGCGAGCAGCGCCCGGCCAAAGCCGTCCGCCATCGGTTTCCGCACGGCGATGATCGGCTGGAACGCGGAGCCGCCGGTGGCGTGACAGGAAATCTTGTAGCGGTTGGGCAATTGCTGGCCCTCGAAGATATCGTGGAGCGCGCGATATTGCGCCACCGCGTCGTCGGGCTGGGCCAGGCCGCGCTCAACGCTCTGCCGGAGCGCGGTGAGGCCCTCCGCCGTGATCGGCTGGTAATCGCCGCGATCGAAGGCGCCGCGGCCGGCGTGCGCGGCGACAAATTCCCCGATGCACGCGAGCGCCGCGGCCGGCCGGCCGTCGAGCACCAGCAGCGTGGCCTTCATCGCGAGCGTCTGTTGCAGGGTCTCGCCGGACAGGCGGTGCTTCGCGATCAGCACGTCGACGTCCGCGACCTTGACCGCGGAATCAAGTTCGTAGCCGCCGCCAATCTTGTCCTCGAGCTCGGCGTAGGCCTTGCAGCCATCGAGGTAGGCGCGGAAGCCGCGGCGGTCGGCCGGGTCGAGTGTTCGGAGTTCCGCGAGCTTGGCGGCGTGATACCACAGGAGAAAATCCGCCCGCACCTCCGACAACGCATCGATCAGCGCGTCCGCCTTCGCGAGGCCGGCCAGGTTTTTCGCTCGCGCGAGGCCGTCGCGAAACGTCCGGCCGCGCGCAATCAAGGGCTCAATTTGGCGCCAGAACGCCTCGGGCTTGTCTTGCTTGACCCCGGCCATGACCGCCCGGATGTCGATGCTCTCGACCACCGGGATGTAGGTCGTCCACGCGTAGGGCTCGCCCTCCGGTGTGGCGAGAAACACCGAGGGAAATGTGCCGACGCGATACTGTTTTTGCAGGGCGACGTAGCGCGCCTTGCGCTCCGGCGAGAGGCCGCGCGCCAGCGTGTCGATATCGACGCGCACGAAATGCTTCGCCGCCCGCTCGTTGAACTCCGGCTTGGTGAGGATATTTTCCTTGAGCCATTTGCAGGGCGCGCACCAGTCGCTGCCGCCAAAATCGATCAGCAGGTCCAGGCCGGTGCGCTTCGCCTCTGCCAGCGCCGGCGGCATCTCGGCATACCAACCGTCATGCGAAAAGTCGGTCTCGGGCAGCAACGGCGGTTTCGCGGCCGGCTGCGCCCACGCACCGCCGGCCGCCAGCAGCAGAAGACTGGCGACGGCAGGAAGGGACTGGGCGACCAGAAGTCCGCGACGGACTCCCGCGTGGCAGGCGCGTGGTGTTTGCATGGTCAGCGAGGGTTAGGAGGTCAAACGGCACGGCCGATTGCGGTCGGCCCAAAAACACCCGGAAGGTAGGTGCGATCCCGGCCAAAGTCGATAGTCCGAAGTGCATAATGACGCTCAGGAAAACGCGCGGCGGCGCGGCCTGGCCGACGGCAAAACCGCTTGGTGGTTTTGGGTTTAGCCCGCCTGAGCTGCCCGCGCCTGGCAGCCGGCGGCTGGAACGGCGGCGAACGCGCTCAAGCGACCAGGGAAAGCGCCAGGAATGCGAGCTATCGCAGCATCGAAATCAACCGGGCGCGGCTGTTGATCTCCAGTTTGCCAAAAACCGAGCGCAACTGGTTCTTGACGGTGCCAACGCCTTTGCGCAACCGCGAGGCGATCGCCTCGTTACTGAGGCCGTCGCGCACCAGCAGCGCGACGTCCCGTTCGCGTTGGGTCAGCTTGGAAAACACCGCCAGTTGCCGGTCCATCGCGACCGGACCTTTGGCGTCGAGCATCTCGCGATTAACCAGTTGCACGAAAAGATAGGGTCGCGAGAGCAGCGGATCATCGAGGCTGAAGAGCGAACAATCCGCCTGTAGTTGTGAGAGCGCCGGGTGCAGCAGCCGGCGGTGTTCGCTGGCGTGGTGCGCATCGGGATCGGCCAGCGCCATCGCATAATGGGTCTGCATCAACTCGTGATAAGCCTCGAGGAACGGCGGCGGCACCGCAAAGACCGAGCGGCCGTTGACCTGGCGCGCCGCCTCGAGTCCCAGATTCCACGCCGCGCACGCCTCAAACGCCTCGTGATTCGCAAACACCAGCTCGTGCCGGGCGTTGATCAACAGGATACCCTGCGGCAGCAGGTTGATGAATTGCTGGAGGCTGTTGCGCGCGATGACCTGCTCCTCGTGCTTTTCCAGCCGGTGCAGGTTGCGGTCGAGCACCGGGTGCAGGTCGAGCAGCAGCGCCTTTTCCGCGCCGCTGAACGCGGGCTGATTGAACCCGCGGCGCAATACCAAGATGCTCCTCCGCTCGCCTTTCTCCCACAGGGTGAGCCCGAGCATCTTGTCGAAGCCCTCGGGGATCAGGATGTGCCGGTAGAAGTCGGCGCGCTTGCGCCGGGGCAGGTCGGGCACGATGTCATCGAGGCCGTAGAGTTTCACCCCGGGATGCGCGTCGAGCCAGGGATGCGTGGGGGAAAGCCGCGCACGCGCCTTCCACCACTCGGACGGGCGCCGGGACGGCGCCGTGTGGAGTGTGAGGGCGCCGGGATTGCGTTCGCGCGCGTCGAGAAAAAGCGTGGCGCTGTGATGCTGCGGAATCCCGACCTGCAGGATCTCCCGCAGCGAGCGCCACAACTCGGGCACGCTCGCGGAAACCTCCATGTCCACCAGCGCGCGCCGCAACTCCGGATCGGTGAGCCTCAGCCCCCGATCGCGCGCTTCCAGCGGCTGGATCTTCGGTGCGGTCTTTCTGCGCGCGGCGGTCACACGGAAAGGAGGAACGGACCCGGCCACGCGCGGTGCAAACCGCTGGAGGCCGCCAGATTCAGGCTGGCGGCGACTGGCGAAGCGACGGGAGGATGGCTGGTTTTCATGCGGGCGCGGCTGGCGGTTTGGGTCGAGCCAGCGGAGGCGGAGGCGGCGGGGAACGCCGGCGCGCGGGTTGCGCTCAGAGCTTTTTCCGCAGCGTGAGCGAGTAGCGGCGCATGCGAGGATCGGTGACGCCGAAACCGGCGTTGCCCTGCCGGTGCGGCGGCTCGCGGTCGAGGACGTTGTTGACGACGAGCGAGAGTTTGGTGTCGGCGAGCGGGTGGGCGCGGAGCGACTGCCAGGGCGACATCGAGGCGCCGCTGCCGCTGAGACGCTGCTGCATCGCCTTAAACCCAAAATCGTAGGAGGCCTGGACGTTCCACTCGATGACGGAGGCGAACTGCGTGGCGGTGCGCGCGGCACTGGTCCAGGAATTCTCCTGATAGAAGCCGCTCACGCCGGCGCCGTAGGGGCCCTTGCCCCAGAAGGCCTGCCAGGACATGCGCGTGGGATATAGATGCACCGACGGCACAGGAGCGGCGCCGGGAATGCGAATCGCGTTGCGGCTCTTGTATTCGGTGGCGGCGAGGCGCGCGCTCAGGTTGCCCAACGGCGTGCTGCGCGAGTAGTTGAGCGCGTAATCGAAGGTCTCGAGTTCAACGCGTGCGATGTTGGTGGAGCGGGTGTCGATTCCGGTGATGCGGTTGGTGGCGGCGTCACGAATCAGCCGTTCGGGAACCAGGAGAGCCCATTCCTGAAGCGACCCGAGGCCGGAGATCTGGTCGTTGTAATCGATCTTCATGCGGTCAACTGAAATGGAGAGGCCTTTGAAGAGCTTGAGCGGCAGTTCGAACACGACGCCGAGATTGTCCGAGATCGAGTGCTCAGGCTTGAGGTCGATATTGCCGCCAAGCTTGGTGGCGATGAGGCCGGTCACGAGTTCGTTGCGCACCGGGTCGATGAAGCCGGTGGGGTTGCTGTTAGTGCTGTCGGTGATGGGGCGGTAGAGGGCGTTGACGGTGGGAGCGCGGAACGAGTAGTTGCGGGTGGCGCGGAGGAGCAGCCATTTGAAGGGGCGAACCTGGGCGCCGTAGCGCGGGCTGAAGTCGTTGCCCGCATCCGAGTAGTTATCGTAGCGGAGGGCAGCGGTGAGATCGACGCGGTTGAGCAGCGGCAGCTGGTGCGTGGGGGCGATGATCGGGAAGCGCGTCTCGGTGTAGGCCGAGGAGAGGGTGCGCTTAAAGCCGCCGAGCAGGCTGAGGTTGATCAGCGGGTTTTCCGGCGTGGCCTGGTAGGTCTTGATTTCCTCGGTGGTGCGCTCGACGCCCGACGCCAGGCGAATCGCACCGGCGGGAAGCTTCACCCACGGCAGCGGGCCGTCGGCGGAGGCAGACCAGTTGGTGGTGTCGGTGCGGTCGCCCACGTTGCCGGGGCGGAGCATGGAGCGCAGCAGGTCGAGGTCATTGGGTTTCTGCGTGCGGCTGTCGTAGAACAACACCAGCCGGCGCGACGTGAGCGCGGCATTGAAAGGGGCGGCCTCCAGCACGGGATCGAATGCGTTCTCGTTCTTGAGGAGCGAGCGGTTCCAGTTGAACCCGACTTCATAGCGCCAGTCGCCCGCGAAGCGACCGTTCAGACCGGTGGAAAAACTGTGATTGGAATTGATCGTGAACTTCTGACCTTGGAGATCGGTGGGCAGCTCCCAGAAGGTCTTGTTCAGGCGGATGGGGACGCCAAAGGGGTTGCCGGGATAATCGGCGGGAACCGCCAGAACCCCCGCGAGCGCGCTAGCGGGGCCGATCGAGTTGCGGAAGTTCACCGGCATGCCCTCGATGTGCGTGCGGGTTTCGTTGTAGCCGCCGTCGAAATAGAGCTGCACGTTGGGCCGCACATCGTAAGTGCCGCGGAAGCCGATGGTGCGCGTGAACTGTGGGGAGATGAGATTCACGTATTTCGCGCGGTCACCAGTATAGGAGGGCACGCCGTTCGCATCGCCGACGACGGAGACAAAGTCGGCGGCCGGGCGTGCGGCACCGGTGGCGCCGTCGGGTATCAGCGCATAAGGGCTGGTGCGCCCGGGCAGATTGCCGGTCAAGGCCTGCACGATGCCGGCGCCGGTGGCGAAGCCGCCGGCGGCGAACGAACTGTTCACGCTGGCAAGGGAGGTGGTGCCGCCCATCTTGATCCAGTCGTCGGTGGCCACGAAATACCGGTCGACCGCGGCGAACGAATTGCGCTTCAGATAGGAGGCGTTGAGCGTGAGCGAAAGCGGTCCGCGGGAGATGCCGTGGGTCAGCGTGACGTTGGTGACGGCGGTGTCGGTATCGAAGGTGTTTTCGTAGGAGGTGGTCAGCTCAGTGCCGGAGTAATTCTTGCGCAGGATGATATTGACCACGCCGCCCATGGCATCGGAGCCGTAGATGGCGGACGCGCCATCCGTGAGCACTTCCACGCGTTCGATGGCGGACACGGGGATGCCGGTGAGATCGTAGCCGTCGGAACCGCGGATGTTGCCGGAACGGGACATGCGCCGGCCGTTGACGAGGACGAGCGTGTTGGCGGCGCCGAGGCCGCGCATGTTGATGTTGGTGCGCTGCGTCAGGACGCTGGCGGTGGAGCCATCGGACGTGGTGGTCTGGCCCTGCGACTGCCCGCCGAAGCCCACGCCGTCATACGAGCCCTGCGAGAACGCCTGCGGGATGAGCCGCGAGATCTCGCCCATGGTAGTCAGGCCAGTCTGTTCGATCTCGGCGCGGCTGAAGCTCACCATCGGGCTGAAGTCGGCTTCGCCGATCAGGCCGCGGATGCGCGAGCCGGTGACTTCGAACTCTTCCATCTTTTGCGCCGCCGCGGCAGCGGGCGGCGTGGTGGGCGCCGGGGCGGTTTGAGCCGACAGGCCGAGGGTGGTCAGAATGGCCAGCGCGCCGAGACGGAGACGGGTGCGGAGGGTGTGCGGTGTTTTCATAGGAGTGGGAACGAATGGCCAGGAGCGGCCCGGATGGGGCCACCCCACTGTCAGCTAGCCTTGAAGCTGTAGACTAGCATGGGCCTTGCC
>SIBG01000110.1 GCA_009695305.1 Opitutus sp. | reverse complement strand
GTGCGCCGCCGTGTCGATGCCGCGCGCCAGCCCGCTCACCACGCAAAATCCGAGCCGCGCCAGCTCCGCCCCAAATTTCTTCGCCACGCTCTGACCATAAAGTGTCGTGCGGCGGGAGCCGACAATCGCGATGCACGGCTGCCCAAATTCGTAACGTCCGCGCCGGTAAAGCCCGATCGGTGGGTCGTTGATTTCCAGCAGCCGTTTCGGATAACTGGCATCCCGCGTCGTGACGAAATCCGCGCCGCTCTGCGCCATCCGCTCCTCCTCGCGCCCAAGGTCAAAATGCTCCCGCCACGCACCGATCGTCGCACTGATCACCGGTCCGACGCCCTTCACTGCTTCGAGCCGGCGCTTCTCGGTGGAAAAAATTGTCCGCGGATCGCCGCCGAGCTCTTCGAGTAGCCGGTTGAGCGTGATCGGCCCGATGTTGGGCAGCGCGTTCAGCACGAGAAACGCCTGTCGTTCGGTCAGCTCAGATGTGTTCATGCAGGAGCGGCTTTATGCCGCGATGGAAGATGTGGCGATTTGAAAGCGCGGCGTAAAGCCGCTCCTGCATCGATCCGGACTATCCGACGCCCCGGATAAGATTTGCCCGACAGGATTTACCAGCTTGCGCGGCTGGAGAGAATCAGCCGAAGTTTTGTGGCCCTATGAAATGCTCCCGCCCGATGGTCGCGCTCGTCGTCCTGACCTCGATGGTTTCCCACTTGCGCGCCGCACCCATGGCCGCCGACTGGCCGGGATGGCGCGGGCCGACCCGCGACGGGCAGGCGGCCGCGGGGCAGACGCCGCCACAAAAATGGAGCGAAACCGAGAATGTTGTCTGGCGCGCTCTGCTTCCCGGGAAAGGGCACAGCTCACCCACCATCGCCGGCAATCGCATTTACCTCGCAACGGCTGACGCCGCGGCCGAGGAGCAGCGAGTGCTTGGTCTCGATCAGGCCACGGGAAAAATCGTGTGGAACACCGTGGTGCACCGCGGGAAAGTCGACGAGACGGGGGAGCGCAACTCATCGCCGGCGTCATGCACCGTGGCCTGTGACGGAGAGCGACTCTACATCAATTTTTTCAACGATCACGCGGTGCATACGAGCGCGTTGGACCTCGACGGCAAGGTCCTCTGGCAACAACGGGTCTCGAGTTTTGTGACGATCCGTGGCTTCGGCTCCTCGCCCGTGGTGCATGATTCCGTCGTGCTGGTGTCCGCCGATCACAAAGCGGGCGGAAAACTCGCGGGCCTCGACAAACGCACCGGCAAGATTGTCTGGCAGCACGATCGCCCGGCGCTGCAAAACTATTCGTCGCCGGCACTGCTGGTTCTTGCTGGCCGCCCTCAGATGATCGTCGCGGGCTGCAATCTCGTTGCCAGTTTCGAGCCGTCCACCGGAACAAAATTGTGGGAGGTGGCGGGCTCGACCGAAACCACCGTGACGACGCCGGTGACCGATGGCCGCCGGATATTTATCACCGGCGGATTTCCGAAAAGCCACGTGGCCGCGATTGAAGGCGATGGCTCGGGTCAGCTCGTGTGGCAGAGCGGAGCCGGGATTTATGTGCCTTCGCTCCTCGTTCACGACGGCTACGTTTACGCCGTGTTGGACACCGGCAAGGCCGTCTGTTGGAAAGCCGATACCGGTGACGAACTCTGGCGCGAAAAGGTGGACCGGGATTTCTTCGCGTCGCCGGTCATGGCGGGCAACCGCATCTACGCCACGAACGTGGCCGGTGTGACCTCCGTGTTCGAAGCCTCTCCGCAAAGATTCACGCTGCTGGCCCAAAACCTCCTCGGGGACGAAGCCTACGCCTCGCCCGCGATCGCGGGCAACCGCCTCTATCTGCGTCACGCGAAAAAAGGCGAACCGCGGCAGGAATACCTGTGGTGCATCGGCCAGTGACGGAATGACCCGGTGCGGCACCGAGGCGGGAGTTGTTTTGAATTGCCACCGCACGACCGGACCCATCCATACCTGTCTCGTTCCATCCTCCTCCCATGCCCAGCCGCCGCACGTTTCTGACGACCCTTGGCTCCGCCTGTCTCACCGCGCCTTTTATTGCGCGCAGTCTGCGGGCGGCCGCGCCCAGCCGTGTTCTGCGTCATGCGAGCTTCGGCGGCGGCGGCCAGGCTTGGAACGACATCCAAGCACTCACCAGCAACCCATGGGTCAAGCTCGTGGCAGTTGCCGATGTTGACTTGAGCCGCATCGGTCAGCTGCGAGAGACGTTTCCCGAGGTGAGGATTTATCAGGACTGGCGCCAACTGCTCGAAAAGGAGGAGCGCAACATCGACTCGGTCAACGTCTCGGTGCCCGATCACATGCATGCGCCAATCGCGTTTTCCGCGATGCAGCTTGGCAAACACTGCTACTGCCAGAAGCCACTCGCACACGACATCTACGAGACACGTGCGCTGACGAAATGCGCGAAGGAGAAGAAGCTCGTGACGCAGATGGGCATCCAAATCCACTCGCACAAAATTTATCGTCAGGCCGTGGCGCTGGTGCGGAGCGGGGTGATCGGCAAGGTGAAGGAAGTCCACTCTTGGAGCTTCAAGAAATGGGGCGACGTGGGCGCACCGCCGACGAAATCCGACCCGGTGCCCGGCAGTCTTAATTGGGATCTATGGCTGGGCACCGCGGCTGCGCGCCCCTATGTCGCCGAAGAATATTACCACCCGGGGAACTGGCGCAAACGGCTCGATTTCGGCACGGGCACGTTTGGCGACATGGGATGCCATATTCTGGATCCGGTATTCGAGGCGCTCGCGCTGACAGCTCCGATTTCACTGCGCTCCGAAGGACCAGCGCCGGATCGTTGGAACTGGGCGACCGATGCGATCGTCCGCTACATTTTCCCTGGGACCAAGCATACCGCCAGTAATACAGTGCCGGTCACGTGGTATGACGGCGATGCGCGCCCGTCCGCGGAAATCCGCGCTCTGGTCATTCCGGACGGAACTGAGCCCGGCCCACCGAAATCGCCGGACACCGTGGACCAAGGCTCCATCTTCATCGGCACCGAAGGCGTGCTCCATCTGCCACACCCAGCGGCACCGAGACTTTTTCCCGAAAAGAAGTTCAAAGGCTATCCGATGCCCCAAGCCGAGCAGGGACATCACTGGACCATCTGGGCGGAAGCCTGTGTCAACGGCGGCCAGCCAGGCGCGAATTTTGACTACTCGGGTCCACTGACTGAGGCGGTGCTGTTGGGCAGCGTTGCTGTCCGCTTTCCGCAAACCACGCTCAAGTGGAATTCCGCGAATCTTCTATTCACGAACGAAAATTCCGCGAACCGTTACCTCCGCCGACAATACCGGAACGACTGGGGTGTCGACGGTTTGTAGGGAACCGAGCGCCTGTTTCCACTCCATCGATTAGGATTTCGGACAACACTCCGTTCAGGGGTGGTGCCCGCGTCCACGGCATCTACCGCGCTCGCAGGGCCACGGCGAGAAAATCGAGCAACTGCGTCGTCTGCACCGCCACCTGCCCGTGGGCCCGCGCCAGCGCATCCGCCGCGAGCCCATGCCACACGGCACCGCGACTGGCCGCGAGGAGCGGGTCGGACGGCGTTTGCGCGAGCAACCCACCGATCAGGCCCGCCAGCAAATCACCGCTGCCACCGCGGGCGAGCACCGGACCACCGAACGGGCTGTAGTAGCCGCGACGCGCGTGGCTGATCGCCGTCAGCCGGCCCTTGAGCACGACGACCGCGTCTTTGGTCGGAGGCGCATCGTGGAAATCGTCGCCCGCGAGGATGCGGCGGAATTCGCCGAGATGCGGGGTGAGCACCCGCGGCGCCGGGCCGGTGCGCACGATGTCCGGTTGCAGCGCATCCGCATCGAGCACGAGCGGCACCGGCGAGGTCTTCACGATATCGGCCACGAGCGCGAGCGTCTCCGGCTCGCTCCCGAGGCCGGGACCGATCACCAGCGCGTCGGCGCGCCCGAGACGCGCGCGCAGCAGGTGCTGGCCTTCGAGCGCGAGTCCGCCATCCGCCGTCTCCGGCCACCCGACCCACATCGCCTCGGGCGCGCGCCCCGCGAACGCCGCCGCCAGCGACTCCGGCACAAACGCCGTCACCAGCCCCGCGCCACTGCGCAGCGCCGCCAGCGCACTCAGCAGCACCGCGCCCGGAAAGCTGCGCGAGCCACCGAGAATGAAGAGATGTCCATAGGTGCGCTTGTCCGACTCCGGGGCGCGCAGCGCGGCGAGCGGCGCCAGCACCGCTGGTGTCAGCATCCGCAACCGCGACGCCACATCCGCGGCATCAAAGAATCCGAGATCAAGGTAACGCAACCGTCCGACAAGCGCCGCGTGCGTGCCGTCGACCAGCGGCTGCTTCACGATCCCCGTGGCGTAGGTGAAATCGGCGCGGAAGGCTCCGGGCGCGCCAAGGCCACTCGGCAGATCGACGGCGGCCCGGAGGTGAATCGGGAGCGCGTTAACCTGCGCCAGCAGTGCGGCGACCCGCGGTTCCAGTGGCGGGCGAAACTGAAAACCGAAAACGCCGTCGAGGCAAAGATCGTAGCCGCGCGGCCGGTGGCCGGGGTCGATCACCGCCACGCGGTCCGACGCGTCTTGGACCAACGCCTGCCACGCCCGCCGCGCCAGCGGCCGGAAGGCCCGCTCCCCGAAAACCAACACCACCTCCGCCCGCGCCGCGGGAAATTTCGCGAGGATCGCCTGGGCGGCGAGCAGCGCATCGCCGCCATTGTGGCCCTTGCCCGCGAGCACGAACACGCGACCGTCCGTGGGGAAGCCGCCGATCTCCTCGAAGTCGCGCAACACGGCCTCCGCCAGCGCAACACCGGCGCGTTGCATCGCCGGCCACTCCTTCGCTTCAGCCCCACCGAAATAGCTTTCCTCAAAGCGGCGCGCTTCGTCGCAGGCGAGAACGGGATGATCGGCGGGTGCCATGGGCGTTGATCAATTCTTCGGCGGAAGCTCCGGCGCCGGGCGCTCCGCCGGTTTCGGCCGGGCCGGCACCGGAGGTTTAACATCGGCGCGCGGAGCGCCAAAGAACCGGCCCAGGCCTTCGCCCGCCCCGCGCTCGCCCGCTTCGTCGGCGGCGGGCACCGTGAACAACAGGGGAGAATTGGCGGGCGTCCGTCGCGACACCGGCCGCGTGAGATGAGGAATGGACCGGAAATAAAATTTGCCATCCACCCGCAGCACCTCGTAGCAGTCCGAAAACGCGCGGCGGGCCTCACTCCAAAACGCGACCTCCGTGAGGTCGTTTTCCCACACGGCCGGTCGCTGCCATTCGGCAAAGACGTCTTCGAAAAAGATTGCGCGTTCGACGCCCGGCTTCGACAGAGCCACCGGGGCCGGCGCTTTCATTTCCGGCGCGGCCAAGGGAGCCGGCGGCGGTTCGCGCCGCGGCAAGGCGATCACAAAGATCGCCCCGAGCACGAAGCCCAGCATCACCCACGAGGGCGTCTTGGAGAGCTGTGACGGCGACGGCGGACGATTTTCCCCGGACTCATCCATGGCAAAAGTGTTTCAGGCGCGGACGAGGGCGGCGACGGCCATCGCGTAGGTTTCGGTGTGCGAGAGCGTGAGGAGCACATGCGTCGCGCCAACCTTGGCCAGCAGCGCCTGACCCTGCGCGTCGAGGCGGACCAGGGGTTCGTGGCGCGAGCCGTGGTAAACCGAGGCGGTCTTCCAGCCGAACTCCGCCCCGATGCCCGTGGTGAAGCATTTGGAAATCGCCTCCTTCGCCGCGAAGCGCGCCGCGATGTGCTTGTGCGGCGCGCCCATGCTGGAGCAATACGCCTTTTCCTCGTCTGTGAGGATGCGGTCGAGGAACCGGTCGCCATGCCGCGTGAGCACGCCGCGGACACGCTCGACCTCGATCAGATCGGCGCCGAGGCTGACGAGAATGCCGCCGGGCGGCAGCGAGAGATTGATCCCGCCGCTCATGGGTTCATCCGCGTTTTCATTTCGCGGACGGCCTCCGCGACCCCGGTGAACAGCGCGCGACTGACGATGCTATGGCCGATGTTCAACTCATGCAGGTGCGGGAGCGTGCGCACCTCGGCAATGTTGAGGTAGTTGATGCCATGGCCGGCGTTGACGGTGAGACCGGACTCGTGAGCGCGGAGGCAACCGAGGCGCAGGCGCTGATATTCCGCGGCTCGCGCCGGCGTAAAATAGGCGTTGGCGTAAGCGCCGGTGTGCAACTCGACGAACGGTGCGCCGAGTTGCGCGCTCAACTCGATTTGCGGTGCGTCGGGATCGATGAAGAGGCTCGTCTTGATGCCGGCGGCGTTCATCGCGTCGACGCAGGCGCGCACGCGGTCCCGGTTGCCCACCACGTCGAGGCCGCCTTCCGTCGTGACCTCGGTCCGGTTTTCCGGAACGACGCAGACAAAGTCGGGCTGCAGTTTGAGCGCGAACGCGATCATCGCCGGCGTGCAAGCCATCTCCAGATTGAGGCGCGTGGCGATTTGCTCGCGCAACCGCCAGACGTCGCGCTCCTGAATATGCCGGCGATCCTCGCGCAGGTGGACGGTGATCCCGTCAGCGCCAGCGTGCTCCGAAGCGAGCGCAAATTCCACCGGATCGGGCTCGACGGCACCGCCCTCCGCGCCGGCGGCCTCGCGATAGCGCGCCTGCCGCACCGTGGCACAGTGGTCGATATTGACGCCGAGGAAAATCATGAGGGGCGAAGCGTGGAGCAAATGAGGCGCTCATGAAATCAGGAAATAGCGGCATTTTTCCGCTTCCTGCGGCGCTGAATTCCACCTTTTCTTGGACGATGTCGAACCCCGCACCCAAACCCGAAAACCTGTTGCTCAATCTTATCTGCAACATTGCGGTGCCGACCGTGGTGTTGATGAAGTTCTCCAATGAGCGGTGGCTCGGGCCGCTGTGGGGGCTGGTCGTCGCGCTGATTTTTCCGGTCAGCTACGGGCTTTACGATCTGGCGAAGCGCAAGAAAACGAATTTTCTGTCCGTGCTCGGCTTCGTCAGCGTGCTGCTGTCGGGCGGGATGGGGCTGTTGAAGGCGGATGGCTTTTGGTTCGCGGTCAAGGACGCCGTGCTGCCCACCTGCATCGGCGCGCTCGTGCTCGCCACGTTGCGCTCGAAGCGTCCGCTCTTGCACGAGATGTTCTACAACGAGCAGGTGGTCGACGTGGCGCGCGTCGACGCCGTGCTCGCCGAGCGCGGACAACGCGCGGCCTTCGAGCGCCTGCTGCGCCGATCGAGCGTATGGCTGGCGCTGTCGTTCATCGCGAGCGCCCCGGTCAATTTCGCCCTGGCGCGCTACGTGCTGAAAAGCCCACCCGCCACCCCTGAGTTCAACGCCGAACTGGGCCGGATGCATTTGCTCGTGTGGCCGGTGATCGTGATTCCCAGCATGATCGCGATGATGGCGATTTTCTGGAAACTCATCGGCGGGTTGACGAAACTCACGGGGCTGACGACCGACGAGATTTTCCGGACGGAAAAAAAATAAGGCGAGTCTGCGACCCGCCTTTTCCCGTCACTGATTTTTCACCGCGGGAAAAGTTTTTTTGGATTCCCAGGGCCGGTCAGAGCCCGGCCCTACTCCCTACCCGCGCTGCGCCATCGGCACGTAGTCGCGCTTCACCGGGCCGCCGTAAATCTGCCGCGGGCGGTAGATGCGGCCCTTGGGATTCGCGGCGACTTCCCGCCAGTTGGCGATGTAGCCCGGCGCGCGGCCGATCGCGAACATCGTGGTGAACATGTTCATCGGGATGCCGATCGCGCGCATGATGATGCCGGAGTAGAAATCGACGTTCGGGTAGAGCTTCCGCGCGACGAAGTATTCGTCCTTGAGGGCCGCCTGCTCGAGGTGCTTGGCGATCTTGAGCAGCGGATCATCGATCCCGAGGCGGGTCAGCACCGTGTCGCAGGCCTCGCCGATGATCTTCGCGCGCGGGTCAAAGTTGCGATAGACGGCGTGACCAAAACCCATCAGGCGGTTGCTCTTGCTGCCGGATTTCGCGGCGGCGATGAAGCGCGAGCCGTCGTCGCCCTCGTCGTGGATTGACTGAAGCATCTGCATCACGGCGACGTTGGCGCCGCCATGGAGCGGACCCGCGAGCGCGCAAATGCCCGCGGAGATGGAGGTGAAGAGATTCGAAGCGCTGGAGCCGACCATCCGCACGGTCGAGGTGGAGCAGTTCTGCTCGTGATCGGCGTGGAGGAGCAGCACGAGGTTCAGGGCCTTGGCGACCTCGGGCATGGACACGTAGTCCTGATACGGCTCCGAAAACATCATGTGCAGGAAGTTGTCGCAAAACGGCAGCTCCTGTTTCGGAAACATGAACGGCAGGCCTTTCTGATAGCGGTAAATCATGGCCACGATCGTCCGGATCTTCGACATGGCGATGGCCGCAGCCAGGTCGAAACCCTTGAGATCCTGCTCGAAATTGTTCGTGGCGAGGTGCGGGTAATACGCGGGCAGCGCGCTCACCATCGCGGACAGCATCGCCATCGGCGACGCGCTCGTGGGAAAACCCTCCAGAATTTTCTGCATCTGGGTTTCGATGGCGGCGTTCTTCCGGAGCTGGAGGCCAAATTCCCGGCGCTGGGTCGCGTTGGGTAGCTCACCATAGATCACCAGGTAGGCGGTCTCGACGAAGTCACTGTGATGCGCGAGCTGCTCGATCGGGTAACCGCGGTGGCGCAGGATGCCGTTGTCGCCATCGAGGAAGGTGATTTGGCTCTCGCACGAACCGGTGTTACCATAGCCCTGATCATAGGCGACGTAGCCGGACGCCGCGCGCAGGGCCCGGGTGTCGACGGCTTTTTCGCCCTCGGTGCCAATCATCACCGGGAGGGGGTATTCTTTGTCGTCGATCTTCAGCGTAGCGGTCTTGGCCATAGTGCTCCGAGCGAAGCTAAAAGCGCGCCGCTTGCAAAGGAAACCCTCGTGCCGGTGGAAGTTTTTGCGGCGAAATAAGCCGGTCGTGTCGCGGCCGTTAGATTTCTTGCCGGAGCCTGCGGGCCCGCGCTGCCCGGCCCGCGCTCCTGGACCTCACCCCAAATCGCCTGCCACCAGCTTCCTACCCCGCCGCGGCGACGGCGGAAAAATTGCGGTAGATTTGCAGCCCTTTCGCCTGGCTTTTTTCCGGGTGAAATTGCGTCGCAAACACGCGCCCGCGCCCGATCGCCGCGCAGAACGCCCCGCCGTAGTCGCACTCCGCCAGCACGAGCGCGCGATCAGCCGGCACGCAATAGAAACTATGGACGAAATAAAAGGCTTCGCCGGCGGTGGAGAGTTGCGCGCTGAGCGCTGCGCGAGGCTGCACAAACCGCACGGTGTTCCAGCCCATGTGCGGAATCTTGAACTCCGGCGGTCGGTGAAATTGCACGACCCGGCCGGGGAATATTCCCAGGCCAGTGATGTCCCCTTCTGCCGAATGCTCGAACAGTGCCTGCATCCCGAGACACACACCCAGAAACGGCCGGTCCGCCGCGATCCAGGCGCGCACGGTGGCGTCGAGTTTCGAGGCGCGCAACGAGGCGACGCAGTCGCGCAATGCGCCGACGCCGGGAAGCACGAGCCCGTGGGCGGTGGCCGCGGTGACCTCGGCCGGGGTGCGCACGACCCGCACCGACGCACCGACGGCTTCGAGCGCCTTGGTGACGCTTCGCAGGTTGCAGATCCCGGTGTCGATGACAGCGATGGTGACCATGATTTTCGTCGGGCGGCGGTCGAGCAGGCACCGCGACCCGCAATGGTCAAACCGGCGTCTGCTCGACCGACGCCCTACAGCTGGCCCTTGGTCGAAGGGAGCAAGTCGGCCGCGCGCGGCTCGATCTGTGTCGCCACGTCGAGCGCCCGGGCGAGGCATTTGAAGATCGCCTCGGCCACATGGTGCGGCTCCTCGCCGTAGACGAGCTGCACGTGCAGGTTTGCGCCGAGGGCATTGCTGAACGCGCGACAAAATTCCTTCACGAGCACGATATTGAAGTCGCGCACGAACATCGTCGGCGCTTCCGCGTTGTAGACGAGGTGGGGCCGGCCACCGACATCGACGACGACCCGCGCGAGCGACTCGTCCATCGGTAGAATGAAAAATCCGTAGCGCTTGATGCCAATTTTGTCGCCGAGCGCCTCCTTGAAAGCCTGGCCCAGCACGAGACCCACATCCTCGACGGTGTGGTGATAGTCCACGTCGGTATCGCCCTTCGCTTTCACGGTGAGATCAAACAGGCCGTGCTTCGTAAACAGCGTGAGCATGTGGTCGAAGAACGCCACGCCCGTGTCGATTTTCGCCACACCGCGGCCATCGATCGCGAGGGTTAGCGCGATCTCAGTCTCCGCGGTTTTGCGGGTGACGGTTGCTGCTCGTTTTAGGATTTTAGCCATGCATCAAAGGTTTCGCGGAGGACGCCCATCTCGCCATCGGTGCCGACGCTGAGGCGGAGAAACGATGCGGTCAAGGCGTGGCTCGGGAAGTGCCGCACCAGGACCTTGCGGGCATAAAGAAAATTCCAGGCCGCCTGCGCAACCGCGGGGCCGCTTTCGCCCCGGGCGTTCTTCGGTTCGGTGAAAATGAAATTCGCCTGCGACGGATAGGTGAACCAGCCCCGCCGCTCAGCCAGCTCGCGCACGCCGCCGTCCCGCGTCGCCTGCACCTTCGCGATGACGCCACCATAGTAGGCTTGATCGCCGAGCGCGGCGAGCGCCGCCGCCTGCGAGAGCCGGTTGACGTTGTAGCTGTCGCGCACGCGGTCGAGGAGGTCGATGACTTCGGCGTGCGCCAGCGCGTAGCCGACCCGGATCCCCGCGAGGGCGTAGGCTTTCGAGAGCGTGCGCACGACCACGAGATTCGGATAACGCGGGAGGAGCGGCACCGCGTTTTCCTGGGCAAACGGCGCGTAGGCTTCGTCGACGACCAGGAGGCCGCGGAAGGACGCGAGCACGCGCTCCAACTCGGCGTTGGAGAAAGCGACGCCCGTCGGAGCGTTCGGCGAGGTGAGGAAAAAGGCGCGCGCGGTCGAGCCGGCGATTTTTTCCACCGGCAGGCGCATCGTGCGATCGAACTCGATCACGCTGCTCCGGCCGTCCTGAATTTCGACGAGCACCGGGTAGAGCGAGTAGCTCGGCAGCGTAAAACCGGCGGCGGCGTCCTGCGTGCAGCACGCGCGGATGAGGAGGTTGAGGAGGTCGTCGGAGCCATTGCCGATGATCACGTTTTCCTCGCGGAGGTCGTGGAGTTTGGCGGCGGCGGCGCGCAATGGCGTGCTTTTCGGATTGGGGTAGAGGCGGAGCGAGGCCCCGTCGTCCCCGATCTCCCGGCGGAGCGCCTCGGCGACGTGCGGGCTCGGCGCGTAGGGGCATTCGTTGGTATTGAGCTTCACCCAACCCGGCCCCGTGGGCTGTAGGCCCGGGGTGTAGGCGTGGAGCTTCGCGATGTGCGGGAGGGCGAGAGTGGAAAAGTCAGGCATGGTCGGGTGCAGGGCGTCAGTCTCGCTGACGCCGCGGCGCGTGCAAGCCACGCGCCCTACGTCCGGATCCGCACCGAGCGGCCGTGGGCGTCGAGTTGCTCCATCGCCGCGAAGGCGGCGACCGTGGGCTCGGCTTTCCGCACGTGGGCGCGTTCGTAGCGCACGATGCTCGTGCGGCGGAGAAAATCGGCGACGCGCAGGCCGCTGAAGAAGCGCCCGGCCCGGCCGGTCGGCAACACATGGCTCGGGCCCGCCACGAAATCGCCGAGCGCCGTCGGCGTGTGATGGCCGATCATGATCGCACCGGCGGTGGTGACGGCCGCGGTAAGTTTCTGAGCGGCGACATCGTTCACGAGGAGTTCGAGGTGCTCCGGGGCGACGTAGTTCGCCACGTCGGCGGCTTGGGCGAGATTTTTCACCTCGAGGGCGAGAAACCCCTCCTCGAGCACGCGCTGGGCTTGCGCCGCGCGACGGATCAGCTGGAGCTGCGTGCGGACCTCGTTGACGACCGCCGGGATGATCTCGGCGCTCGTGGCGACCAGGTAGATTTTCTCGCGGCCGGAGCCGTGCTCCGCTTGGGCGAGGAGGTCCGCGGCGGCGAAGGCGGGGCGCGCAGTTTCGTCGGCGATGATCATCACTTCGCTCGGGCCCGGGAGGGAATCGACGCCGACGGTCCCGAAAACCTGGCGTTTCGCCTCGCAAACGTAGGCATTGCCCGGACCGAAGACTTTGTCGACGGCGGGAATCGTCGCCGTGCCGAACGCCATCGCGCCGATGGCCTGCACGCCACCCAGGCGATAAACTTCTTTGACGCCCAGCAGGTGCAGCGCGGCGAGCAGACCGTCGGCAATTTTCCCCTCGGCATTGGACGGCGTGAAGACGGCGACCTCGGGACAGCCGGCGATTTTTGCGAGCGTGACCGACATGAGCACGGTTGAAACCAGCGGCACCTGGCCGCCGGGCACGTAGAGGCCGACGCGGCGGATCGGATCGAACTTTTCACCGACGAGCGCACCGTGTTTGTTTTTCGCGGTCCACGGTTGCGGCAGGCCGCGGCGGTGGTAGGCCACGATGCTATCGCGGGCGGCGACCAGCGCCCGGCGCTCGGCCGCCGGCAGCCGGCGCGCGGCGGCGGCGAGGTCGGCGGGCTGGACGCAAAATTCCCGGGCGCGGATTTTTGCCCCATCGAACTTCGCCGCGTAGTAGCTGACCGCCTCATCGCCGCGCCGCCGGACATCCGCGAGAATCGCGGCGACCGCATCGGAAATTTCCCGCGGCACGACCGCCCCGCGGCAAAAGGCGGCGAGATCATCGGCGAAACTCTTCGAGGCGTGGTGGAGCGTGCGCATGGATCACCCGGCGGCCCGCGGCGGGCGGGCGGCGGTTACTTCGGCGAGAGCGCCGGCACCTGGAAGAGCGAGCCGGGGAAGACCTCGTTGACGGTGACTTTTTCGAAGTTGAGGGTCACGGTTTGCAGCAAGCCGTTGGGGAGCTTCGTCGTTTGCACGAGGGTCTTGGGAAAGCGGATGCCGCCCGCGACCTGCTCGCCGCTTTCGCGCATGGTCGCGCCGGATTCAGTCTCGGTGTAAACGAGGCGGCCGGTGGCGGCTTCGAAGAAGCGGGTAAAAATAATGTTGGGCGCGTGGATGAACGCGACCTTCTGGCAGGCGATCCCATCGATGGTCGCGGCGCCCTGCTCCTCGATTCGCCCACCGCGACGCTCCAGGCCGCGGTAAAACGCGAGATTTTCCCACGTGGTGGCGCGCAGTCGCTTGATTTGATCAGCGACGAGCAGCGTCTGCTGCCACTTGGATGCGTCCGCGGGATCCTGCAACCGCGTCCAGGCATCATAGCCATTGAGCGCCGTGATCTCGATGATCTTGTCCGAGGTCGCTTTGATGCGCTGCTGGTCGGCCGCCTGGAAAAAAATTTCCACGGCGGCGCGGGACTGCTTCGTGGCATCAGTCGGATCCACCGTGATCAGGGTGCCGACAAAGTGAATGGACTTCACGCCGTTGAGCGCGGCCTCGGGACCGAGGTGGGCGCGGGCCTTGGCGATGATGGCGGTTTCGGCAGCGGTCGCGGCGAGGGTGAGGACGAGCGCCGCCGTGGCGGCCGTGGCGGAGCGCAGGAGGGAGGAAATCATGGGCGGAGGTTGGAGGAAAAGTGGCCGGGAGGAAAGCCCGCGGATGGGCCGGTGAAACTCATTCCCACTCGATGGTCGCGGGCGGTTTTGAGCTGATGTCGAGCACCACGCGGCCGACGCCGCGCACTTCGTTCGTGATGCGGCTGGAGATTTTTTGCAGGAGGTCGTGCGGCAGCTTCGCCCAGTCCGCGGTCATGGCGTCGGTGCTTTCGACGAGGCGCAGGGCGATGACGTAGTCGTAAGTGCGCTCGTCGCCGAACACCCCGACGGTGCGCACGGGGAGGAAAACGCAGAACGACTGCCAGACCCGGTAGTAAAACCCGGACGCCATCATCTCCTCGTGGAGGACCGCGTCCGCGTTGCGGAGGATTTCGAGTTTCTCCGCCGTGATGTCGCCCATCACGCGCACGCCGAGGCCGGGACCGGGGAAGGGCTGGCGCCAGACGACCTCGCGCGGCAGGCCGAGGGCGGCACCGACGCGGCGCACCTCATCCTTGAAGAGCTGGCGGAGCGGTTCGACGAGCTTGAGCTTCATCCGGGCCGGGAGGCCGCCGACGTTATGGTGGGTCTTGATCAACGACGCGGGATTGCCGCCGATGGAGACACTCTCAATCACATCGGGATAGAGCGTGCCCTGGCCGAGAAACTCGGCGCGGCCCTTGATGGACTTGAGAGACTGCTCGAACACCTCGACAAAGGTGCGGCCGATGATTTTGCGTTTCTGCTCGGGCTCGCTCACGCCCTTGAGCCGGCGCAGGAAGAGCGCCGCCGCATCCACGACCCGGAGATCGATCTTGAAGTGGTCACCGTAGAGCTTTTTGACCGCCGCACGCTCACCTTTGCGCAGCAGCCCGTTGTCCACGAAAACGCACGTGAGCTGCGGGCCGATGGCCTTGTGCAGCAGCGCGGCGGCCACCGAGGAGTCGACGCCGCCCGACAGCCCCAGGAGCACGCGGCCCCGGCCCACCTGTTCACGAATCCCCGCGACGGACTGCGCGATGAAATCCTTGGTGGTCCAATCCTGCTTCGCGCCACAGATCCCGACCAGGAAGTTGCGGATCATGTCCCCGCCGCGCTCGGTGTGGAAAACTTCCGGGTGAAACTGGATGCCGTAGAACCCGCGCTTTTTGTCCTCGATGCCGGAGAACGGCGAATTGTCGGAGACCGCCGTGGCGACGAAGCCGGGCGGGAGTTTCGTGAGCTTGTCGCCGTGGGAATTCCAGATGCGCAGCGACCGCGGCAGGCCGCGGAAGAGCTGGCCGGGCCGCTTGATCGTCAGGCGGCCGTGGCCGTATTCCCGCGCCTGGCTGTGCGCGACGCGGCCGCCGAGGTGGTGGCCCATCAACTGCACGCCGTAGCAGATGCCCAGCACGGGCACGCCGAGCCGGAAAATCTCCGGATCGGGGTGCGGCGCCGTCTTCGCGTAAACACTCTGCGGTCCGCCCGACAGGATGATGCCGACCACCCCATCGGCGCGGAGCTTCGCCGCTGCGGTCGAGAAATGGTAGATCTTCGAGTATACCTGACACTCGCGGATGCGGCGCGCGATGACCTGCGTAAGCTGGGAACCGAAGTCGAGGACGGCGATGGTTTGTGGCATGAGAATGCGAAACGGAATCGGTCGGAGGAAAAGGAAAGCGGTCAGCGTGCCGCGAATCCGCGGCGGCTGTCAACG
>SIBG01000109.1 GCA_009695305.1 Opitutus sp. | reverse complement strand
ACTTCCACGATCCTCTTGCCGCCATCGGCTTCCCGCAAAATGCGGATCTTTTGTTCTGTCGCGTGTCGTTCTCCTTTCATGGTCTGGGCTCCTTTTAGGGCCGCAGACTAACATTACAAGTGGCCCGGATTTCGGGGGTTCACCGCAGCGTCTTAACCGCGGATTACGCGGATTGACGCGGATAAGGAAGAGTTCCCGCCGACCTAGGTCAGCTGGCGGCCGGCGGGGCGGGGGCGGGCGGGGTGCCGTTGCCGGCTTCCTGCTCCTCCTCGCTTTCGACGATGCGGGCGATGCTGAGGAGCTTGTCGCCGTCGGCGAGGGTCACGAGCCGAACGCCTTTGGCGCCGCGGCCGGTCTCGCGGATTTCCTTCACCCGCGTGCGGATGCTCTGGCCCTTCGCGGTGAGCAGCATCACTTCGTCGGCGTCGCGGACGCTGAGCGCGCCGGCAACGTTGACGGATCCGTCTTCGGGCAGATCGATCGCGATCACGCCGGTGCCGCCGCGGCGGGTGAGGCGGTAATCCTCGAAGGGTGTGCGCTTGCCGATGCCGTCCTCGCGCGCAACGAGCAGGCGGGCGGCCGGATCGCAGACCTCGATGGCTTGGAGAAAGTCGCCCGCATATTTGAAACGCATGCCGGTGACGCCCGCCGCCGCCCGGCCCATCGCGCGCAGACCCTCGGGGCGTCCGCTGGCCTCGGTTTCCGGTTCCGCGCCGGGAATCGGCGCCGCGCTGCCGGTCGGGGCGGGCTCGTCCTCGGCGGATGCGATCGGGCCTTCCTGAAAGCGCACGGCCTGGCCTTTGTGCGAAATGAGCATGATCTCGTTCGCGCCAGTGGTGAGGGCGCAGCCGACGAGCGTGTCGCCCTCGTTGAGCTTGATGCCGCGAATGCCGCCATCGCGGGTGGCGCTCTCGTATTCGGCGAGCGCCGTCTTCTTGATGACCCCGGCGTGCGTGGCCATCGCGACGAAAAGCGCGGGCGAGAATTCCTTCACGCAGAGCATGGCGGCGATGGTTTCCGCCTCGGCTAGGCGAAGGAAACTGGTCACGGATTTCCCCTTCGAAGTGCGCGTGCCCTCGGGGATGTCGTAAACCTTCTTCGCGTGGCACTGGCCGGTGCTGGTGAGGAAGAGGATGTAATCATGGGTTGAGGCCGTGAAGAGATTCTCCACAAAATCCTCCTCGTAGGTCTCGGCGCCGATGACGCCCTTGCCGCCGCGTTTCTGCGAGCGGTAGTCGGCGACCCGGGTGCGCTTGATGAAGCCCAGGTGGGAGACGGTGATGACGCAGCCCTCGTTAGGAATGACATCCTCCATGCGGAACTCGCCGGCGGCGCCGACGATCTCCGTGCGGCGCAGCGAGGTGTATTTCGCCTTCATGTCCCCCAGCTCCGTTTTGATCAGCGCGAGGAGCTTGGACTCGGATTCGAGGATGCTGCGCAGCTCGAGGATGAGCCGTTCCAGCGCGAGGTATTCCGCCTCGATCTTGCCGCGCTCGAGACCGGTGAGCTGGTAGAGGCGGAGTTCGAGGATGGCGTCGGTCTGGCGCTCAGAGAGCGGATACTTCGCCATCAACTTCTGCTTGGCCTCCTCGCGGTTGGCGGAGGCTCGGATAATCTTGACGAAATCGTCGAGGTTATCGAGGGCGATGATGTAGCCCTCGAGGATATGCGCGCGGGCCTCGGCCTCCTGCAGGCGAAACTTCGTACGGCGCGTGACGACATCGCGGCGGTGCTCGATGTAGCACTCGATGATCTCCTTGATGTTCATTTGCTTCGGCCGCTTCTTGTCGAGGGCGAGCAGCGTGACGCCGAAGGAGGACTCGAGCGCGGTCTTCAGGAAAAGCTGGTTGATGATGACCTTCGCCTGCTCGCCGCGCTTGATCTCGACGACGATGCGCGTGTTCTCGTCGGACTCGTCCCGCAGGTCGCGAATGCCGTCGAGCATTTTCTCGCCGACGAGCTCGGCGATGCGGGTGACGAGCGTGGCGCGGTTCACGTTGTACGGGATCTCGGTGATCACGATCTGCTCCATGCCGCCCTTGAGCTCCTCGGTATGGGCCTTGCCGCGGATGCGGACGATGCCCTTGCCGGTTTTGAGGTAGCTGAGAATGCCCTCGCGGCCGGAGATGACTCCGCCGGTGGGGAAATCCGGACCCTTGACGATGTTGCAGAGCTCGTCGACTGAGATGCGCGGGTGGTCGATGATGGCGATCGTGGCGTCGATGATCTCGTCGAGGTTGTGCGGGGGGATGTTCGTCGTCATGCCGACGGCAATGCCGGTCGAGCCGTTCATCAGCAGGTTCGGCAGCGCGGCGGGGAGCACGGTGGGCTCGGTGGTCGATTCCTTGTAGTTGGGCGCGAAATCAACGGTGTCCTCCTCGATGTCCTTGAGGAGGTCCTCGGCGATGGCGTTGAGCCGCGCCTCGGTGTAACGGTAGGCTGCGGGCGGATCGCCGTCGACCGAGCCAAAGTTGCCCTGCGGGTCGATCAGCGGGTAGCGCATGACCCAGGTCTGCGCGAGGCGCACGAGCGTGTCATAGACGGACGAGTCGCCGTGCGGGTGGTAGTTCTTCAGCACCTCGCCGACGACGCCCGCGCATTTGTCGAAGGGGCGGTTGTGGACCAGGCCCTCGCGCAGCATCGCGTAGAGGATACGGCGCTGCACCGGCTTGAGGCCGTCGCGGGCGTCGGGCAGGGCGCGCGAGATGATGACCGACATCGAATAATCGATGTAGGCCGTCTGCATGATGTCGGTGATGTTGGCCGAGGAGAGTTTTTCGGAGCCGGTGTACATTCGGGACGGAAGTCAGGAGACAGGAATCCGGAGGGGAGGAGCCGGGGCCGGCGGTCGGGATTCTTTGCAGCGGGGCCCGGACATCCTTCTCGCCTTGGAATTCACACGTCGAGGTACTGCACGTTGAGCGCGTTGTCCTCGATGAACTGGCGGCGTGGGGGAACGTCGTCGCCCATGAGGAGCGTGAAGAGGGCGTCGGCCTTGGCGGCGTCGTTGACGGAGACCTTGAGGAGGCGGCGCTTCTCGGGGTCCATCGTCGTCTCGAAAAGCTGCTTCGGGTTCATTTCGCCGAGGCCCTTGTAGCGCTGGATGCTGAGGCCCTTGCGGCCGTTGGCGCGAATTTGCGCGACGATGTCGAGCGGAGCGAAGAGCGGGGTCTTCAACTCGCTCTTCTGGCCGGCATTTTCGGTGATGACGTAACGGGCGGATTCGGTGGAACTGAACTTTGTCAGATCGAGGTCGGTCCGGATGATGAGCTTGAGCAGCTTCGACATCTCCGTGCTCTCAAAAATCTCGTGAATCGTGATGCGCTTCACCGCACCAGCGGGCTTCTTGTCGCCGGCGAAGGGGGAGGTGGTGCTGCCCGTGGCGATATCGGGCTGGTCGGAAAGATCGGCGTCCAGGCCGTGGGCCTGCCCGAATTTCGCGCGGGCGTCCTCGTCCTTGAGGAACTCATGCTCCTCCCGGTTGCCCTCGCGGATGCGCGCCACGTAGCGCGGCAGCTCGTTCGTCGCGGAGTCGCGGGCGTCGAGGTATTCGGCGAGGCCGGCGCCGTAGCGGGTGACACCCCCGCCGAGTTTTTCGAGCGCGGCGAGGGCCTCGACGATCTTGTCGATCTGCGCCGCCGCGAAGACATGGCCGTCCTTCTGCCGGGTGAGCACGACGTCCTCGGAGCCAAGCTCAAGGAGGATGCGGTTGAGCTGCTCGTCGTTGTCGATGTATTGCTCGCGTTTCTTGCGCTTGATCTTGTAGAGCGGCGGCTGGGCGATGTGGACGTAACCCCGGTCGAACAGGCCGCGCATCTTGCGATAGAGGAACGTGAGCAGCAGCGTGCGAATGTGCGAGCCGTCGACGTCGGCGTCGGTCATGATGATGATCTTGTGATAGCGGGCGCGCTCGATGTTGAACGCCGACTCGTCCTCGCCGCTGCCGATGCCGGTGCCGATGGCGGTGATCAGGGTGCGGATTTCCTCGTTGTTCAGAACCTTGTCGAGCTGGGCCTTCTCGCTGTTGATGAGCTTGCCGCGGAGCGGCAGGATCGCCTGGTAGCGGCGGTCGCGACCCTGCTTGGCGGACCCGCCAGCGGAGTCACCCTCGACGATATAGAGCTCGGTGAGGGCGGGGTCGCGCTCGGAGCAGTCGGCGAGCTTGCCCGGCAGGCCGCCACCGGAGAGCGCGCCCTTGCGAATGGTTTCCCGGGCCTTGCGTGCCGCCTCGCGGGCGCGGGCGGAAAGGAGGGTCTTGTCGATGATGCGCTTGGCGATGGCGGTGTTTGCCTCGAGGAAGAACTTCAGCTTTTCGCCGACGATCTTCTGGACGATGCCGTCGACCTCGCTGTTGGAGAGTTTCGTCTTGGTCTGGCCCTCGAAACGCGGCTCGGGCACCTTCACCGAGATGACCGCCACGAGCCCCTCGCGCACGTCGTCGCCGGTGATGGACGGGTCCTTGTCCTTGAGGAGATTGTTGGCCTTCGCGAAGTTGTTGATCACGCGCGTGAGCGCGGTGCGGAAGCCCGAGAGGTGCGTGCCGCCCTCGAGATTGTAGATCGAGTTGGCGTAGGCGAAGACCTGATCGTTGTAGCTGTCGTTGTATTGGAGCGACACGTCGACGACAATGTTGGACAGGGCGGGATTGGTCTCATTGGGCGCGGAGTCCGTGAAGGTGATCGGCTTGTCGTGCAGGACGCTCTTGTTCTGGTTGAGGAAGCGCACGAACTCAGTGATGCCATCCTTGAAGAAGAACTTGTCGGTTTTCTGCGAGCGTTCGTCGGCCAGGTCGATGTGAATTCCGGGGTTCAGGAACGCCAGTTCGCGCAGGCGCTTCGCGAGGATCTCGTACTGGAACTCGCGCGTGCTCTTGAAGATCTCCGGGTCGGGCTTGAACGTGACTTTGGTGCCGGTTTTCTTCGTGTCGCCGATCACGGCCATCTTCTGCGTGGTTTTACCCTGCGCGAAACGCATCTGGTAAACCTTGCCGTTGCGGCGCACCTCGGCCTCGAACCACTCGGAGACGGCGTTGACGCATTTGGCGCCGATGCCGTGCAGGCCGCCGGACACTTGGTAGGCGCCCTTGCCGAACTTGCCGCCGGCGTGGAGATTCGTGAGCACGAGTTCAAGAGCGGGAATCTTGTAGACCGGGTGCAGGTCCACGGGGATGCCGCGGCCATTGTCCTCGACGGAACAAGAGCCATCGAGGTGGATGGTGACCTTCACCTCGCTGGCGAATCCGGCGAGCGCCTCATCGATGGAATTGTCCACGACTTCGAAGACGCAGTGATGCAACCCGCGCTCATTCGTGTCGCCGATATACATGTCGGGGCGCTTGCGGACGCCCTCGAGACCCTCGAGCTTTTGGATTTTGGAGGCGTCGTAGGCGTCGGCGCCGGCCTGATTTTTTGCGGTGTTTTTCGAGTCTTCTTCTAGGTCGGACATGAAAGGGATTGGGAGGGTGAAATTCTGAAAGGAAAATTCTTTCGGAGAACGATAGGGCACGCGAGGGTATATTTGATAAAAAACCGGCCTAAATTCGCACGGAAACGGCCCTGGGACGCATCCTCGCGGCGACCCGCTTTCCCCCCAGTGGGTCAGGCTCCCTGTTGAAGGGGAGTTTTACGTTTGCCGGGCTCGGTTTGTGCCATACCGTCGCGTTTTGCCGTGAAACTCTCCGTCAAGACCGTCTATGCCTGCCGGGTGCTGGCCCAGATCGCCCGGCTGCATGGCACCGGCGAGCTCGCTCATGTCGAGGCCCTCGCCAGGGTGGAGGCCGTGCCGCCCAACTATCTCGCCCAAATCCTCAGCGAACTGCGGGACGGCGGCCTCATCACCAGCCGCCGAGGCAAGACCGGCGGCTATGCGCTCGCGCGGGCGCCCGGGGACATTTCCCTCCACGAGATTGTGACGCTGGTCGAGGGCGACGTGCTGGAGTTCGGGGGCGACGCCCGGGGCCAGTCTGGCCGCCGGGTCCAGCGGGCCTGGCAAGGCATCCGCACCGCGCTGATCGAGGAAACCAAGCGCTGGACCCTCGACCAGCTCGTCAGCCGCGAATTCGAGGAGATGTATTACATCTGACCCGCCACCGCCTCTCCCTTTCATGCTCACACCCGCGCTCGAAAAACTTCTCATTCTGCAGGATCGCGACACGCGCCGCCTGAACCTTGAAGCACAACTCAAGGCCGTGCCGTGCGACATCACGCTGGTGGAGCAGAAGATCGCAGCGGAAAAGGCGGCGATCGACGGAGCCCGGGCCGAGTGGCGCGAACTCGAATCAAAAAAGAAGCTGCTCGAGACTGAAATCGGCTCACTCGAGAACCAGCTGGCGAAATACCGGAACCAGCAGATGCAAGTGCGGAAGAACGACGAATTTCAGGCCTTGGGCCACGAGATCACCACCACCCAGACGGCGATTGGTGCCCTGGAAGAGCAGGAATTGCAGGTGATGTTTGCCATCGACGAGGCGAGGAAGAAATTCGCCGCCGCCGAATCCGCGATGAAACAGAACATCGCCGGTCACGAGGAGCGCATCCGCACGCTGCGCGAGCGTGACCTCAGCCTGGCCGCCGAGCTGCAAGCCGCCCAAGCCGAAGTGGCCGCCGCCCGCGTTCCGCTCGACGAGCCCGCCTGGCGCCTTTACGACCGCATTGCCGCGCAAAAGCAGCCGGTCTGCGTGCCGATCCGCGGCGCCAAATGCGGCGGGTGTCATTTGAAGGTTTCCAGCGAGGCCGAGTCGGCTTCCCGCGGCAAGAACCCCGACATCAAGCTGCCCGTGTGCGACCAGTGCGGGCGGATCGTGTACTGGGAGTCGTGACGTTCTGATTCGCCGGCGGGTTGGCAAAGCAGCGTGGAGGTAGAGGCCGGCTTTGGCCACCGATGGCACCGATGGGCGCGGACGGGAAACCGCAGCCTCTGCGGTTATCTTATCCTCTCTAAGCCGTGGTTAATTGCTCCCGGGGAGCCTGAATTGCGCGTTGCGCTGACGGCTTTGAGCTCGCAAGCTGATCGTCCTTAGTTTTGGGGCCTGGTCGTCGCTCCGAGTTCTTTGATCCCAAGGCGCGGGTAACGCCGCGCCCGATAAAAGCTTGGAGAGGAAAGTCCGGACACCATCGGGCAGGATGCCGCGCAAGGGTCACACCAAGCGCGGGCGTCCCGCGTCAAGGCGGGATGACGGACAGTGTCACAGAGAATATACCGCCCCGCGGGCAACCGCGGGGTAAGGGTGAAAAGGTGGGGTAAGAGCCCACCGCGTCTCCGCGCAAGCGGGACGGCACGAAAAACCCCGTCCGGTGCAAGGCAAAATAGGCGGCTGGACGGCCCGTCCAATAGCCGCGGGTATGCCGCAGCCGGTTTCGCTCGCGCAAGCGGGCGAGGCCGGCCAAGCCGGCTGCAAGGTCGGCGTGAGAGAAATGACGGCCGAAGCGCCGTCAGGCGCAGAACAGAATCCGGCTTACCGGCCCCAAAACTAAGGCCTTTTTCGCGCATAGGCGCTGCTATGAACGGTGGTGGAGGCGTTTGAAAATTGCCGGGGGCGCAAGGCCGCTATCCAAACCGGCTTCGGCCACGAAAAGGCACAAAGGCTCCGGGGCTGCGGCAACGTCTCCATTGCGCCTATAAGCGCGCGGGAGATTCCAGTCGAAGTCTTGGTAATTCTCGTGCCTATTCGTGGCCAAAAACTCCGAAACCGGATTATGCTGCGTAAATGCGCTCTCATAATTAATCCGGCCGGCCCAGCCTGATCCAAGACCCGGCGGACAAAACCCTTGACTCAGCCGCGCGCGTTTGGGTTTCTGTCCGGCTTTAAGACTCACTCACGACACACTCACTCTCATGGCCAACACCAAATCTGCCATCAAGGCCGCGCGCAAAGGCGTCCGTCTCACTGCCCGCAATCAGACGGTCAAGACCCGTTTGAAGACGCTGCACAAGAAGCTCGATGCCGCCATCAAGGCCGGCGACGCCGCGGCCACGAAGGCGGCCGCCAGCGCGTATTGCTCTGCCATGGACAAGGCCACCAAGTCCGGCGTGGTGCACAAGAACGCCGCCGCCCGTGCCAAGTCCCACACGGCGAAGTACGTTTTCGCAAAGAAGTAAGCCCGGTCGGTCTCGCTGGTTTTTCCGCACCCCTGCCGGCCGATGCGCCGCCGGGGTGTTTTGTTTTCTGGCCAGAGAGCGTGGGGGCAGACGGATAGGATTTGAGCTCATCCGGCTCCTCCGCGTGAATCCATTCCCGCCGTGGTCCCGCCGCCCGTCAACGTCCGCCGTCATTTCCTCCCTTGGAATCAGCCGCTGCTGCCCCAGGCGGTCGCGTTCCTCGCGGGCGACTGGGCGGGTGGGGCGCCGCTGGATCTCTCGCGGATTCTCGTGGTCCTGCCGACGCGGCACGCCGGCCGACGTTTGCGGGAGGCGCTCGCCGCGCATGCGGCGGCACATAGTCAGGCCGTCTTCGCGCCACGGGTGCTTTCACCTGAGGCGCTGATCGCGGGCGGCCCCACCACGGGCATCGCCTCGCGGCTGGAATCGCAGCTCGCGTGGGTGGAAATTTTTCGCGGCCTCGACCTCGCGAATTTCCGGCAGGTGTTTCCCCTTGATCCACCTGCGCCCAGCTTTACCTGGGCGCGTCGGCTCGCGCAAGAATTTGCGCGACTCCAGTACGTGCTGGCCGAGGCGGGCTTGCGGCCGGGGGAGGTTGCCGCCCGGGCCGGGGAGACGTTTCTCGAGGCGGAGCGCTGGCGGCAGATCGCGGAACTGGATCGGTTGCACGCGGCGAAACTGGCGGCGCTAGGCCTGCGCGACGGGCAGGCCGCCAAGATTGAGCGCGCCGCGGCGCCGGTTTTGCCGGACGGCATCGAGCGGATCGTCGTGCTGGGCACACCCGATCCGCTGCCCCTGGCCCTGCGGGCAATTGCGGCGCATGCGCGGGCGGTGCCGGTGGACGTGATCGTGTTTGCGGCGGCGGCGGAGGCCGCCGCGTTTGACGCCTGGGGCCGGCCCTTGGCTGCGGCATGGGCCGGGCGCGTGCTCGAGCTGCCCGGGTTTGAGCAGCGCGTGCAGCTCTGTGCCGACCCCGGGGCACAGGCGGAACGCGTGGTCGAGGTGGCGCGCGGCTATGGCGCGCCCGAGGGGGTGCTGGGCGTGGGTGTAGCCGATTCCGAGGTGCTGCTGTTGCTCGAAACCGGGCTGCGGCACGCCGGCCTGGCCGGCTTCAACCCGGAAGGCCGGACCCGGCAGGGCGACGGACTTTTCCAACTGCTGGCCGCCCTCGCGGGCCTGGCGCGCGAGGATTCGTTTGCGGCGGTCGAGGCACTCGCGCGGTGCCCGGAGTTTCTCGAGTTTCTCGCGGCCCGCAGAGGAGCGGGTTTTTCGGCCGCACATTTCCTCGCCGAACTGGATGGATTGCATGCCGCGCACCTGCCGCCTGATCTAGCCGAGGCGCGCCGGCACGCCCCGGATCACGCGGAACTGGCGGCCATCGCCGAGATGCGCGCGACTCTCACGGCGGGCCGTTTTCCGGAGAATGCGGCCGCCGCGCTCGGGGCGATCTTCGCCGCGCGGCGCTTCGACCTGGTCCGGCCCGCCGACCGGCTCGCCGCTGAGGGGGCCGAGACGTGGACCAACGTAATGCGCGAGACCAGGGCGGCCGCGGCCCGGTTCAACGGCATCAAGACGGTGGAGTGGTGGGACGTGGCGCTGCAGCTTTACGGCGAAAGCACCCGCACGGATGAAAAGCCGGCGGGCGCCATCGAGCTGCAGGGATGGCTCGAACTCCTGTGGGAGGATGCACCGCATCTCGCGGTCGCGGGCCTGAATGATGGCAGCGTGCCCGATGCCGTGGTGGGCGACGCCTTTCTGCCCGAGTCGCTGCGCGAGCGGCTCGGCTTGAAGACCAACGCCGCGCGCTTTGCGCGCGATGCCTACCTGCTGCAGGCCCTGGCGGCGTGCCGCGCCCAAAGGGGACGGCTCGACCTCTTCCTCGGAAAGACCTCCGCCGTGGGCGATCCCCTGCGGCCATCGCGGCTGCTCTTGCGCTGCCCGGAGGCCGAGTTGCCGCGGCGCATCCGGTTTTTATTCAGCTCGGCGGAGGCGGCCCGGGCGAATCCGCCGTGGCGCCGCGCCTGGCAGCTTCAGCCCCGCGCCGGCGCTGAAGCTCCGGAGCGCGGGCCCCGGGTGGCCGCGCCGGCGCGCGTCGCGGTGACGGCGCTGCGCGGCTGGCTCGACTGCCCCTTCCGGTTTTATCTTTCGCGCGTGCTTCGGCTCGAGGCGGTGGACCCGGCCAAGGCCGAGCTCGATGCGCTGGACTTCGGCACGCTCTGCCATGCGGCGCTCGAGGCGATGGGACGCGCGCCCGCGCTGCGCGACTGCTCGGATGCCGCGGTGCTCCGCGAATACCTGCTCGCGGCGCTCGACACGGAGGCGGCGCGGCGATTCGGCCTGGTGCTCACGCTCCCGCTCATCGTGCAACTCGAGTCGGCGCGCCAGCGGCTGATCCGGGCGGCGGAGGTGCAGGCGCAGACGCGTGCCGAGGGCTGGGTGATCGAGGCCGTCGAACGGCAATTCGAACTTGCCGTCGGCGGCCTCGTGGTGCGCGGCAAGATTGACCGCATTGACCGCCAAGAACGCACCGGCGCGATCCGGGTGCTCGACTACAAGACATCCGACCAGCCGGCGCGGCCACGCGACGCGCACCTGCGCAAAGCTCGCCGGGACGAGCCGGCGCCGGAGTTCGCCCGCTGCCGGACGGATGACGGCGAGCTGGTGTGGCGCGATCTGCAACTCCCGCTCTATCTGCGGGTGCTCGCCGCGGAAGTTGCGGGCGAGACCACCTGCGGCTACTTCAACCTGCCCAAGGCCGCGACCGAGACGGGACTCGCCCTGTGGGCTGGTTACTCGCGCGAGCTGGCCGAGTCCGCGTGGCGCTGCGCCGGGGGCGTGGCCGCAGCGATCCAGGCGGGCGAGTTCTGGCCGCCGAATGAAAACGTCCGCGCGGCGTCCGACCCGTTCGCGGAACTATTCCATCATGGCGCCGCCGAGAGCGTGGCGTGGAAGCAGGGGGCGCGATGAACGCCTTCGGCCACGTGATGATCCTCGCTTCGGCGGGATCGGGCAAGACCTACCAGCTGACCAACCGGTTCGTGCGGCTGCTCGCGCTGGACGCGCGGCCCGAGCGCATCGTGGCGCTCACCTTCACGCGCAAGGCCGCGGGCGAATTCTTTGACGAGATCCTCAACAAGCTCGCGCGGGCGGCGGGCGAGCCGGCCTTTGCCGCGGAACTGGCGAGGGAGATCGAGGTGCCCGCCTTCGGCCCGGCGGATTTCCTGCGGCTGCTGCGCGGGGTGGCGGACGCCATGCACCGGCTGCGGCTCGGCACCTTCGATGGGTTCTTTGCGCGTGTGGCCCGCAATTTTCCGCTCGAACTCGGGCTGACGGGCGAATTTGAAATCCTGCAGGAGCACGCCGCACAAATGGAACGCGGGCAGGTGTTGCGGCGGATGTTTAAACGCGCCGGCGAACTTGGCGAGGCGCAGCGGGAGTTCATCGAGGCCTTCAAGCGCGCGACCTTTGGCGCGGACGAGAAACAACTCGGGGCGCAGCTCGACCGCTTCATCGATGAGCACCAGGAGATCTTTCTCGAGGCCCCGGACCGCGACCACTGGGGCAATTCGCGCCGCGTCTGGCCGGAGGGCTGCCCCTGGCTCGGGCCGCACGGCAAACTGGCCGATGCCAGCGAGACCCTGCGCGAGGCGCTGGCGCGGCGCGAGCTGAGCGACGGACAGCGCGCCCGGTGGGCGGGCTTCTTCGCGGCACTGCCCGAGTGGGCGCCGGGCGCGCCGCTGCCAGCCGCGGTGGAATATATCCTGAGGAATGCGCTCGCCGTCTGGCCCGAGCTGGGCGCGGGCCAGGCAGAGATGACGGTCGAGCGGAAGAAACTGGCCCTGGCGCCCGACGAGTGCGCCGCGCTGGCGCAGATCGTCACGCAAATCGTCGGCGCCGAACTCGAGCGGCGGCTGGAGATCACGCGCGGGATTCACGCCGTGCTCAGCAGCTACGAGGCGGTGTTCCACGATGCCGTGCGTCGCGCCGGCAAGCTCACCTTCAGCGACGTGCAGCGGCTGCTCATGCCTGCCGCAGGCGGCGCGCGGCCGCTCTCCCGCGACGCCGCCGACGACCGCCGGCTCTTTATCGACTTCCGGCTGGATGCGGAAATCGACCACTGGCTGCTCGACGAATTCCAAGACACCAACTTCGGCCAGTGGTCCGTGCTCCGGAATCTGATCGACGAGGCCGTGCAGGATCCGACGGGTGGTCGAAGTTTCTTCTACGTCGGCGACGTGAAGCAGTCGGTCTTTGCCTGGCGCGGGGGCGACCCGCGGCTATTCCGCGAGATCTTCGACTACTACAATAACTCCCAGCCCGGGATCATTACCGAGCAGCACTTCGTGAAATCGTATCGCTCGGGTCCGTCGGTGATCACGATGGTCAACGCAGTGTTTGGCGCCGCGCCCGTGATCAGTGGACTGTTTCCCGGCGTGGCGGCGACGGCGTGGAACCGCGAATGGCGTGACCACGAATCGGCCCAGACGGAAATGGGCGGCCACGTGGCATTGCTGCTGGCGGAGGACGAGGAGGAGCGCTTTGCGACGGCGCTCCGGCTTTTGCATGAGATCGAGCCGTTGGAACGCGGGCTCACGTGTGCACTGCTGGTGCAGAAGAACGACACGGCGGCGCGCCTGGCGGACTATCTCCGGCGGGAAGGCGGCCTGCCTGCGGTGGCGGAGTCGGATCTGCACGTGTGCACGGACAATCCGCTCGGCGCCGCGCTGCTCGCGCTGGTGAAAGCCGCGGCGCATCCGGGCGACACGCTGGCGCAAGGGCACCTCGCGATGACGCCGCTCGGAGCGCTGCTGGCGGCCGAGGGATTGGCCGAGCCCGAAACACTCACGCGCCGGTTGCTCGGGCAGATCCACGCCGAGGGATTTGAGAGCACGATGGATGCCTGGCTGCGGCGGCTGGAGCCGCGGCTGGCACCAGACGACACGTTCAGCCGCCAGCGGGCGCGGCAGTTGACGGCGGCGGCGGGTCTCTTTGACGCCACCGGCTCCCGCGACGTCGCAGAGTTCATCCAGTTCATGCAGCGCCACGTGGTGCGCGACGCCGACACGGCCGCGGTGGTGCGCGTGATGACGGTGCACAAGGCCAAGGGCTTGGGCTTCGACCTCGTGATCCTGCCCGATCTCGAGGGCGTGAAACTGGACGCCAGGCGCGACGGACTCGCTGTGCAGCGGACGGCGGACCGTTCGGTGGAGTGGGTGCTCGACCTGCCGAGCCGGCTCTTCTTCGAGCCCGACGCGGTGCTCGCGGCGCACGTGGGCGCGGCGGAGGCCGACGCGTGCTACGAGAACCTGTCGCTGCTCTATGTCGCCATGACCCGCGCGAAGCGCGCAATGTATCTCATCACGAAGCCGCCGGGCAAGTCGACATCGCGAAATTTTCCGAAGCTGCTGGCCGAGACGCTGGGCGAGGAGAACGTCACGGTGCAGGTGGGCAAACTGCAACTGACCGGGGCGTTTGCCGCCGGCGACGCCGATTGGCACACCCACGTCACGGCGGCGGTCCCGGTAGCAGCGCGGGCGCCCGAGATCGGGCGGATCGATCCGGCGAGCGTCCGAAAATCGCGGCGATTGGTTTCACGCCGGCCGTCGGCCGAGAAAACGGGAGAGTTGAATGCAGCGCAGGCTTTTTCCCTCGAAGGGCACGGCGGGGCGGAATTTGGCACGGCGGTGCACGAGCTCTTTGCAGAAGTGGAGTGGGCGAGCGGGAAAGACGCGGAAGATCTGGCGGAAGCCTGGCAGGCCCGCGGCGTGGACCGGGAAGCGATGGAGGAGGCGTTCGCGTGCCTACGCGCCCGGGAGCTGGCCGCGGTCTGGACCCGCCCGCCGCGCGCACCGCAGGTGGAAGTCTGGCGTGAACGTGCGTTCGAGGTGGTGCTGGAGGATACCTGGGTGACCGGGGTGTTCGACCGGGTGGTGGTCGTACGCGATGCCGGCGGGCGACCGGTCGGCGCGACGGTCTTTGACTTCAAGACTGACCGCCTCGTCGACGCCACCGAGTTGGCGGCGGCGGTGACGCGCCATGCCGGACAGCTGAACCTCTACCGGCGGGTCGCGGCCGTGCTGGTGGGGCTGAAAGTGGAGACGGTCGCGTGCGAGCTCGTGCTCACCGGACTGCGGCGGCCGGTGCGGGTGCCGCTGGCCAGAGGATAAATTCTGACTTTACAGGGGGACGGGCGCCGCGCACGGTTTCACCTCCTACCTATGGGCAACCTGAAAAAGAAACGCCGTCTGAAGATGAACAAGCACAAGCGCCGGAAGCGCTTGAAGTCGAACCGGCACAAGAAGCGCACGTGGCAGAAGTAAGAAGCCGCGGGCTGGCCATCCCCTGATCGTTACTTGAAACCCGCCACGATCGTGGGGAGTTTTTGATCACGGCCGCGCAAAGGTGGAACCCGCTCAGGGCACGCGGGTGATTTTGTAACCGCGGGCTCGGAGCAGCTCGATCACGCTCTTGGGCCCGATGAGGTGCGCGACCCCGATCGCGACGAATGCCCCTCCCGCGCCAAGGCGGGGCGACAGGCGGTCGACCATCAGGCGGTTGCGGTGGTAGAGCAGGGGCTCGGCCAAGGCGCGGTTGGCCGCGGATTTGGCAAACTCGGCCTGGACGACGGCGAGCACGGCGCGTTCGTCGCCGGTGGCGTACGTGGCGAGCAGTTTCCGGTCGTCGGGACGACCGGCAGCAATTTCGTCGAGCGTTTCGGCGAGCGCGGCGCAGGCCTGGGCGTCGGTCAGGTTTTCAAAAATGGCGAACTGCTCATCGATGCTTTCGAGGGCGGCGACGGTGAGGTTGCGGTCCTTGGCTCGGGCGTAGAGCTGGCCGTCAACCGTGGCGGTTGGGTCCGTTTCGGCCGGAGCGGAGAAAAGCAGAAGTGCGCTGCCGGGGGTTAGCTGGTGCAGCAGGAGCTCGGGCAGGCCAAGGTTTGCACCCGCGCGGACCAGGCGCGGCCAAAGTTTGGACGGCAGCCGCGTGGCGAGATCGGGAGTGCCGGCTCGGAACAGTTTTTCGGAGACCATGGTGCGGTGAACCCCCGAAATCCGGGCCACTTGTAATGTTAGTCTGCGGCCCTAAAAGGAGCCCAGACCATGAAAGGAGAACGACACGCGACAGAACAAAAGATCCGCATTTTGCGGGAAGCCGATGGCGGCAAGAGGATCGTGGAAGT
>SIBG01000108.1 GCA_009695305.1 Opitutus sp. | reverse complement strand
ACTTCCACGATGCTCTTGCCGCCATCGGCTTCCCGCAAAATGCGGATCTTTTGCTCCGTCGCGTGGTGTTTTCCTTTCATGGTCTGGGCTCCTTCTAGGGCCGCAGACTAACATTACAAGTGGCCCGGATTTCGGGGGATCACCGCACCGGATGGCGACGATATTGCTTGGGCCCTCGCATCCCTAATGACCTGTATGCAGAATCATCGCGGATGAAAGTGGCCGTGGATTTCTCCAAGGTTAACAAGGACAAGTGCTACAAGGACGGCAACGCGTTGGGGTGTTCAGCGGATGTAGGCGAGGATGGCTTCGATTTTGAGGAGGAAAGGTCAAAAGGGGTCGAAGGTCAGCCGACGAAGGTCAAAAGTTGACGGGTGGAAACGGAATCGGACCCCTGTATTTTTGGAGTGCGGCGTCAAGCTGCCGCATTCCAAATCTGCGGCGGTAAAAGGCGGCCTTGATGGTCGATCAGGAATCGGTAACGTTGGTCCCATCATGATCACGCCACCCCTGGGTCGCCGCGTTGCATTTTCATTCGCTGTGGGTCCGATACCCCGAAGCTTGCTTCGGCTTGGTTGGACGGACGGGTTTAAGCGCGAATTGCATTATGGTCGGATGAGTTTGCGGCGGTCTTGTCAAATGCCCCGGGGATTTTTACTGCTTGCGCTGGGAGCAATTTTTCTGGCCGGGAGCGTCACGGCGCTGGCGGCGGACGCGAAGCCGACTGATGGTCGGTTTCTTTACGTCGCAGTGCCGGGCGTCCGGGATTATCTCGAATATGGCGGCCATGGCGTGCTGGTGTTCGACATCGACCATGGGCATCGCTTCGTGAAGCGGATCGCCTCGCGGGGCGTCGACGAAACGGGCAAGCCGCTCAACGTTAAAGGAATTTGCGCCAGCGCCGCGACGCAGCGGCTTTACGTCAGCACGCTCAAGACGCTGATTTGTTTTGGTCTCACGACCGATCAGATCCTCTGGGAGAAATCCTACGAAGGCGGCTGCGATCGCATGTCGATCTCACCGGACGGGAAGGTAATCTACCTCCCCTCGTTGGAGAAGGACCACTGGCATGTCATCAATGCGATCACCGGCGAAATCCTCACGAAGATCGTCCCGAAGTCCGGGGCGCACAACACCATCGTCGGGCCCAACGGCAAGGAGGCGTATCTGGCCGGCCTGAAGTCGACCCTGCTGACCGTCGCGGATATGACCTCACACACCGCGGCGCGCACGGTGGGCCCATTCAGTAATTTCATCCGTCCGTTTACCGTCAATGGCCGGCAGACTTTGGTTTTCGTGAACCTGAACGGGCTGCTGGGCTTTGAGGTGGGTGATTTGAAATCTGGCAAGATGCTGCATCGCGTCGAGGTGACGGATGTCGAGTCCGGTGGGGTCAAACGTCACGGCTGTCCGTGCCATGGGATCGCACTCTCGGTTGACGAAAAGGAATTGTGGCTCGCCGACGCGCACAACCGCCGGGTGCATATCTTTGACAACACGGTCATGCCGCCGAAAAAAATCGAGTCGGTGGTGCTGCGCGACGAGCCCGGCTGGATCACCTTTAGCATCGATGGGCGACTGGTTTATCCGTCCACGGGTGAAGTCGTCGAGGCGCGGACGCGGAAGATTGTGGCGACGTTGAAGGACGAGAACGGCCTCGACGTGCAAAGCGAGAAGCTCCTCGAGATTGATTTCGCCGGCGGCAAAGCCGTGCGGGCGGGCGATCAGTTCGGCATCGGCGGATTGCGCTGAAGTAGGGCGTGGTCCTTGACCCGCCCTTTGATCATCATCGCGCGGGCGCGCCGCGCCCTGGCCGATCCAACGCAAATTCCGGTGAGAGGGCGGCGCCCACGCTGTGGCCGCGTAACGACCGGTTGCTCCAAAGGCGGGTCACAAACCCTGCCCGACCTTAGAACACCGACAACGCCTTCGCGCTTTCGAGCACGACCCAGGCGCAACCACCGACGAGCGCGAGGCGAAAAATATTTTTCACCAATTTCCGGCCGCGCAGCACGGTATCGTGCAGGTCGGTGTCGAGCAGCTTGCGGTTGCTCTGGGCCATGAAGCTCACGAAACGCGGCTCGCGGAAGCGCCCGTTCCCATCCCGCCGCAGTCCGAAACGGAGCGCGGGGCGGTGACAGAGGTGAAGGAGGGCGCGCAGCACAGCCCGTATCTCCGAAATTTTAGGTGGTTATTTCAAGACGAAACCCGCTACCGTCCCCACCTTTCACGTCTTTTTCGTCACCTCCGCCATGCACCACTTTCGCTACACCGGGCCGAATCTCCAGTGCGAGTCAGTCGATCTCGCCGAAGTCGCGCGCCTCTACGGCACGCCGACCTACGTCTACAGCGCCGCGACGATGGCGGACAACTATGCCCGTCTCGCGGGCAGCCTGACCGGGCTGGATGTGCAGCTGTGTTACGCGATGAAGGCCAACTCCAACCTCGCCGTGCTCCGGCACTTCGCGAATCTTGGGGCAGCATTCGATCTCGTGAGTGGCGGCGAGTTGCGTCGCGTGATCGCGGCGGGCGCGGACGTAAAGCGCAGCGTTTTTGCCGGGGTGGGCAAGACCGAGGGCGAAATCAAGCTGGCGCTGGAGAACGGCATTTTCTCGTTCCACGTCGAGAGCGAGCCGGAACTCGCGCGGATCAACCACGTGGCCGGCCAGCTGGGCGTGAAGGCACCCATCGCCATCCGGATCAACCCGGATGTCGACGCGCACACGCACGCGAAGATCACCACGGGCAAGAGCGACAACAAATTTGGCATCCCGCTCAAATACGCCGCCGCCGCCTACGAGGCCGCTGCGAAATACCCGTATCTCGCGCTCAAGGGCGTGCAGATGCACATTGGCTCGCAACTCACCGAGGTCGGGCCGTTCGTCGAGGCGGTGGGAAAAGTCGCGCCCTTCGCGGCGGAGCTGAAGGCGAAGTTTGGCATCAGTTACTTCTCCATCGGTGGTGGCATCGGCATCGTTTACCGCGAGGCCTTGGCCAGCGGTGCGCAGACCTGGTGGGACACGCAGCCCGAGGGCACGCGCCCGCTGACGCCGGAAGTTTATGGCGCGGCGCTGGTGCCGCGGCTCAAGGGGCTCGGCCTGAAGATTCTCCTCGAGCCCGGCCGGTTTATGGTCGGCAACGCCGGCGTGCTGCTTTCGCGGGTCGAGCACCTCAAGCGCGGGGCGGGAAAAAACTTTCTCATCGTCGACGCGGCGATGAACGATCTCGTCCGCCCTGCGATGTATGAGAGCTACCACGAAATCGTGCCGCTGCACCGCGACAGTTCGCGCCGTGCGCTCGTGGCAGATGTCGTCGGCCCAATCTGCGAGAGTGGCGACTGCTTTGCGAAGGACCGTCAGCTCCAAGAGGTCGGCGAGGGTGAACTCATCGCCTTCATGAGTGCCGGCGCCTATGGCTATGCGATGTCCAGCCGCTACAACACGCGCGGGATGGCCGCCGAGGTCTTGGTGAAGGACAGCGCCTTCGAACTCATCAATGGGCGCGAGACGTTTGAGCAGATGACCGGCGGGGAAAAAATTCCGGCCTTTCTGAAATAAGGACAGGGGAACCAGGAAGCGTCCAAAAGACACGAAATTCCAGATCGTGTCATGCTGAGCGCCGCAAAGCATCCAACAGGAGATTCGCACCCGGCAATCGCGTGACGTATCTAAGTGGATTCTTCGCGGCGCGCAGAACGGCCAACGGAAACCTTGTGGGATGAGCTTAATCTTTTTCGTGTATTTCACGGGTTTCGCGGTTAACCCAGACCTATGAATTTCGTGGTCGTTGGAGCCGGCGCCTGGGGCACGGCGTTCGCGCTGCACCTCGCGCGCGCCGGCCATGCCGTTGCGCTCGCGCCGCGTCGTCCCGAACAAGCGAAGGTGCTCGCGACGACGCGGGAAAATTTCGATTACCTGCCGGGCCTGCCGCTGCCGCCGGGCGTCGCCATTGTGGCGGAGCTGGGGCTGGCGTTACCGGGGGCCGACGTGGTTTTTTTGGCTTGTCCGGCGCAGGCGCTGCGTGAGACCTGCGGCCGAGTGGGCGCAGCGCTGCCGGCCGGGGGCCGGCTGAAAATTGTGCTGAGCCTGGCGAAGGGCCTTGAGCTGGGCACGCACCTGCGCCCGTCGGAAGTCATCGCCGCGGCGCTGCCGGAATTTCTCGTCGGTGCGCTGAGCGGCCCGACCAATGCCGGCGAAGTCGCGCGCGGGCTGCCAGCGGCGATGGTGTTGGCGACCGCGCGGGCGGACGATTGCGCCCTGGAAGTGCAAGCGGCGATCAGCGGGGCCACGCTGCGGGTCTACACGAGCGGCGATCTGGCGGGCGTGGAATTCGGCGGTTGCCTGAAAAACATCTATGCGATCGCGGCGGGCTGCTGCGACGGCCTGAAACTCGGGGACAACACCAAGGCCGCTCTGCTCACGCGGGCACTCGCCGAGATGGTGCGCGTGGGGGTTGCCCTCGGGGCGAAGGCGGAGACGTTTTACGGGCTGAGCGGGTTCGGCGATCTCGTGGCGACGTGTCACGGGGGGTGGAGCCGCAATCGCGAGTTCGGCCAGCGACTCGGCGAGGGCCAGCGCGTGGGGGAGTTGATCGCGCACCGCAAGACCGTTGTGGAAGGCTACCAGACGACCGCGTCGTTCGCCGAGCTATGTGCGGCGAAAAAAATCGGCGCGCCGATCTTGCGCGAGATGCACGCGATTTTGTTTGAGGGCCAGCCGCCCGCGGCGGCACTCGCTGCGCTCATGGGGCGCGGGCTGAAGCGCGAGACGACCGTGCCGTTCGTCGAGGGGCAGCCGAACGCGTGAGCGTCTGGCCGAAGTCCGATGACTTCGGCTGCGCGTGAGTGGCCCGGCCAAAACGTTTGTCATCGCGAGGGGCGCGAAGTGCGCCGTGGCGATCTAGCTGGATTGCTTCGTCGCTTCGCTCCTCGTAATGACAGGTTGGTCCGGCGCTCTCAGTGGCCTGCGCCCGCCGTGTGCTCCTGGATGTATTCCTGCTTGAGGCCGAGTTGCTCGGGGGCATGCAGCACCAGCATCTTCATGCGGATGTCGGCGGGCACGTTGCTGGCGGTGGCTTTCGAGACGACCACCATCAGGGTGAGCGCGAGCGGCACGGTCCAGATGGCGGGCTGTTCGCAGAGGATGCGGAGCAACGGATGCGCGGCCCAGAAACCGTTCAGCGGGGCGAAGCCGGCGAAAACCTTCCCCATCGGGCCCTTGTCGAGCGCGAGTGTGCTGAAATTGGTGAGCGCCGCGGCCGCGAGCGCGCAGAGTCCGCCGGTGAGCATGCCGGTGGCGGCGCCCTTCATCGTCATGCCGCGCCACCACACGCTCATGAACAGCAGCGGAAAATAACTCGCGGCGGCGATGGCGAACGCCTGGCCGACCATGAAGTTGATCTCGAGCAGCTCGACGAAGCAGCCGAGCACCATGGCGACGGCGCCGATCAGGACGGCGGAGATTTTGAACGCCACCAGCCGCTCCGCCGGGCGGGCGTTGGGCCGGAGCATCCGACCGTAAACGTCGTGCGCCAGCGCGCCCGTCATCGAGACGAGCAGGCCGCTAAACGTGCTCATGAATGCCGCAAACGCACCCGCGCACGTGATGCCACTGAGGATGGAGCCGAGCACACCGAACTTCGCACTGAGCAGCGTGGGCAGTTTGAGGACGACTTGGTCCGTGCCCTTGATCCCGGTGAGCCCGGTGTAGAGCTCGGGCATGAGGTTGCGCCCAAGGACCCCGAACACGGGCGGAAAAACGTAGAAGACTCCGATGAGAATCATCACCCACATCGTGGTGCGCTTGGCGGCGACGCCGTCAGGATTCGTGTAGAAGCGCACGAGGATGTGCGGCAGCCCGGCGGTGCCGCAGACGAGCGCGATGATGAGCGAGTAGGTGTAGAGGAGGGAGTAGGGGCGCTTGTGCTCGTCCAGAAACGCGGCGCGCTGTTCGACCGGCAGCGCGGCGGCGGCGGCGGTCACGGCCTTGGTGGTCAGTGGGCCGAAGGGCGCGACCCACGCCTCGTCCTTCGGGGCTTTTTCGACGAGGGGCTTGCGGGTGATCGCAGCGGTCAAGGCGGCGGGAGTCTGCTCCGTGGCGGTCGCGCCGATCTGGCCGTTGTAGAAACCGAAAACGGCCATCAGGACGAAGATGGGCGCGCTGATCGCGAACAGTTTGATCCAATATTGAAACGCCTGCACGAGCGTGATGCCCTTCATGCCCCCGAGCGCGACGTTGATGGTGATGACCGCGCCGACCAGCACGACGCCGCCCCAGTAAGGCATGCCCGGAAAAATGTAGGCGAGCGTCGTGCCCGCGCCCTTCATCTGCGGCATCGTATAGAAAAATCCGATGAACAACACGAAGCACACGGCAATCTTGCGGAAGAGCGGCGAGTCAAACCGGCCCTCGGCGAAATCCGGAATGGTGTAGGCCCCGAACCGCCGCAGCGGCCCCGCGATGAAGAGCAGCAAAAACAAATACCCGCACGCATAGCAAACGGGATACCAGAGGGCGTCGTAGCCGCTCGACATCACCATGCCGGCCACACCCATGAACGAGGCCGCCGAGAGGTATTCGCCGGAGATGGCGGAGGCGTTCCACCCGACCGAGACGGAACGGCCCGCGACGAAGAAGTCGCTGGCGGTCTTCGATTTTCTCGCGGACCAAAAACCCATGCCGAGCGTCACGGCGACGGTGACGAAGGAGAAGGCGAAGATCCAGGGGTCGACGCCGTTGAGGAACGCGAGCGGGAGGTGGGACATCGTCATGGCTCAGCGTTGATCAGGGCTCACCGACTTGACCTCTTCTGCTTCGAGCGCGATGGAGCGCCGGATGAAGGCCCACGAGATGATCCAGACGAAAGGGAAAAACAGCACACCGAGGATGAGCCAACTCAAGGTGAAGCCACCGATGCGCGTGGCCATCAGGGCCGGCGCGAAATAGTTCAGCAGTGGCATGCCGAGCAGGGCGACGAAGAACATCGCCGCGCAGGCGATGGAGAGGCGGAGCTGACGGCGCATCAACGAGCGCAGGAACGACTCGCTGTGAATCGCGTCGTCGTGGGCGGGGGTGGTGGAGGACATGGGAAGACCGAGATTGGTAACGTCGTTGTCCGGCGCAAGCCCGGCGACGGCGAATCGAGAGTGACTTCTACGGCGGGCTTCGAGCCCGGTTAGAAAAACTGCCGGCGCGCGGGCGATTGCACCGCGTGCTCTCCAGATCGGATTGCGCAGCCCGGTGGGGCGATGGAGCTCAACTCCTCGAGCGTGAGCCAAGCCCCGCCGAGATAAATCCAGATTCGCGCATCCGCGTGATGATTCGCGAGCGCGGCATCGTCCTCGAACGTCCCAGGCCGTGGGCCGCAATCGCGGAGGCGCTCGCGTCGTCACGGTCGGGTGACTGGGCGGTCACCGGTCGTGGATCGCGCCGTCGGGGAAGCGGAGGCTCGACCAGTGCTTGGGCTCGTAGGGGTGGCGCTTCGCCTCGTCCTCGTTGAGCTCGAGACCGAGGCCGGGGCGTTCGGGCGGGAGGGCGTAGCCGTCTTGGTAGATCGTGCGCCGGCCGAAGAAGAGGTCGTCCCACCGCGACGATTCGCCGCCGGAGGTCTCAAGCACGGTCGCGTTGGGCGTGCTCATGCAGAGGTGTAGCGAAGCAAACATGCACACGCGGCCGTTGGGGTTGTGCGGGAGCACCTCGACGCGGAAGGCATCGGCGATGGCGGCGACTTTTTTCACCTCGGTCAGGCCGCCGCAATGGATGAGGTCGGGCTGCACGTAGTCCACCAGGTGGCGCGCGCAGATTTCGGCGAAGGGATATTTCGTCGTGATCCGTTCGCCGGTCGCGAGCGGCACCTTGGTGTGCGCGCGCACATGCGCGAGTTCGCCGAGATCCTCGAGTTGCGTGGGCTCCTCGATCACAAAGGGCCGGTAGGGCTCGGCGCGGTTGCAGAACTCCACCGCCATCGGCGTGGTGAGCTGACCATGCGCGTCGATGTGGATGTCGAAGTCCGGCCCGACCGCCTCGCGCACGCGGCGTAGCAGATCGATGCCGCGGCGGATCGCCTTGGGAAAATCCATCGTGCCGTCGCGCGGGATGTCGAGGAACGACGACTTCGAGCCCGACCAGCCGTCCTTCTGAATGCCGACCCACCGGGCGACGAACTTGTCCTCCTCGCTCAGCTTCGGGTCGATGGGCTGGAGCGTGTGCTTCACGTAGACCTTCACCTTGTCGCGGGCGCGGCCGCCGAGGAGCTTCCAGATCGGCACGCCGAGCGCCTGGCCGAGGATGTCCCACAGCGCCACGTCGATCGCGCCGAGCGCCGACATGAGGATCGGGCCGCCGCGGTAGCGCGGACCGCGGAACATCGCCTGCCAGAGATACTCGATATCGGTCGGGTCCTTGCCGAGGAGGTAGCGCTCGTGCTCTTCGATCGCGGCGGCGACGGTCTTGCACTTGCCGGTCATCGTGCCCTCGCCGAGGCCGACGATGCCCTTGTTCGTGTAGATTTTTACGAAGACGAGGTTCTCGTCGTTATGCGCGTCGACGAGAAAGGTCTTCAGCCCGGTGATTTTCAGGCCGAAAGCTTTGGCCATGTCCGTGTTTTCGGCGCCGAGTGCAGGCGGCGCGGAGGCGGTCGCGGCGAGGCCGGCGGTGGCAAACGTGGCGGCGCGGGTGAGGAAGCCGCGACGCGAGCAGGAGAGGGGTGTGTCCATGCACAAACGTTGACACGAAATCGTCACGCGTGACGAGCCCTCGTGCAGGAATTGCGCATCGAAACCCGCGCGAGTGCGTCTTCATAAAGGCCGGCGTTCCGACCGCCACTTTTCCAGCACAACCCCCGTTTCCCATGCGTGCTAACAACCAAATCCTCGGCGCAGCGCTCGCGTGTGCGCTCGTGCTCTTCCCTGCCCTCGCCACTGCGGCGACCGTCACCGGTCACGTCCGCGATGTCAGCACCAGCTCCTACCTGCTCGGTGCCACCGTCAACTTGCGCGAACTCAACCGCGACACGATCTCCGGGCCGGACGGCGCCTTTCTCTTCAACGACGTGCCGGCCGGCAGCTACACGCTCACGGCGACGTCTCTCGGTTATGCGGACAAGTCGGAGACGCTCACCGTCGCCGCGAACGGTGCGCGGCCCGTCGAGTTCGCGCTCGCCTCCGAGGTCACGAAGCTCGGCGCGTTTGTCGTCGAGGGCAACCGCGAGGGCCAGGCGCGCGCCCTTCAGCAGAAGCGCACGGAAAACATGATCATGGACGCCGTGGCCGCCGATGCGGTCGGAAAATTTCCCGATGGCAACGCCGCCGAGGCGCTTCGCCGTGTGCCCGGTGTCTCTCTCGAGATCGATCAGAGCGAGGGCCGCTTCGTCGTCATCCGCGGCATCGACGCGTCGTTGAATAATGTCACGCTCAACGGCCAGCAGGTCGGCTCGCCCGCCGAGCAGGGCCGGCGCGGGCTCTCGATGGACTCGGTGCCCGCCGATCTCATCTCGCGGCTCGAAGTGATCAAGGCCGTCACGCCTGATCGCGATCACAACGCCATCGGCGGCACGGTGAACATCGTCACGCAAAGCGCCTTCGATCGCGCGGAGTCCTTCGCGTTCGGCTCGCTGAGCGCGGGCTACAACGACTTCAGCGGCGAGTGGGGCTGGCGCGCCGCCAGCGCCACCATTGGCCGGGTGCTCGATGCGAAGCGGACGTGGGGCGTCGTCGCGGGTGTGAGCTATTCCCGCCGCGAGTATGTCTCGCAGACGTCAGACGCCCTCGACTGGTCGGCGGTCAACGGCTTTTTCCGGCCGCAGACGCAGGAGTCGTTCGACTACGCGATCGAGCGCACGCGGCTCGGCGCCAACTTCGCGCTGGAATACCGCCCGCAGGAGGGCCAGCAGTTCTACGTCCGCGCCAATTTCAACGAATTCACCGACGAGGAGGGCCGCCAGAAGACCGGCTACAATTTCGCCCTCGGCACCCTCACCGCGCAGACTGCGACCAGCGGCAATTACAGTCAGGGCCGCGCGACCAAGGAATTTCGCGACTACAAACAGAAGCACCTGATCGACGCGCTGTCAGTGGGCGGCAAGCACGAGCTCGGCGGCGATTTCCAGCTGGAGTGGAAACTCGGCGACTCCAACGGCGAGCGCGACACACCGCGCCGCGTGGACTGGGAATTCCGCTCCGCCGCCGGCGCGTTTCCCAATAGCTACGTGCTGGGAGGAGATATTCCCATCGTCACGCCCAACGCCGCCTACTTCAACGCGGCCAGCTATCCGTTCCGCCGCGTGCGCTTCCGCACCGACCTGGAGCGCGAGGAAATCTACTCCGGCCAGGTCGATCTGCGCCGCGACGCCAAACTCGGCACCATGTCAGGTTTCCTGAAAGTGGGTGCCAAGCTCGTGAACAGCGAGAAGACTCAGGACCGCGCCAACGTGAACTACAATCTCGCCGCCGGTGCCGCGAATGCCTTCACGCTCGCCGACGGCGGCATGTCAGGTGCGGAGCCGCAGGGCTACATGCGCGGGCGTTACCGCCTCGGCCCCACCATGGACCTCGCGGCCGCGCAGGCCTACTTCCGCGCCAACCCCGCGCGCTTCGCCTTCGACGCCGCCTCCACGCTGAGCAACTCCATCTCCGCCGACTTCGATGCGACCGAGGAGATCCGGTCCGGCTACGCGATGGCGAGCGTCAACGTCACCCCGCAGCTCGCCGTCGTGGGCGGTGTGCGCGTCGAGCACACAAACGCGCGTTATGCCGCCAACGAGTTGATCTCTCGCGCCGGCGTCTTCACGGGCTTCAACCGCGTGCAGTTCGAGCGCGACTACACCAAGGTGCTCCCCGGCCTGCACCTGAACTGGCGGCCCAACAAGCAGGTCGCGGTCCGCGCCGCCTGGACCAATACCTACGGCCGCACCAACTACACCGATCTCGCGCCGCGAAACGTGCTCGACGACATCGATCTCGGCGGCGGCGTCTTCGAGGGCAACCTGTCCTCGGGCAATCCGCTGCTGAAACCGTTCGAGTCGCGCAACCTCGATGTCGCCGCGGAGTATTACCTCAAGTCCGCCGGCATCGTCTCGGTCGGCCTCTTCCGCAAGGACATCAAAAATCCCGTCTATCGTCGCTCCTACACGCTGAACAACACGACCTACAACGGCCGCACGTATTCCCGCCTCGCCGTCTCGCGACCGGAAAACGCCGGCGACGCCCGCGTCTCCGGCATCGAACTCAATTACCAGCAGTTCTTCAACCAGCTCCCGGGCGCGCTCGCCGGGCTCGGCGTCAACTTTAACTACACCGTCACGGATTCCTCCGTCACCATCTTCGGACGGAGCGACGTGCTGCCGTTCTTCAAGCAGTCCGACGAGATCGGCAACCTCGCGCTGCTCTACGAGAAATACGGTTTCGAGGCGCGCGTCGCGCTCTCGTTCAACAGCGCCTACCTTGAGGCCGTCGGCACCGCTCCCGCCAACGACGAATACACCGACCGACGCCGCCCAATCGATGTGAAGCTCAGCTACCGCATCAACCGGCGTCTGCGGGTCTTCGCGGACTTTCTCAATGTCGGCAAAGCCCCGCTGCGCACCTTCACGGGCGAGCCCGGCCACAACAGCGGCAACGAAATCTATTCGTGGAATGCCAACGTCGGCGTGAACTGGCGGCTGTGATTCAAGCAGGGCGGGTCTCGGACCCGCCCTTTCGCGCGTTGAATTTCCGAACCAAGCGCGGGTCAAAGCCCCGCCCTGCTTAACCCAATTCCGATGTCCGCTCCACGCTACCCGCTACCCGGTGCCACGCAGCCGCTCAGCCGCCGCACGTTTCTCGCCGGCTCCGCCTCCTTCGTCGCCGCCGCGCTGCTCTCGACCCACGCGCGCGGCGCGACGGCCGCCGCGCCGAAATTCTCCGCCTATCCGTTTTCCCTCGGTGTCGCCTCGGGCGATCCGCTGCCCGATGGCGTCGTGCTCTGGACGCGGCTCGCGCCGAAACCGCGTGAACCCGGCGGCGGGATGATGCCCGAGCCGATCGAGGTTTCGTGGCAGGTGGCGGAAGACGAGGCAATGTCGCGCGTCGTCCAGCGCGGCACCGCCACCGCGAATTTCGCATGGGCGCACTCGGTTCACGTCGAGGTGTCCGGCCTCCAACCGGCGCGCTGGTATTGGTATCAGTTCAAGGCCGGCACCGAAGTCAGCCCCAAGGGCCGCACCCGCACCGCACCGGTCGCCAGCTCGACGCCGGAGCGTCTGCGCTTCGCCTTCGCCTCGTGCCAGAATTACGGCATCGGCTATTACACCGCCTACGAGCACATGGCGCGCGAGGACCTGGATCTCGTGGTGCATCTGGGCGATTACATCTACGAAAAAGGCGACTCCGTGAATTCCGTCCGCCCGCACGGCCAGAAGGAGATTTTCACCGTCGATGATTACCGCGAGCGCTACGCCATCTACAAATCCGACCTCGCGCTTCAGGCGGCCCACGCGATGGCCCCGTGGATCGTCACGTGGGACGATCACGAGGTGAGCAACGACTACGCCGCCGCGATTCCCGAGGACCCGTCGCGCCAGACGACGGAGAAATTTCTCCTCCGCCGCGCCGCCGGCTACCAGGCGTATTTCGAACACATGCCGCTCCGCCGCACCGCGCTGCCAAAAGGCCCCGACATGCTGCTCTACCGACGGCTCGCGTTTGGCCGGCTGGCAAACTTCCACGTGCTCGATACCCGCCAGTATCGCAGCGATCAGTTCGAGCCGATCCTCCAGCCGCCGCATCCGAAGCACCTCGACCCGCAGCGCACCATCATGGGCGACCGGCAGCGAGAGTGGCTCTTCGACGGTCTCGACCGTTCGTCCGCCGCTTGGAACGTCCTCGCGCAGCAAGTGCCGGTCGCGCGCATCGACCGGACGGCCGGGCCCGTGGTCGGGTTGAGCATGGACAAATGGAGCGGCTACGAATTCGAGCGCCGCCGGCTGCTCGCGCATCTGCGCGATAAAAAAATTGCCAACCCCGTCGTCCTCACCGGCGACGTCCACCACAACTGGGCCAACGAGATCCCCGCCGATCCCGACCGCCCCGACGCACCCGCGGTCGCGACCGAGTTCATCGGCACGTCGATCACCTCAACCGGCGATGGCGTGGACAAACCGGCCTACCACGACGCAGCAATCGCGGAGAATCCGGGAGTGAAGTTTCACAACACCGAGCGCGGCTACGTGCGCTGCGAGGTTACGCCGAAGGGGTGGCGCACGGATTTTCGCACAGTGCCCTACGTCACTCGCCGCGGCGCGCCGCTCAATACGCGTGCCACGTTTGTGGTGGAGGCTGGCCGGCCGCAATTGAACCGCGCATAAGAAACCCCACATGAGACTCACATTGCTGTGCTTTGCCCTTTTGTCCGCCACCTTGGCGGCTGACAAAAAAATTTCTCCGCCCATTGGCCAGCTCGCCACGCCCGGCTGGGGCTACGAGGAACTGCGCCGCTTCCCGGCGCCCGAAGCCCGGCAGGGCGTGGCGGTCGACCGCGAATTTTTCTACGCGATCGGCAACCACGAGCTCGGCCGCTATCGCAAGGCCACCGGCGAGCGCGTGGCGAACTGGACCGGACCCGCCGGCGGCGAAATCATTCACCTAAACGCGGGGATTATTTTTGATGGCAAACTCCACGGCGTGCATTCGAATTACCCGGGCGTGCCGATGCTCAGCTCGCTCGAGATTTTCGACTGCGCCACGCTCAAGCACATCGGCACGCACAGCTTCGGCCGCATGGACGGCTCGTTTACGTGGCTCGACCGCAAAGCGAATCGCTGGCTCGCGTGCTTTGTTCACTACGGCGATCGCGGCGCCGAGCCGAACCGCGATGGCGCGTGGACGCAGATCATCGAGTTCGACGACGAGTGGCGACGCACCGCGGCGTGGGCGCTGCCGCCGGACTTGATCGCGCGTTTCGGCGGGCGCGGCTATAGCGCGTCGGGTGGGGCGTTCGGCCCGGGTGGTCACCTTTACCTCACGGGCCACGACAACACCGAACTCTACGTCGTCGATTTCCCGCGAGCCGGCTCCGTGATGAAATGGATCGCGACGATTCCGATCAGCGCGGAGGGCCAGGCGTTTTGTTTCGATCCGACGCAGCCGGATATGCTCTACACGGTCTTGAAGCGGACGAAGGAAGTGATCGTCGGCCGGGTGCGTCTCCCGGCCGGTGGCGCGCGTTGACCCCAACGCGCTGGATTGCAGGTAGGGCGTCTGTCTTGCAGACGCCGTGGCTCGTCAATGGACGGAGCGGCGTCTGCAAGACAGACGCCCTACAAAAAGCGCGTTGAGGGCAACGCGCTCCACCTACGCGAAGCGGAGGCGCTCCTGCAAATCGCGGAGGCCGCGGGTGAGCGTGAGGCGAGTGCCGTCGGCGAGGACGACGATGTGCTCGTCGTTGAACGCGGGCTCGACGTGGCGCACGCGGTCGACGTGCACCAGCGCAGAACGGTTGAGGCGGAAAAATTCCTTCGGCGAGAGTTGGCCTTCGAGCGACGTCAGCGTCTCGCGCAGGACGTGGTTTTCCTTGCCGGCGTGAATCACGACGTAGTTCCCCGAGGCTTCGAGCCAGTCGATGTCCGCCGTCCTCACGAAGCGCACTTTGTCGCGGTCGCGGACGGCGACGCGGGTGAGGTATTCGGTTGTCGCGGAAGCGGCGCGGGCTTCGAGGAGCTCGAGGATGCGGCGCGAGGTGTCGTCGCTGCCGGATTTTTTTTCGACCAATTGTGCGCGCGCGCACACAATTGCAGCCCGGAGGCGCGCGGGCTTGAAGGGCTTCAGGAGGTAATCGAGGGCGCGGACCTCGAAGGCTTTCACGGCGTGATCATCGAAGGCGGTCACAAAAATGACGGCGGGCAATGGCGACGCGAGCTGGGCGAGGGTTTGGAAGCCGTCGAGCTCGGGCATCTGGATGTCGAGGAAGAGCAGGTCGGGCCGCTGACGATTCACGGCGGCGACGGCGTCGCGGCCGTTGGAGCATTCGCCGATGATTTCGATGCCGGGCTCGGTGGCGAGAAGCGTGCGGAGGCGTTCGCGGGCGAGGGGTTCGTCGTCGACGATCAGGGCGGTGAGTTTCATCGGAGGGATTTCAAGCCTTGGTCACAGAGAGCACAGCGGCCCGCTCCGAGGGCACAGAGAAATCCTCAGACCAACCAAGCAACCGCGGATTGCACGGATCCACCCAGATAAAGGCGGGTTTGAATCCGTGTTCATTTGTGTCATCCGTGGGTGCGATCCCGAAAACCAACCAACCATGAGTGGAAGTCTCATCCGGCCAATTAGGTCGTTTCGCTGAGAAGGTGCGGCAACTGCGTGTCCGCGAGGACAGGTGGAGAGCAGCCGCGAGCCGAACGA
>SIBG01000107.1 GCA_009695305.1 Opitutus sp. | reverse complement strand
ACCAACGGCTTGATTGTTTTGGACTATTCAGGTGGGGCTCGCTCTCCGAGCGGGCCTGGGTTCCAACGTGATTTGCACAATGAAACTCAGACCGGTTCGGAGAACCGGCCCCACCTCGGAGAAGTCAAAATGTCACCAGACATTGGTATGAGGCGTTGCTCGGGCAGCGCCGGGATTCGAGGTGGAGCGAGCTGACCTCAGCGCGCTGGTTTGAGCTGTGGGAGGGGCTTTATGCCCCGAATGTCGGGGCATAAAGCCCCTCCCACAAAAAATTTCAAAGCGCGTTGAGGTCAACTCGCCCCACCTTCGATCATGTCGCTTCAGGGGCTGGGTGCGCCTGGCACGCCGGGCTGGCCCGCTGCCGGATTTTGCCCACCGCCGGCCGGATTGGCCCCGCGCCCGCGGTCACCGCCGCCGCCTCGCGCGGGCCGGAACTTGAGGAGCGAATCAATCGGCGCGTGGCCCGCCCACGCGAGTGCTCGCAGTAACATCGGTTGCACCTGCTCGTGGCTGAGATTCGCGTAATTGTGGCCCTGCATCCACACGACGGCGCGATACGGTTGCCCGCCGAAGATCGTCCGCTCATAGGTCCAGATCTGGGGCACGACTTCGCCTTCGTGGCCGCGCGCGCTCGGCGTGGGCGCCTGCGGGGCGGTGGCGAGCACCTTGATCGGCGGCGACTTCGCCCACGTCATGAGGAAGAACGATTCGTCGGTGATCGTGAAGCCGGTCATGCCCTGCATGATCGGGTGCGCCGGCTCGGTGATCGTGTAGGCGACCGGCGCTTCGAGCGTAAAATTCGTCTGCCCGTGCTTCTTCGCGCCGCCGTAGATCGTCGCGAACCAATCCGGGTCGTCCGCACAGATCGTGTCGTGCATCGCCACGAGGCCGCCGCCGCGCTTCAGGAACGCCTCGAGCGTCGCTTTTTCCTCGGCGGTCATATAGCCGGCGTCGCCCTTGTAGGTGAACATCACGTCGACATTGGCGAGTTCCGGTGGCGTTGGAAAATGGAGACTGCCGTCCACCACGGCGCCATGCTCCGTGAGCAATTTGCTCCAGTCGGCGAGGAACTGCGGATAATCGTGCTGCCCCGGGCCGTGGGTCTTCAAGCCCGCCCGCAGGTAGATGCGCAGTGGCCGGCCTTCCGGCGCTTGCGCCGCGAGCGGACCGAGGGCCAGCGCGGCGGTCGCCACCGCCAGCAGCAGGCGAACGGGAAAAAATATACGCGACGGGAAGGCGAAGGTGACGGGACGGGGGGTAATTTTGTGGGGCACGACCGCGAACCTAGCGCATGGAAATCCGCGAACAAGAATAATGCCGTCGCCCCATTTCATGAACGGGTTCGTCCGTCGGATTGCGCTGGCGCTGCCGCGCGACGATCGGAAAGGTCTGCTCCTCCGCACCCCACCTTTGAAGCCGCCCGTTCCCGCCGTCCTTTTTTTTCTGGCCATGGCCTGCGCCGCGGTCGCGCAAACCCCGCGTCCGCCTGCGGTCGGCGGCCCGGCCCGCGGTGGGCACGATGGGGCCGCACCGGGTCCGGCGTTCGCGGGCCGGGTGTGGGCGCAGGCTGGCAAGAATTCGGATCAGCCGCTCACCTGGACGGAGTTCACGGCGCTCGCCGACACGTGGTTCGATTTATTCGCTGTGGGTCCGATACCCCGAAGCTTGCTTCGGCTTGGTTGGACGGACGGGTTTAAGCGCGAATTGCATTATGGTCGGATGAGTTTGCGGCGGTCTTGTCAAATGCCCCGGGGCTTGCCCCGGGGATTTTTACGGGAAAATCCGAGCCCTGAAGGGGCGAAACCACCCGCTGGTGTCGCCCCTTCAGGGCGAAGCAATCCCCTCAATCCGATTCCCAGGGCGTTGCCCTGGGCTTTCGAATGGTGCCCCTTTGGGGCTTTCGCCGACAGAGCCATCAACCCACCGAAAACAGCGAGGGTGCCTTACTTTTTCCGGCCCGCTGGCTGCAGCAGCTTAACGCCACACTCCGGATCGGCCGGCACCGCCGCACCCACGACCTCGACCGGGTGGGTGAATAAATATTTCCACACCGCTTCGTGGAGAAATTTCCCGCTGGCATCTTTGCCGGCCGCGTCGCCGGGCCGGACGGAACTGTGCGCGCGTTTCGCATCGCCCTTCACGTCGAACCGCGTGATCAGCCGTCGCGTATTGCCGTAGGGTGGCTCGCTCGCATCGACGTCCGTGATCGGCCCGCAGGCCTGCAATCCGAGCATCTGCCACGAGCGGCAGTAATGGTCACCGGTCCAGCCTTCATCAAGCACGTGGCTGAAACCGAAAAAGCGATTCGCGGGCGTCGCCGAGGGAAACCCCTGCCAGCTCTCCCGCTGATCGCGCGGCCCGCAGAACATCACGACGCGGTCGACGCGCTGGTGCACCGCGAAGCGCGCCGCCGTCGTCGCGCCGTGCGACGAGCCCGCCATGATCACCTTGTCCCAGCGCAGCCCGTGGCCATCCTCGGTGATGAACTGCTCCCAATGTCCTGGCGGGTTAGCGGTCGCGAGATACCTCACAAATTGAAACGCCCGCTCCATCATCCCGTCCGGCGGCGAAAGGCTGGCCAGCGGGCTGGTATCCTCTCCGGTGGCCGCCTCAAGGCGCATCTGGCCTAAACTCGTGCCGTCCTCGCGCGCCTTCGACGGGATGAGGTCAAACCACTTGTTGGCGTAGCTGACCTGGATCGCGTGCAGCCCGTAGTCGCCAAGGCGGTCGAAGAGCTTGTCGCTGTAAGTCATCAACCAGATGACGAGCCGTCCGCGCGGTGCCACGCTGGTGTCGACGACCGCGTGTTCGATGTCCTGTGGTTTGCCGGCCTGATCCTTGAAAACGAAATTGATCGCCGGGTGTTCGCGCGTCCGGGGATCGATTTCACTCGCGCGTTTGGTGAGATGATAACGCTTTGGCGTTTGGGCGGCGGCGACCGGCGGGGTGGATTCGGCGGCGAGCGAGATTGTGCCGAGCAGGGCGAACAGGCAGAGGTGGCGGAGCATGGGAGGGGAGGGGGTTCGGAAACTGACGGTTTATTTCTGGCCGGACGAATTCGCTTTCCAGACCACGTATTCCAAGAACAGGCCCCACTCGCGTGGGCCGAGCGGTGCGGCGCCCTGGCGATACTGGTCGGACACGAGCCGGCCCAACGCCTCGAGCGCCTCGGCCGAGCGCGACTCGCGCAGGAATTCCGCGTCGCCCGCGCAGGAGCGATTCACGATCACCAGCGCTTCCATCGCCTTGTCTTTGTTGGCCGCACCGGGACCGAGGATTTCAGTGTTGCGCGATTTCAGGCCGAGCGCGAGAGCGCGCCTGAGCTCCGGCCGCGCGGCCTCCGCCGGCGGCATCACGGTCACAAGCTGCGCGAGCGCGCGCATCATGATGTAGTGATAGGCGGGCCGGGCGTTGTGCGCGTCGACCCAGCGCCCGGTGTGCGGGCCGGCGGTGAGCTGCCCCGGAATCACCCCGAGCAGCGCCTTGCGGATTGCGGCCTCGAGGTAGGGGCGCTCGCCCGTAACGCGAAAGGCCTCGGCGAGCAGCGAAACACTGAAGCTGTTGTAATTCCAATTGCGCGCGATCGGCCGGGCCGCGGCCCAGTCCGCGGATTTCCGCGCCGACACGAGATATTTTTCCTCCTTCGTCGCCTCGAAGAGTTCGAACATCGCGACGCCCGCCTCGCCGTTGTCGAACTGCAGGCCGCCGTCGGTCAGGTCGTCCACCGTCCAGCCGTGATGGACGAGGTCCGCGAGCCGGCCCTCGCGTTCGGCGCGCTCGAGAAACTTGTCGGCCGCGACAAACGCCTTGTCGCGCGTCACGCCGCGCACCGCGGGAAACGGAAACACGCCGGTGCCGCCCTGCGCCTGCGCCCACGCGAGGAAATCGCCCGCCTCGCGCGCCAAGTCCAGGGAGCGGGACGCTCCGTCCAGCCCGGCGCGCATGGCGTGCACGCTGCCGGACACGATGGCGGCTGGTTCGCGCAACGCGTGTTCGAGCTTCGCCGGATCGAGGCCGATCTGCCACCAGCGGAGCCGCTCGACTTTGCCGTGCATCTTCGCAAAGGCCCCCTGCGCTTCGGCCGGCGTGAGCCAGCGCGCGTCCGGCGGGATCGGCAGAAACTTGTCCGCTGCCTCGGGCTCGCCCGCCCGGTCGCCGAGTTTTTCCCGGTAGGCCGCGACTTCGGCGCGGATCGCCCCGAGTTCGGCGGCGGTGGGCGGGGCCGTCACCCACTCGGCGGCGGGCAGCGTGCAAGGGAGGACCAAGCCAGCGAGGAACCAACGAGGGAGTTTAAGGGGCCAGCGCATCGCGAACACGACGAGCAGACGTTGGCCGAGGTTTCGACGCAAGCGCGAGCGCTGGAATTTTGCGAGAGGGCCGCGAAGCTGGCGGCGGCTGGAAAATGCCGGACGTCTGCGCGCCAGCCGCTCAGGACCGTTTCGCGCTGGCATTCTACTTGCCTATTATGGACCCGTAAAATGACCTCTCCCAACTGATTGATCCCACTGCTGGCGGCACAACGCGGCCAGGTCATCAGTCCCACAACACCTATGAACACCCAACACCGGTGGAAACCAGCCATCTGGCTTTCCATTATGGCCGCGGCGAGCCTGATGCCCGCCGCGCTGGCGCAATCTGTCACCACGCCGGCCGCGCCGCTGAAGCCGGAAGACGCCATCAAGCTGGAAAAATTCACCGTCACCGGCTCGCTCATCAAGCGCGTCGAAGGCGAAGGTGCAGTCCCCCTGCAGATCATCATGCCATTGGAAATGGAGCAGCGCGGCATCGCCAGTGCCGAGCAAATGATCATGGAGCTCAACATCAACGGCAACGCCATGGACAATCTCGCCAGCAATGCCGACGTGGTGGCGGGCCAGCAGCGCGGCAACAACGGCGCGACTTCCGCCAACCTCCGCGGCCAGGGCTCCACCGCCACCCTGGTCCTGCTCAACGGCCGCCGCGTTTCGGCGCACGGCTTGAACGGCGGCATCGTCGACCTGAACCAGATTCCGTTTGCGGCCCTCGAGCGCATGGAAGTCCTCAAAGACGGCGCCTCCGCGACCTACGGCACCGATGCCATCGGTGGCGTCATCAACTTCATCACGAAGTCCAATTATCAGGGATTCAGCGCGAGCGCCGCGAGCGACATCACGCAAGAGGGCGGCGGCAACATCCTCCGCTATTCGGCAGTGGGCGGATTCGGCGACCTCAACCGGGACCACTTCAACATCATGTCCTCGCTGTCGCTGTCCGACCACAAGCGGCTGCGTGGCAACCAGCGTTCGTGGAACGGCACGTTTTATCCCAACCGCGGTATCGCGCCCGACACGCGCGGCACGCCGATCGCCACGGCGTTTGCCCTCGCGACTCCGCTAGTCTCAACGACGCCGCTGCAACCAACGATACCGCTGCAAAACGCGCTCAGCCGCGACAACCTCACCGCCGCCGGCCGCGGCGTCGGCCCGATCGAGCCCGGCGGCACCGTGGCGATGAGCGGTGGCATCAATATTCTCAACCTGCCCGGCGGCGCGGGCTTCGCCGGCACGGACATGCAACCTTACGATTATTTGCTTTGGGCCACGCCCAACGCCAAATACGCGGCGGCGTGGGATACGGCGCGCGCGGCCGTGCTGCAACAGCCGGTGCGCAATACCAACTCGGTCACGCGCGGCATCTACAAGCTCGGCGAGCACCGCATCACGGGCGAACTCGTGCTGGGGCGCTCCGAGTCGACGAAGAGTTTCTCGCCGCAGCAGTTTACCTCTTCCGCCACGCAGACCACGCTGGCCTACGACGGGCTTACCACGGTGGCCAATCCGCTCTTCAACCTCTCGTATCCGAGCGCGGGCGCGGATTACACTCGCGTCTTCAACGCGCTGGTCGGTGCCTTTCCCACGCTCGCGCCGAATCGCGGCCTGCCGATCGCCTTCCGCTGGCGCGCGACTCCGCTGGGCAACCGTGAGTATTTCACGAAGACTGAGACGTGGCGTGGCATGGTCGGCCTCGAAGGGCCGATCTCTTTCCTGTCCAATTGGGATTACCGCATCGGCGTTTCCCGCGCGAACAGCAAGAGCTCTTCCGTCCTGAACCACGGCTATGTTTTCTCGAACGCCTTCCTAAAATTGATCAACACCGGCGTCGTCAGCCCCTTCTCCTACACGCAGACGGACGCCGCGATGACCGCGATCGACGCGACGCGGGCCGACGGCGTGAAACTCTACGGCGGCACCTATCGGACGGATGAAGCCGACGCCACCGCCGCTGGTCCACTGTTCAAACTGCCCGCCGGCACGGTGCAGGGCGCGATCGGTTTGGACCACCGCAAGGAAACCTACGGCTTTAGCGGCGACAACCGCACCAACCTCAGCTCGGGCGACGCGATCATCGCGAGCGCGGCGTTCGACAACGCCAACGCCACCAGGCCGCTCTCGCGCAGCATCGACTCCATCTTCGCCGAAGTGCTGGTCCCCGTGGTGAAAGGCCTCGATCTCAACGCCGCCGGCCGCACCGACCGCTACACCGGCTTCGGCACCACGACCAATCCGAAGATCACGCTGCGCTGGGCGCCGACGGAAAAAATCCTTTTCCGCAGTTCCTACAGCACTGGCTTCCGCGTGCCCACGTTCACGCAGCAGTTCAATCCAAAGACCGAGAGTGCCTACGTCGGCAACGATTTCTCCGATCCGAAGAACGGCCCTTACAATATTGTCGATGCGACGCACCCGGCCGTGCACCCAGTCATCGTGACGGGCGGCAAGCCCGAGCTTAATCCCGAGAAGGCGAAGCTGTATTCCGCCGGCTTCGTGTTCCAAGTTAGCCGCCATCTCAGCGGCAATGTCGATTGGTGGTCGATCCAGCGCGACGGCACCATCCAACTCTTCGACAAGACGATCCTGGCGGCGAACTACGGCCTCTTCCCCGAACGCTTCATTCGCGACGCCTCGGGCGCTCTTACCGCGATCGATACCCGCTGGGTCAACGCCGGCCTGACCTCCACGAAGGGCATTGAGTATGGTCTCAGGGGCAACATGGACGTCGCGAATGGCAAGCTGTCCGCCGGTTTCGATCTCTCGTATTTGCTCGAGAAAAAATCGAAGCTCCTCGCCAGCGCGCCGTTCAGCTTGAGCGAAATCAACACATTCACCCGTTCGAGCGATCTCGGCCTTCGCTGGAAGCACACGGCCCATGTCAGCTACCGCAAAGGCAACTGGACGGGGATGATCAATCAGACGTATCGCGATAGCTACATCGATGCCGTGCTGCCGGGTGTGGCCAACGGCACCGTCAAGCCGTCGCAGTGGAGCCCGACGGTGAAAGCCTACAACATCTTCGGCTTCTCCGTCATCTACCGCGGCATCAAGAACACGACGGTCATCGCCGGCGTGAAAAACCTCTTCAACACGCACCCGCCGTTCTCGGCCGTTTACGACACCAACACCGGTGCCGGCAGCGATTGGGAGCCGCGCGTGGCCGATCCGCGCGACCGCTCGTTCACGCTGCGCGTCGATTACAAATTCCAGTAACCGCCCGAACACTCGAGCGCACGTGAGGCATCCGGCGATCTCGCCGGATGCCTTTTTTTTCGCCGTGGGCCCGACCCCGCGAAGCTGGCGGCGGCTGGAAAATGCCGGGCGGACGCCGCCGGAGCGACTGTCGCATCACCGCGTCCGCCAGACCGACGCCAGAAAATGATCTACCCAGGCTCCCGTTTTGGATCGAGCGCCCCGGAGCCTGGCTCGCGCATTTTCGAGTTATCCCGACATCCCTGATGATTTAGACTGTCATGGCGAGGAGCGCAGCGAGGAAGCAATCCAGCTGGATCGCCACGGCGCGCTTCGCGCACCTCGCCATGACAAAGGCCTAGAAGTTACGGGACGTTGGTATGAGGTGGACGCACTCATGGCCGGCCGCCCGCTGGCAGGCGCGCCGAGGCCTCACCCGAATAAATCACCCCAGCGCAACCAAGGCATGAGCCACGAAGGACACGGAGCCCAGCCACCGAGAGCACCGAGCAGACAAAGCGATTGGCTCCGTGTCCTTGGTGTCGGAGCTCGGTGCTCTTGGTGGCAAAAAATTCCTCCCGAAAGTGTGATGGATGGGGGCTGAGCCGTCACCATGCTCGAGTCCATCGCTGGCTAAGCGCGAGCCAGCTCGCGGCCGACAACTGGCACTCGATGTCGGGCGCCGATCTAAACCGAAATCGCTCTACGCCGTAACGATGCAGTTGAAAGCCGATCACGAGTGAAGCAGGAAGCACCGTTTGGTGACCCGCACCGGCGACAGGAATGTCGCCGCTCCGTCGGAGGGGCGACCTTCCTGTCGCCCATGCTTGGTTGAGATTTCACTGCATCGTTACCGCTAAGACCAATTGCTCAACGGTGCTGGACGGAAGGGAGCGACGGACCGCTGGGCCGTCTGCGAATGTCCTGTCGGCGCGCTCCGCGGTCGCGTCCGACCACCAGAAATCCAAAGGCTCATCGCAATTGGTCTTACTGCCCGGCGCGTTTGAAATGCCGGTCGAGCCACGCGAGCGCGGCGGCTTCGGCCTTCTCCGCGTCGGCGCCTTTGAAACCGTGACCCGCCCCTTTGAGCGTGAACAGTTCCACGTCGACGCCACATTGCTGGAGGCGGTCGCGCATCCAGAGCCCCTGCTCGTAATTCACATATTTGTCCTCCGTGCCGTGCAAAATGAGCGTCGGCGCGGCGTGTGGCGTCACCCAGTTCAACGGACTGCCGCGCACGTGCGCGGCGCGATGCGTTGAGAGATCGCCGCCGAAAAACAGCGGCAACACTTCGGCGGCGTCCACGCTGCGGCCGTAGGATTTCGTGACATCACTCGTGCCGTAGTAATTCACCACCGCGGCGACGGCACTGGAAAAGCCCGGGTTCTCGGTGCCCTCGAACTCCGGCACGCCGGCGGTGACGCCGAGGAATTGCGCGAGATGGCCGCCGGCCGAGCCGCCCAGCACCGCGATGCGCGCCGGGTCCACGTGCAGCCGCGCGGCGTTCGCGCGGACCCAGCGCACGGCGGCCTTGCAATCCTCCACGGCGGCGGGGAAGCGGTTCGCCGGGGCGAGCCGGTAGGTGATGGTCACGGCCACGTAACCGCGCGCCGCCAGCGTGAGGCAGAGTTTGTCGTAACCCTCGCGGCTGCCGGCGCGAAAGCCGCCACCGTGAATGCAGACGACGGCGGGCAGCAGCCCCGTGGCACCCTTCGGCTGCGCGAGGTTCAGCGTCAGGGACACGCCACCGGGTCGGGCAAATTCCACGCCGCGCTCAAACGCGACCTGTTCCGGCACGACCAGTTCGGCGCCGCGGACCGGGAGGAAAAGCAAAACGGCGACGGTCAAAACCGCGCCGCAGCGGGAAGGGAAGGAGAGCATGGCGCGACGCTAAGGCGCGATTGGCGGATAGGAAACTGGAAATTCAGGGGAGAAGTTGCAGCGCGGGGACTCGCTCGTTCCTTGACCCGACGAACGAACCCCACCGAGGTCTCCGCCTGGAAGCGACCCTCGCCTACGCCGAAAGCCATTTCCCGCAACTCATGCTGCGCGTGAAGGACGGCGAGGAACCAGCGGCCCCATTCCACCTCCGGCGCGTCGTCCGGCAGGTCGGCGAGCGTGCGGCGGATGTCGGCGATTTTTCCGAAGGCCTCGGTGGCGGTCATGAACAGGCCGTCTTCGTTCAGCGTCTTCCCCGCGCAGATGACTGCAAGGTCGAGCAGCCACTCCGGCGTCTGGGCGCCCGCGGGCAGCGGCGGCGGCACGGACCAGAGGTGATAACCATTGTCTGTGGTTTCGGTGCGCACGAAGCGTCTGTCCGGGTTGAACTCGGCGAGCGGAATTGTCTGCCGGTGCAGCAGATGTGCAGGAGACGTCGGGCCAGAGTGGCACGAGCTTTCCAGCCCATGGTCTTTTGGCGCCTTGCGATTTCCCGTCCCTCGCTTATCCGCTTGCGCCATGAAGACGATGACAGTTTCCGATGCCGCCCGAAATTTTTCGGAGTTCGTCAGCCGGGCGCATTCCGGCGGCGAAAGCGCCCTGCTGGTCAAAGGTGGCAAGCCGATGGTGAAGGTGATTCCGGCGCGCCGGACCAAGCTGGGCCGGGAGCTGGCCGCCGTGTGGCCGAAACTGCCGCACTTGAGTTCGGCTGAAGCGACTGCGTTTGGAGATGATATCGCCGAAGCCCGCCGCAAACTGCCTCTGGTTGGCTCGAAATGGCATTGATTCTCGACTCGTCGGTTCTCATTGCGGCCGAGAAAAAGCGTCTCGATTTGTCGAGACTTTTTGCCGCCCATGCGGAGGAGTCCTTTTTCATCGCCGCGATTACGCCTCCGAGTTGTTGCATGGCGTGGCCCGCGCTCAGCCACCGGCGCGAAGGAAGGAGCGGGCGGGATCGGTCGAGAGGAACCATTTGCCCCACTTGGCGTAGGGGGCGGTGTCGGGGAGCGCGGCGAGCGGTCAGTGCGTCCCTGCACTCAAACCGAATGCCTGATATTCGGGACCGGAATTTGCCGCCTCAACGCGGCAGTCGCAGGATTTCGATCATCTTCCGGCCAATCGCCCGCCGCCGTTCAAGCGTGACCGTGCCGATTGCGGGCGAGCACGCGCCCTTGTTGACGAGGTAAAATACGCCGCAATCCACGGCGGTGCGAAAATCGAGCCCGTCGGCACCGTTGAGCAATACTTGCCACGGCTGCACTCCTGCTGCCGGCGGCTTTTTTGAGCCGTAGAGCACATTCACCCGGAGGAATTCTGGATCCTGACAGTCTTCCTCACACGAGATCACCACCGCGGGGTGCGCGTCGCGGTCGTGCTCGTTGACCCGAACGCGGACGATGTCCCACTGGTGCATTTGTCAACGCACCGCCGTCACACTTGTTGTCGCGCGATTGGCGAGGTCATAGTCGGCCGGCCGCCGCCGAAAAAATCCCACCGGCCGCTCGGGGATGGGCTCGGGCAAAACAAACTCGGCCAACTGCACGAGCTTGCCGCCCTTGCGAATCAACACCGCCTTGCCGGCGAGCGCGCGGTCGATGAGCCGCCCGATTTTCGGTTTTGCCTCGGCTAGAGTGAGGATTTCCATGAACCGAGAATCGGCCTTGAATGCAGCTCTGTCAAGTTGTCGGCCGAACCCGGCTCCGCTTACGGCCGCGGCGCGGGCGCGGGAGTCGCGGGGGCCGTCAGTTCCTTTGCGAGCTTCTCCGCCTCCGCCGTTGTGATCGTGAAGCCCGGGGCGACCGAGCGCGTCGCGCGGTCGGAGAGGAACCAGCGGCCCCATTCCACATAGGGCGCATCGTCCGGCAGGTCGGCGAGCGTCTGGCGCAGGTCGGCGATTTTTCCGAAGGCATCGGTGGCGGTCACGAACTGGCCGTCTTCGTTCAGCGTCTTGCCGGCGCAAATCGCGGCGAGGTCGAGCAGCCACTCCGGTGTCTTCTCTCCCCCGCGCGGCGGCGGCGGCACGGACCAGAGGTGATAAACATTGTTCGTGGTCTCGGTGCGCACGAAGCGGCCGTCCGGACTGAACTCGGCGCTCCGAATCGCCTGCCCGTGCACCAGCGGCTCGGCGGCCGCCAGTCCGCTGCGCACGTCCCACAGCCGTGCCTCGCCATCGACCGACGCCGTCACGATGCGCCCGCCGTCCGCCGAAAAGCGCGCGGAAGAAATTCTCCTGAGACCGAGCGTGATCGGCTCGCCGATGGGCGCGCCGGTGTTGCCCTCCCAGATCTTCAGCACTCCGTCGGACGAATAGGTGAGCAGACTGCCGTCCTTGGAAAAGTCCGCGCCCAAAGTGGTGATGGGGGCATTGTGCAACAGGACCGGGCTCGCCGGTTCGCCGGTCCGGCTGTCCCACAGCTGCACCTCGCCCGAATTGTTGGCGGTGGCGAGCCGATGGCCGTCGGGGCTGAAGAGCAATGCCTGCACTCGCGTGCCCTGCTCCTCGAAGACAAACACTTCCTTGCCCGTCGCGGCGTCCCAGACGCGCCCCTCGCCGATCGCTGATCCCAACGTCACGCGGCTGCCGTCGGGATTGAAGTTAACGCCGGGTGTCAGCCCGCTTCCGCCGCTCCACCTGATCAGGGGACCCACCGGCTGGCCGGTGTGGAGGTTCCAGACGCGGAGGTTGCCCGTCCAGGCGAGCACCACCCGGTCTCCGGTGGCGCTGAACGCCGCGTTTACCGTAGTCGTCACGATCGGGAATTCTTCGAGCGGAACGACCTTTTCAACTTTGCCCTCGCCGAGCCACCATGCCTAGCACGCGCCGGAAATCGTCCGCGCCGCCATCACCTTGAAGTCCGTTCGCACGCTCGACCCGTTGTTTGTTTGAGTGGTCCCTGTTCTGGCGCGGATGGGCTCGGGATAGACGAAGCCGCCCGGGACTTCGCGGCCCGTCGCGGCGTCGATCACCCGCGCGCGATCACCGAGCATCTGGAGCACGCGGCTGGGCGACCCGGGCAGAAACGGCGCCGGCATGGGCTGCGGCGTCCGCGGCAGCTCCACGGACTTCGCCCGCCCCTGGCCGATCCGAAAACGATACAGGGCGCCTTCGCGCGTGCCGATCGTCACCTGCGTGCGGTCGGGCGAAAGCGCGGCGACCGGGGCGGTGCGTTGCTGCAAGGTCGGCTCGGCCAGCAACTGGCCGCTGGCCACATCCCACACGCGGACCAATCCGTCGGTGGCGGTCGTCCCCAGCGTGACGCCGTCGGCGCTGAACGCCACGTCGAGCACATTGCCGCCGTGCTTCAAGGGCGCCACCCGCGCGGTGCCGGTGCTGAGATCCCACAGGTCGAGCAAGCCGAGGTTGGCGAAGGTGGCCAGAGTCCGGCTGTCGGGAGAAATCCGGTGAGTGGACGAGATGACACCTCCTGCGGCCGGGATGCGCGCGATGCGCGTGCCGGTTTGGGCATCCCACACCTCAAGGATACTGGGGGTGGGCGGCCACGACACGATATACCGACCGTCCGGACTGTAGGACAGACCCATTCCCGGGGTTACACCGGCAGCCGCGCTTTCGATGGGCTGCGCCGGGCCCAGCGGGGCGAGATCGGGCAACGAGTAGCGGCGGAGGAAGAGCGCGTTGTCCTCGCTCTCGCGTTGCACCACGGCCATCTGCTGCCCGGTCGGACTCAATGATGCGGTGAAAATACCGGACGGGACTCGCAGCGTAAGCTCGGTGGTGCCGGTAGCTGAGTCACGCACGTGGACCTCGGGCGCGAGACTTCCAAATTCACCTTCGCGCCACAGCAACCATTTTTCGGTGCGCTGCACGCCAAGGATTGCACCTGCGATGGGAATCGGCGGCAGCGTCCGGCCGCTCGCGGCATCGGCCACGACGATCGTCCGGTTGGCGAGCGTGGTGGTAAAGAAGTTGCTCGACTGGTCGCGCCTGGAGGAGGAGGACCGCCGGCTTCGCTGCCGCTCGGCGTCGAACCGAAACTCCTGGGTCTGTCGCCCCGCAAAATCCAGGACCCGAGTGACACCGTCCTCGCACCGGACCGCGAGAAACCCGCGCAGCGCGATGGGCGTGGTGCCCCTTTGGGGCGGCGAAGGCAATTGCCACCGCTCGACCGCGCCGGTCGCAAGATCGATGCTGGCGTGGGCGCCGTCCGACCAGAGCACACCGGCGCTTTTTCCGTCGGGGGAAAAGTCCGTCCACAGCACGGGCGAGGGCTGGGTCACGGCCGCGCCCTCGGGCAGCAGGAAATTGCGCGAGGTGAGGAGCGAGGCGAGGCGGGGCGCGATGGCGGGGTTGTGCTGGTCGCGGCGCGCGGCGCGCAGCAGGTGGGCGATGCCGTCGGTGGTCCGGCCCTCCTCGAGCAGGCGCGAGGCGGTGGCGACATCGGTCCGGCTGTTGCGCTGAAATTCGAGGCGGCGCTGACGCTGGCCGTAAACCACGGTGGCGCAGAGCGCGATGACCACGGCGGCAAGACCGCCGACGAGTCAGGCCAGCCGCCGCGTGCGGCGGGCGGCGAGGGCGAGCTCGCGCTGCTCGTGGGCGCGGGCCTGTTCGAGCGCCTGCCGCTGCTGGCGCGCATCGCGCGACGCGCGGATGACCTCGGCGAGCACGTCGTGCGTGAGCTCCACGCGCTGGGCTCCGATCCTCGATCCGCAGCAGCCGGCGCGAGACGAGCGTGTCGATGAGCGGCTGCGTGACGCCCGGCTCCTCGAGCGCGGTTTCCAGCGCGAGGTTGTCGCGAAAACCGGACTTCGTCAGCAGCTTGTCCTCGACGAAGCGGCGCATGCCGTCGGGCAGATCGGCGACGCTGCGTTCGTAAAAATCGTTGAGAATCTCGCGGCGGTTGCCCGTCACGAGATCCGCAGTGATTTGCGGGTGCCCGAGGGAATGGCGGCGGTCGTTGAGCTCGTGGCAGATGACGGAGAGCAGGGGAGGCTCCACCGTGAGCTCGGCGAGTCGCTCGGTCGAACCGCCGCGGGCACCGGCCACGAATTCGACGATCGCGCGTGCGACACCTTCGGTGACGAGCCCCGCGCCGGGTTTGAGCACGGCCTCGAGGGCCTGCGTGCCTGTCATGCGCGTGAGCCGCATCCGGTTTTCCATCAGCGCCGGCATGATCTCGGCCAGAGTTTCGAGCTGCGGCAGGAAATCCTCGCGGAGCGAAAGGCACACGCGGTAATCGGTCCGGGAGAAATCGAACGCCTCCAGATCGTCCGGGGATTTTTCCAGCCGCGCGACGACGTGATCGGAGACGCGGTTTTCTACAAGTTCGGCGAGGGCGTTCATGAACGCGACGGCCCGGTCCCGCTGCGCGCCGACGCCGGCCCCGAGGGTGAAGAGTTCCTCGAATTGGTCGATGACAAGGACCGGCACGACGGTGCGGCCATTTTTATCCACGAGCCGATCATCGCGGTGATGGAAAAATTCCCAGAGCGACTCACCCGGCTGGGCGATGCCGGGCTTCGTCCACGTGCCGGCGCGCGCGGAGGCGTCGCGGATGAAGGCCTTGACCTGTTCGGCGGGCGAAGGTGCGCCGTCGCTGTGATCGAGGCGGATGTAGCTCGGGCAATAGCCGGTGGCGCGCAGTTGTGGGAAGACGCCCGCCTGCAGGAGAGAGGATTTGCCGAGGCCCGACTGGCCGAAGAGCACCGTGAGCGGCTTGCGCTCGATGAGGCGAAGGAGCGAGCGAATCTCCTCGTCGCGCCCGTGGAAGAGGGCGCTCTCGGCCTCGGTAAACGGCGCCAAACCGGGCCAGGGGTTGGCGCGGTCGACGGCGGTAGAGGAAATTGGGGTGGACTCAGACATCGGATTTTTTTTGACCACGGATTACACGGATAGGCACGGATCAAGCCCTGCTGGTTCGATGCCTTGATCAGTGTTCATCTGTGTCATCCGTGGGTGCGATCCCGAAAACCAACCAACCATGAGTGGAAGTCTCATCCGGCCAATTAGGTCGTTTCGCCGAGAAGGTGCGGCAACTGCGTGTCCGCGAGGACAGGTGGAGAGCAGCCGCGAGCCGAACGAGCAGTCCGCA
>SIBG01000106.1 GCA_009695305.1 Opitutus sp. | reverse complement strand
GCGCATCACGATTCCCACCTTGATGTTGAACGGCCGCTACGACGCTGTGTTTCCACTGGAATCGTCGCAGCTTCCCCTTTTTCGCCTGCTGGGCACACCGCCCGAGCACAAGCGCCATGTGCTTTTCGACACGGGGCACAGTCTGTCGAGCAATCAAACCTCTAAAGAAATCTTCGACTGGCTGGACAAGTATCTCGGGCCGGTGAAGTGACTGGCGTGCGCATTTTCTCGTTTTTGAATTCGATGAACGCGCGAATTACTTCCGTGGCGTTGTGCGCGGTGCTTGGCGGCGTTGGGGTGTCGCGGGTGGTGGGACAGGCGCCGCTGGCCGCCGATCTGGTTTTGCTCAACGGCAAGATCTGGACCGGCAATGACCGTCAGCCGGAGGCCGAGGCTCTCGCTGCTCTTGGCAGTCGCATCGTCGCGGTCGGCCCAACCGCGCAGGTGCGCGCGCTGGCCGGCGCCGGCACGCGCGTGATCGATTTGCAGGGGCGGCGCGTGGTGCCGGGGTTCAACGATGCACATGTGCATTTCTTCGATGGCGGCGCGGGCCTGGCGTCGGTCCAGTTGCGCGATGCGCAGACGCCGGCGGAATTCCGCGACCGCATCGGAGCATTTGCCAGAGCGCTACCCCGGGGCCGGTGGGTGCTCAAAGGCAACTGGGATCACGAGAACTGGCAGCCCGCGGCTTTGCCGACGCGGCAGTTGATCGACGCGGTCACGCCGGACCATCCGGTCTTCATCAACCGGCTCGATGGGCACATGGGGCTGGCGAATTCGCTGGCGCTGAAGCTCGCGGGCATTACCCGCGACACCGTCGAACCGCTCGGTGGCGCCATCGTGCGCGATGCGCAGGGCGAACCGACGGGCGTGCTCAAAGACGCGGCGATGAATCTGGTTTACCGCGTGATTCCCGATTCGTCGGCCGATGAACTCACGGCCGCCATCACGGCGGCGATGCGCTATGCCGCGGAGAACGGCGTGACGAGCGTGCAGGATATGTCGGCGTCGCCTGGCGTGCTGGCCGTCTATCAAGCGCTGCTGCGCGGCGGCGAATTGACGGTGCGCGTCAGCGGGCACCAACCGTTGTCGCAATGGGAGCGGCTCAGTCGAGCCGGAATTCAGGCCGGGTTCGGCGGCGACAAACTCAAGATCGGTGGAGTGAAGGGATTCGCGGATGGTTCGCTCGGTTCCACCACCGCGTGGTTTTTCGAGCCTTATCTGGACAATGCCAGAACCTCCGGCCTGCCCAGCAGCGACATGCTGAAGGAGGCCGAGATGCGTGCCCGCGTGATCGCGGCCGACCAGGCCGGATTGCACCTCGCCATCCACGCGATCGGCGACCAGGCGAACCAAAAGGTGCTCGATTGCTATGCCGCCGCCGCCGAGGCCAACGGCCCGCGCGACCGCCGCTTCCGCATCGAGCACGCGCAGCACCTGCGCGCCGAGGAGATCAAACGCTTCGCCTCGCAGCACGTGATCGCCTCGATGCAGCCCTATCACGTGATCGACGACGGACGCTGGGCGGAGAAGCGCATCGGCCCGGAGCGCGCGAAGGGCACGTATGCGTTTCGCGCGCTGCTCGACGCCGGCGCGGTGCTGGCCTTCGGGTCGGATTGGTTTGTCGCGCCGATGGAGCCGTTGCGGGGCATTTACGCCGCCGTGACGCGCCGCACGCTGGACGGCAAACATCCCCACGGCTGGGTGCCCGAACAAAAGATCACGGTGGCCGAGGCGGTGCGCGCTTTCACCTACGGGTCGGCCTACGCGAGCTTCGATGAAAAGGCGAAGGGCACAATCGAAGTCGGTAAACTGGCCGACCTCGCCGTGCTCTCGGCGGATATTTTCCAGATCGATCCGGTGGAAATTGAGCAGGCGAAGGTGGTCCTGACGGTTTTTGACGGACAGGTGATTTACCAACGAGATTGAGCGAGCGATGGGCCGATGGCCCATCGCCCGAATTTGCACCGCTTTCGGATTCCGGCTGAAGCCGGGACAACGAACTCATACCAACGTCACGTTGGCTTTGGACCAGCGGGACTGCTGGGCCGGTAGGGGCGGTTGCCCCCAACCGCCTTCCGAGTGGCCCAGGCCGTTGCGGGCAACGGCCCCTACCAAAAATCCAGGTTCCAAGGGACGCTGGTCTTACACCTTCGCGCTATTATCGCACTTGAAATGGACCTGGGAACGCCGCAGGCCGTGGGCGCGTTGCGCCGAGGTCTGGGCCGGATCGCGGCTTTCGATCAGGAAGCGCCGCTGCCCCGCGGCCTCGTCCGCCGCCGCCAGCGCCGCGAAGCACAACAGCCGCTCGGCCCGCGGCTCCAGCCGACTGGCAGGAAACCGGGTGTGCGCGGCAAGCCAGCGCATGGTGTGGGACAACGGATGGGCGGAAGGAGGATTCATGGCTTAGCGGAGGTCGGCAGCATGGGGCGCCGCGGCCGCCGTGCGAGCCTTCAGTGCCGCCGACCACTCCGCCTCGTCAAACCCCATCAGCGCCACGCCGTCGCCAATCACGCACGGGCGCTTCACGAGGTTGCCGTTCCCCGCGAGCAGGGCGAGGAACGCGGTTTCGCTCAGCCCCGGCAATTTCCGGCCCACTTCCTGCGCGCGATATTCGCGCCCGGATGAGTTGCAAAGTTTCTGCCGCTCGCCGCCGTAAGCCGCGAGCATCGTGCGCAATTCAGCCGGCGTCGGCGGCGTCTCGCGGATCGCCCGTTCGTCGACTGCCAGGCCCTGCGCGCGCAACCACTTCACGGCGCGGCGGCAGGAGTCGCAGGTGGCGAGAGTGTAGACTTTGAGCGCACTCATGGCGTTTTCCATTCGATTGCGTTGAGCAGCTCGGCGAGGTGAAACGCCGCTTTCGCCAGCTGCGCCTGCGCCCGCGGCTTCTGGCCGGCTTCATAGTCGCTGGGCAGTTCGGCCGCGACGGCCGAGAGGGATTTACCCGCGGACAGCTTCGCCCCGGTGAACATGATCCCCTTATACGCCAGCGCCGCCTGGTGCACCGACTCGGTCGCCCACGCCGCGGCCCACGTGTGATAATCGCCCGGCGTGCGCCACTTCGTGTGGTTCACGCGGCTGCGCAAATGCGTGGCGAGTTTTTCCGCGCTGCCGGTCGCGGCCACGCGCTGCACGAGTGTGTCATCCCAATATGCGTGCAAGCTGTCGAACAGCCCGAAACCGGTCCGCACTTTATTGCCGCCGAGATCCGCGGATTTGCCGGCGACGCTCGAAGGCGCGGTGATGAGTTTCGGGGTGCTCGGGTTGCGCACGTCGAAAAACCCCGTGCCCACATGCAGCGGCTGGTGCACGTCGCCCACCAGATGCGTGAGCACCCGCAACGCCTCCACCGGCGTGAATTTGGTCGAGCGCCCCTCGAGCGACGCGATGCAGGCATTGATCTGGTGGACGACATCGTCCGGATCCGCGAACCGGCTGCTCTCACTGTAGGTGGCACTCCCGAGCGGAAAATTGGTGAAGTGCCATTTGTGGTGGTCGGGAAATTTCTGGTTGAACGCCACCGCCTCCGGGTCGCCCGCGAGCCCGCCGGTGCCGCGCTCCGCCGCGCGCAACTCGTCGAGCCAGACCCCCGCCGTCGCGAGCTCACTGGCTCCGAGGATTTTTTTCACCTGCAGCCGCGCCTTCTCGTGCAGCAAGTCCGCCGCCAGTTCGCCGATCGCCTGGTGCCCGAGCCGCCCCCACGCGAACGCCCGCCCCGCGCCCGCCAGCGCCAGCAGACTGACCAAAATTATCCGAAGCCACATCCCGGGACGCTGATGCCCGCGGTTGACCGGCGCAACTCCGCCGGCGCACACTCGCCCGCATGAAGCCCGTCCTCGAGGTCACCAACCTGCGCGTCACGCGCGGCGCCACCGCGATCCTCCGCGGCATCAACTGGCGGGTCGCCCCCGGCGAGCACTGGGTCATCCTCGGCGCGAACGGCTCCGGCAAAACCTCGCTGCTGAAAGCGCTGACCGGATTTCTTTCGCCGACCGCTGGCGAAATTTCACTGCTCGGGAAAACCTACGGCGCGAGTGACTGGCGCGCCCTGCGCCTGAAAATTGGCGTGGTCACGAGCGCATTCGCCGCCTCGATCCCGCTCTCGGAGGTCGCGCTCGATACCGTCGTGAGCGGCAAATACGCGCAGCTCGATCTCTGGCACGCCGGCACCCGCGCCGACCGCGCCGCCGCGGAAAAACTTCTCCACCTCGTGGGTCTCGCGAAAATCGCCGACCGCGAGTGGGCCTACCTTTCCCAAGGCGAACGCCAGCGCGTCCTCATCGCCCGCGCGCTGATGGCCCGTCCGCAACTGCTGATCCTCGACGAACCCTGTGCCGGCCTCGACCCGGTCGCGCGCGAAAAATTTCTGCGCTTCATCGAACAACTGGCGCGGATCGGAACTGTGGGAAGGGCTTTTCGCTCCGACTCCACTCACCACCACAAACGGTCGGGGCATAAAGCCCCTCCCACCGCTTCCCCCGCGCTGGTGCTCGTCACCCACCACGTCGAGGAGATCACCCCGGCCTTCACGCACGCGCTCCTGCTGCGCGCCGGTCGCGTCGTCGCCGCCGGCCCGCGCGCCACGGTGCTCACGTCGAAGAATCTGTCCACCACCTTCGCCGCGCCGCTGCGGCTAGGGCCTGTTAACACTATTGCTATGATTGGGCAAAAGTGTTGGAAAGAGAGATGGAATTAACCGAAACGCATCTGAAGCGAATCCGCGATAGCCTGCCGGTAGAGCGAGGCAACGTGAGCATGGAGGCTCTGAACTTCCTGAACGCGGTGCTGTATGTGATGGAGAACGGCTGCAAGTGGCGGCGGCTGCCAGAGCGCTTCGGCAATTGGCACACGATCTACACGCGCATGAATCGCTGGAGCAAAAATGGAGTGTGGGATCGGATCTTTGCGAAGTTGCAGCAGGAGGGCGTGCTGAGCGTTGAGCTGAAGGTGGTGTCGCTGGACAGCACCAGCGTGAAGGTTCACCCGGACGGCACCGGAGCGGAGAAAAAAACGGTCCGCAAGCCATCGGCAAATCCCGGGGAGGCTGGAACACCAAGATTCATCTGGTTGCCGCGAATGATGCTCGCGCCGTCGGCTTCCGTCTCTCGCCTGGTCAGCACGGAGACGGGCCCGAAGGCCGCGAGCTGATCGGAGAACTGGGCTGTCCTGCCGCAGGCTGCGCCCTCGTGATGGACATGGCCTATGAGGGCGACGAAACCCGCGGCTTGGCCACCCTGCTCGGCTTCAATCCCGTGGTTCCACCAAACCCTCGGCGGCTCAAACCTTGGAAGCTAAACAAGGTGATCTATCGGGAGCGCAATCACGTCGAACGACTCTTCCGCCGACTCAAGGGCTTCCGCCGCATCTTCACCCGCTACGACAAACTCGATGCGCTCTTCCGTGCTTTCGTCACCTTCGCTCTCATCTGGTTGGCGCTAGCGTAGTGTTAACAGGCCCTAGTGCGACGCGGTCTTCAACTCGGCTTGCGTCAGGTTTCCGCGTGACCCACCGAGTCGGGCCTTGCCGCCGGTTCTCCTCACGCTCTACCTTTTACCTCCAAGATGGCCCGCCACCTGTTCAATCAAACCAGACTGATCCGCCGGCTCACGATCGCCCGCTCCTTCGCCGCTGCGGAGAAAGCGGATCGCAAGGCCTGGCGATCCATGTCGCCGCGGCAGCGACTGACGGCGATGGAGCTTTGGCGGCAGATGAACCACGCGAGTTATGATCCCGATTCCGCACGACTTCCGCGAGTTTTTGAGATTGTTGAACCGGCATCGCGTTAAGTATCTGGTGGTGGGCGGCTACTCGGTGGCTTTCCACGGTTACCCCCGCTACACGGGCGACATCGACATCTACGTCGCCATTTCCCCGCGCAACGCGGCGTCGCTCGTGAAGGTCTTCCGGGACTTTGGATTTGCCGACGGCGCTCCCGATCCCGCGGCCTTTCAACAACGCGGCCAGATTCTGCGAATCGGCCGCGAACCGATGCGCCTGGAAATTCTCAACGAAATCGATGGCGTCGCCTTCGCGGACTGCTATGCCCGCCGCACCCGAGCCCGGTTGGACAATCTCGTCGTAAACTTCATCAGCTACGACGATCTCCTGGTGAACAAGCGTCGCGCCAACCGCCCTAAAGATCGGGCGGATGTGGCCGTGCTCAAGCAAAGGCAGCCGCGGGATCCATAACCGGCCCGGGCCAATTGCGACCTACCTTTCTCCTCGTCTCCGTCGAGTGAGCCGCCATGTTTTTCCACGTTCATGGCCAGTTCCCCGCCCGATAACCCATCCGCCCCGGCGCCCGCCGGCGCCATCTTCCTCAGCTACGCGCGCGAGGACATCCGCCTTCGTCAAGACTTCCGCCGTCGCCAAGGCTATGGCGGACAAGTCGGCGGACAAGCCGACGCAATCCGTCTTCGCTCCGCGCTCTCCGCGACCTCCGCGTTGAAGAAATCATGAGCGACGCGACCAAAGCCGTATTGCTCCGTGACGTGCGCGGCGGCGTGGCGTGAATCCGCTGCCCGACATCATCGACGGCGCCGGGCTCACGAGCGTCTGGACTTATCTCGCGCTCTTCCTGTTAGCATCGCTGCTCATGATCTGGCGGCTCGAGGCGCTCCTCAAGCACGGGCTTGAGGGCACCGCGCTCGGCACGCTCGTGATGCCCTACTGCTCGGGTCTCGGCAATTTGATCTTCGTCGCGATCATCGCCGCGCGCAAAGCTCCCGGCCAGGAGGTGCTCACCAACTGCCTCGTCAACAACGTCACTAACCTCACGCTCGTCCTCGGTCTCCCCGCGCTCGTCTGGGGCCTCGATCTGAGCGACGCCGGCAAGGCGAAGAAAACCAGCGCGAAGAAATCCGCCGGCGCGCCCGCCCCCGATACCACGCAACAGCTCAACCGCCTCTCGCTGCTGCTCACGCTCGCGGCCGGGTTGTTTTTTAGCGGCGTGACGTGGGTGCTCGGCGCCGACGGCAAGCTCGATGCCAGCGACGGGGTCGTGCTCGTGGCGCTGTTTTTGTTTTGGCAATGCTTTCAGGTCTTCGACGTGCTCAAGCACAACGTCCGCCAGCGGCGCACGTTTGGCCCGCTGTTTTACCTCGACGCCCTCGTCGTCCTCCTCGGCGCCTACGCGCTCTACGTAAGCATCGACTGGCTCGTCACGTGGCTGACGGGCCAGCCGGGCGGTTTCGTCAGCGCGGAGCACCTCGGCTGGCTGAGCGGCTGGCTGATGGTGCTGCCGAATGCGCTCATCGCGTTTTACTACGCTGCGCGCCGCCGCGCCGACATCGCCTACGCGTCGCAGATCGGCGACGGCCATATCTGCATCCCGCTGTGCGTCGGGCTGAGCGCGCTCATCGCGCCGCTGCCGGTGCCGAAATTTTTCGAGACCGGTCTCGCGATTTTGATCGGCGCCGCGGTGGTGCATGCGCTGTGCGTGCTGTTCGCCCGCGGCCTGCCGCGCTGGATGGGCTGGCCCCTGCTCGCCGCCTACGCCTGGTTCGTCGGCGCGGGGTTGATGTAGGTAGGGCGGATTATCCCTCATCCGTCGGCTCAGCGCATCCGAACGCACGGAGCGGCGCGTTCGGGATAACGCGCCCTACCTCATTCCTCCAGCGGATCCGCGCGGAATTTTTCGCCCAGCTCAAATAACACGCCCTGCGCCTGCAGCCAGCCGGGATTGGCCCGAATCTCCGCCATCGTTTTCGCGGTGTGGTTGCACACGAGATAGGTCGCTTCGCCGAGTCGCACGAAGACGTCGTAGCGCGTGCCGCCCGCCTCGAGGGCGAAGACGATATCGCCCACGCCGCTCGGCTGCGCGGCCGCCTCGGCGCGGAGCGGGACGGCGTCGTTGGGCATCTCCCGGCGGAAACGATCCGGCCGCGGCCCCGTGTAGGCGAGCACGCCCTGCTGGCCGCCGAGTCCGAGCACGGCCCACTCGTCGAACACCAGCTGGCCATAGGCCGCGCTCATGCGGGCGAAGGCCGATTGAATGTGAGTGCGGGCGGCTTCAAATTCCATGGACGCGAGCAAGGGGAAACTCCGCCCTGAGGCAAGCCCACCCTCGGAAAACAAAAACCCCCAACCCAGAAAAAGCCAGTAAAAATCCCCGGGGCAAGCCCCGGGGCATTTGACAAGACCGCCGCAAACTCATCCGACCATAATGCAATTCGCGCTTAAACCCGTCCGTCCAACCAAGCCGAAGCAAGCTTCGGGGTATCGGACCCACAGCGAATGAAACGCGGAGGACGCGGAGAGCGCAGCGGAGAAAACCAGCTATCCGCTGGAAACCGATATCGCTCCGCAGGTGAAACTGCCGACTGAGGATAGAATTCATCAAGCAGCTTTCTCTGCGCCTCTTCGGTCTCCGCGGTGCTACTCCGACGGCGGAATCTAGGTTCATATTTTCCTGGCTTGCTCCGCGTCCTCCGCGCGCTCCGCGTTTTAGCTGCCGTTCTTAGGTTCAACGACGGATTTCACGGATTAACCCGAATCAAGAAGAGCGTGGTGGCGATCCATCCGTGCCACTCCGTGAAATCCGCGGTCGCAAAAATCCTCAGTCCACGGGCAGATTGCAACCCGCCCCACCCCTCACATCGGCAATCCGCCCGAGATATAATTCTTCAAATGCTCCGCCTCGGCCCGGTGCGCATCGGACATCCAGCGCGTGATGTCGCCGATCGACAGCACGCCGATCAACCGCCCCGCCGCCACCACCGGCAGATGCCGGCAGCGCTTGTCGGTGAAAATCAGCATGGCGGCGTCCACGGTGGTATCGGGGGAGATGGTCAGCACGCCGGACGTCATGACGTCGGCCACCAGCGCGTTCTTGGGTTCGAGCCCGGCGCCGACCACGCGGCGCAGCACATCGCGCTCGGTGAAGATGCCGACGAGCCGCTCGCCGTCGAGGACGACGATGGCGCCGATGCGATGACGGTTCATTTCGGCGACGGCATCGTAGACGCTGAGCGTCGGGGCCACGGAGTGAACCACGGGGCCTTTGCGTTGAAGCAGATTGGAGATCGAGGTATTCATGGAGGCGGGTAACGAGAGAGGGGTAGCGCGAGTGTGCAATCGCCGGCGCGCACCGCAACCCGAAAGCCTCTGCGTCCCACGCCCGACGGCCAGCGCCACAATTTGCCGCCGCGATGACGGGAAATTTCAAGCGCGGCGATTTCACCGCCGGACTCGTCCATGGCATTGATCGCCCCAGCGCGGGATGCGTAGGGCGTCTGTCTGGCAGACGCCGGGCTCGGCTGACCCGCGGACGACGCCGTCTGCGAAACAGACGCCCTACTTCGGAAACAGTTTGTCGAGTGCGCCGAGGTTTTTCAGCGGCGTGGATTTTTTCGCGGCAACCTGTGTGCTGACGATCGGCTTCGGCTTCACGGCAGTTTCGGCTGCGGCGCGCGGGGGCGCGGCGCCCGACTGCAACCCGGCGAGCGCACGGTCGAGTTTCACGGCGGACACCGGCTCAGCCGTGCCGAGCTCCTGCGCGAAGAGGCTCACGCGGAATTCTTCGACGAGCCAGCGGAGCGTGCTGTCGCGGTCGCGCAGCTTTGCGACGGCGGCGACATAGGGCGCGAGTTGCGCCGTGCGCTCGGCGTCCTTCGCGGGATTCTGCCGCCAGCGCTCGGCCCGGAACTTCATCGCTTTCAGGTAGCGCGGAAAATGGGCGAGCTGCGCGTAGGGTGTCGTCCGCAGAAAGTCCGGTGGCAGCAGCGCCGTCAGATCCGCGTCGAGTCCGGCGGGCTGGTTCGGCTGCACGAGCAGCGCCTGCCGCAGGGTGAGAATTTCGCGGAGTTGATCGCAGAAACGTGGCACGAGACCGCGGAGATCGGCCTTGGATTTTTCCAGCGCCGCGGCGAAAGCCGCGGCCCGGAGGTAGGGCGGATTTTCCCTCATCCGCCGGGGCTGGTCCGGTGGCTCAGGCGTAACCGGCGCGTTCGGGCTCACGCGCCCTACCTCGATCCTTTGGGCGTCCGTCAACCAGCGGCGGATCGCCTGAAACGCCTGGGCCTGCAACTCGTCCGCGGGCGCCAGCGTGGCGAGGAGCGGGCCGAGCAGGCGAATCGCGCGCAGGTCGCGCTCCAGCCAGCCGAGGTCGTTGCTCAGTTGCCGCTCCAGCAGCGCGGCGAGGCCGACCCGCGTCGTGACCTGTGCTTCCTCGGGCGTCTTACCCAGTCGCAGTGCCACTCCGTCGCGGGCCGCGAGCAAGCCGGGAAACGCGAATACCGGCACGCCCGCCTGCTCCGTCACGAGCACGCGCTCGGGCATGTCGCCAAACGTCCACGTCGTCTGCTCCGCCGTTTCCCATTTCGCGCGCGCCCGCCGCCACGCCTCGGGCTCGATGCGCGCGACGCTCGCGCTCGCCGTGCGCTTCTGCGCGTGCAGGGCGGCGTCGATTTCCTCGAGCTCCCGGCTCGCGCAAAGTTCGCGCGCCTTGTCGTCGAGCACGCGGACCCGCACCCGCAGGTGATCCGGCAGCGGCTTGTCCACCCACACCGCCGGATCGACCGCGACGCGAAACCGCTCGGTGATCTGGGCCGCGAGTGACTCGGTGAGCGACTCGCGCCGACCGGTGAGCCGGTCGCGGGCGGCGAGTTGCGCGGCGAGACTCTTGGCCGTCTCGGCGAGCGGGACGAACACGCGACGCAATTCCTTGGGCAACGCGCGCACGTAGTGCTCGACCTTGGCCTCGAGGTGGCCGGGCACCGCCCAGTCGAGCGCCGCCGGCGTCAGCGCCTCGGCCGCGCGCACGCTCACGTCGAGTGTCACGCCGTCGTCGGCCTGGCCGGGCTTGTAGGCGTAGGCGAGCGGCAGCGCGCGGTTGTCGAGCGGCAGCGCCGCGGGAAACGCCGCGGCATCGTGCATCTCATCGTCGACGCCACGCAGGTCGTCCGGCTCCATCATCAGGAAACGCGGCTCGGCGCCGCGGCGTTCGCGAACGAGATCAACGAGCTCGGCGACGGTGCTGAGGCCGAAGTGGGGCCGGTTCTCCGAACCGGCCTGGGTTGAAGAGACATTCTCACGCTGGAGCTCAGGCCCGCTCGGAGAGCGGGCCCCACCCTCGGGCATCAATCGCGCGGCGTAGAAACGATACGCGGCCTCGTCGAGGTTGAGGTAACCCGCGTCGCGCGTGCGCGTGAGGAGGTGCTCGACTTTCTCGCGGACGGTGCGGTTGTGCGCGATGAAATCGAGGGGAAACGCGATCGTATCGTTCACGAGGCCCTCGCGGATGAAAATTTCCGTCGCGTGCGGCGGATCGATCTTGCCGTAGCCAACCGCCTTGCTCTCGAGCTCAAGTCCATAGAGCCGCGTGCGCTGCTTCGCCATCACGCGGCCTTTCTCCACATCCCAGAACGGCTCGCTGTGCGCCACGCGCACCAAGTGCGCGCCGAGGTCGAGCGCCCACAGCGGGTCGAGCCGCGCGCAGGTGCGCGCGAAGAGCCGCGAGGTTTCCATGATTTCCGCGGCGATGATCCACCGCGGGGACTTCGTCCCTTTTTTCTGCGCGTCGCGTGGCGCCGCGGCAGACGAGCGTTTCTTTGGTTCTTCGCGGCGAAAGAGGACCGAACCGGGAAACAGCGTCACCTTGCGATCGTGCGTCGCCTTGTAGCCACCGTTTTCCTCGTCGAGGTGGGCAAGATTGCCGAGCAGGCCGGAGAGAATGCTGCGGTGGATGGCGCGGTAGCCGGGCGAACCAAAGACCAGCTCGCCCGAAGCTGTGGGAGGGGCTTTCGGCCCCGACGGATGGCGAGAGGCTTTCGAATCGGGGCGTAAAGCCCCTCCCACCGTTCCTCCCGCAACCGTGCGCCAGCCATCGAACGCCGACGAGAGCTTGAAATCCTCGCGCTCGCGCAGCGTGTCGAAGAGCTGGGCGTGGATGTCGCGCCACTCCCGCATCCGCGTGTAACTGAGAAAATGATCGCGACAAAAGCGGCGAAGTTTCGCTTGCGAGAGATTTTCGAGCTGGTCGTGCCACGCATCCCAGACGTTGAGCAGGGTAAGAAAATCGGAATCAGGATGCGCGAAACGGCGGTGCGCGACGTCGGCTTGCTGCTGTTGGTCGAGCGGGCGCTCGCGCGGATCCTGGATGCTGAGGCCCGCGGCAATCACGAGCACCTCGCGCAGTGCCTTCTCGGTGCGCGCCTGCAGGATCATACGACCGACCGTTGGATCGACGGGGAGACGGGCCAGCTCACGCCCCAAAGGCGTGAGCTCCCAATCGTAGGGCGTCTGTCTTGCAGACGCCGTCGCAGGTGTATCGCCGAGCGGCGTCTGCAAGACAGACGCCCTACCGCTCTCGATCGCCCCCAGCTCCTCCAGCAGCGCATAGCCCGCGCGGATGGATTTCGCGGCGGGCATGTTGATGAACGGGAAGCGCTCAATGTCGCCGAGGCCGAAGGCCTTCAGGCGCAGGATGACATCGGCGAGATTCGCGCGCTGGATTTCCGGCTGCGTGAAACGCGGGCGCTCCAGAAAATCCTTTTCGGAATAAAGCCGGATGCACACGCCCTCGGCCACGCGACCGCTGCGGCCCTTGCGCTGGTCCGCACTCGACTGCGAGACCGCCTCGATCGGCAGCCGCCGCGTGCGCGCCTGCGGCGAGTAGCGGCTCAGCCGCGCGAGGCCCGTGTCGACGACGAAACGGATGCCGGGAATCGTGAGCGAGGTCTCGGCGATGTTCGTCGCGAGGACAATTTTGCGGCGCTGGGTCGCCGCGAAGACGCGCTGTTGCTCCGAATTCGAGAGCCGGCCGAAGAGCGGGACGAGTTCGCAGTCGCGCAGCCGGCGACCTTCGAGCAGGTCGCTCAGTTCGCGGATGTCGCGCTCACTCGGCAGGAAGACGAGGATGTCGCCGCGCTCGCTGTCGCGCACGATGCGCTCAACCGCCTCGACGGCGCCGTCGATGTAGTGCAGGGCCTCCGCGCGCGCCTCGCGCTCGTCGCCCTCGGCGGCATCGGACCCGAGTTCGTCGAGCGGCGCGTAGATCACCTCGACGGGAAACGTGCGGCCCTCGACCTGGACGATGGGCGCGCCGTCGAAGGCGTGGCTGAACATCTCGGTGTCGATCGTGGCCGACGTGATGACGATTTTCAGGTCCGGACGTTGGTAGCGCAGCGTGCGCAGGTGACCGAGGAGAAAGTCGATGTTGAGCGAGCGCTCGTGCGCCTCGTCGATGATAATGGTGTCGTAGTCGCGCAGCAGCGGATCGCCCTGCACCTCGGCGAGCAGCATGCCGTCGGTGAGAAATTTGATCACCGTGTCGCGCGTCGTCTGGTCGTTGAACCTGATCTTGCACCCGACCTCGCGGCCCCACGCGACCCCCAGTTCCTCGGCCACGCGGCGCGAGACCGAGAGCGCGGCGACCCGGCGCGGCTGGGTGCAGGCGATGCGGCCGTTCGTGCCGCGGCCGGCCGCGAGGCACATTTTCGGAATCTGCGTGGTTTTGCCGGAACCGGTCTCGCCCGCGAGGATCACGACCTGATGCGCCGCGATGGCCGCGGTGATTTCCTCGGCGCGCCCGCTGATGGGCAGCTCGGGTGGGAACTCGAGACGAAAGGGAAAGGGTTTCAAAGGGAAAGTGAGAGTGAAAGTGAAAATGCGACGAAAACGATAGCGAATGCAGTTCCTTGATTCCACTGTCACTCTCACTCTCACTTTCACTCCATGCCGGAACTACCTCCCCTCCTCCCCGACGAAACTCTCCGCCGCGTGCTGCGCCTCGCCCGGCTCGATGGCCTGAGCGTCCTTGCGGTCGCCGGACTGTTCGCGGTATTGACCGCCCTCGCCGGAGATGTAGTCGGCGCGGTGATCGGCTTGTTGGTCGCCGGCGCGGGGGCGATCGAGCTGCACGGCGCGTCGCTGCTGCGCGAAGGTGAACCGCGGGGCATGAACTGGCTCGTCGGCAGCCAGCTATTTCTGCTCGTCACGGTGCTCGGCTATTGTGCGCTGCGGCTGCTGCACCCGGAACTCGGGCCGTTGCGCGCCGCGGTCACCGAAGAGATGAAGACCTCACTGGAGCTCGCGGACTACACGCCGGATGAGTTCATCCGGATGGTCTACAACCTCACCTACGCCATCTTCGCCCTCGTCACGTTTTTCTACCAAGGCGGCATGGCAATTTACTATCACCGGCGGCGCGATCCCGTCGCGCAGGCGCTGGCCGACGAGGTGTAGGTCCGACTTTACGCCCGACCTACAGCTTGCGCACCGCGCTCACCTGCCTACGTTTCGCGCCATGTCGAAGGAGCGCTACATCGAGGCGAAACAGAAATGGGCCGAAAAGCAGAAGGCTCGCGGCGTCACCGCGCGCTCGGTGGCGTCGCCGGATCGGCTGCCGCCCGGCCAGAAACTCACCACCGGTTTCCCCGTGCTCGATCTCGGCGTGCAGCCAGAAATCACCCACGAGAAGTGGACCCTCAAGGTGGATGGCTTCGTCGCGAAACCAACCACGCTCTCGTGGGCGCAATTCCACGCGCTGCCGCAAGTCGAGGACGTGAGCGATTTTCACTGCGTGACAACGTGGAGCAAATACGACTGCCGCTGGGGCGGCGTCGCGTTCCCGACGCTCTACGAACTCGCGCAGCCCGCGCCGGAAGCGAGGTTCGTCTATTTCACGAGCTACGACGGCTACTCGACCAATCTCCCGCTCGCCGCCTGCCTCGACGACGACGTGCTGGTGGCGACGAGCTTCGACGGCGCGCCCGTCTCGCGCGAACACGGCGGCCCCGCGCGCGTGATCATCCCGAAACTCTACGCGTGGAAGGGCGCGAAGTTCGTGAGCGGGATTACGTTTCTCGCCGAGGACAAGCTCGGCTTCTGGGAAGTCCGCGGCTACTCGAACGGCGCCGACCCGTGGACGGAAGACCGCTACGCGTGAGGTAGGGCGAGGTCTGTGACCCGCCCTCGGAACGGAAACAGATTTTAACCGCGGATCACGCAGATGACGCAGATGGATTTTCGCTGCGTGGATCTTATCCGCATCATCCGCGCAAACCGCGGGCAAAACGACTCGTCAGTCGGATGGGCGGGTCGGAGACCCCGCCCTACTTTCTCACAGCGGCTTCGCTGATTTCAGGATTTCCTCGAACCGCGGGTCGTCCTTCAACCGCGACCAGAGCGGGTCGAGGCGTAGCTCATGCGGCGAGGTCCACTCGGTCACGCCCGCAAGTGTATCGCGCAGGATCGCCAACGCCTCTTCGCGGCGGCCCAGAATAACGTTGATTTGCCCCAGCAGCAGCTTGCTGTTCGCCGCGATGTGGCGCGCCAATCCATCCTTAGCATCGCGCAGCGCCGCGTCGGCTTGGCCGGCGAATGCCTCTGCAAGTGCAATATTCACCGAAACCACGGGGGCTTGCCGGAGCGGCCAGGAGCGCGCGCGATAACTTTCGATTGCCTCGCCGGCAAATTTCGCCGCCGAGTCCAGTTGTCCGCGAAGAAACGCCACTGAGTGGGTCCCGAAAACTGGGCCAGGTGGAATGTTAGTCCGCAGCGTTGTTTGATGTGATGACTGCGGTGGTGGTTGGCAAGCCCAAGCGGAGGGACGGACCGGCTTGGCGGTCCGGCCCGGAGCTTGGGATTGGTAAAGATTTTTC
>SIBG01000105.1 GCA_009695305.1 Opitutus sp. | reverse complement strand
CTGGACCGCAAGGCTGTAGCGATCGAACATTTCATTGATGGCGGACGCGTCTGCTTGACCAAAGCGGGGAATTTCTTCTCCTCGAATTCCAACCGTGACTAAAAGAATGAGGCCAACGGCCAGGGAGCGAAGCATCGGTAGTGTGATCATGGAGTGAGGTTAGTTTTTGCCCAACAGTGTAGTGAGCCGAGCCGGGTTTTCTGGCTATCGGCAATATTCATAGTGCCGAAGTGAGGGATAAGTGGTGAATCGGTCATATTGGTAGTGCCGAAGGTCATTGGCTGCTAGGAAACTGGATTTTCAGGGGGATCGGATCTGGGGGAAACAAAAAAGGGAAACAAAAAGGGTCAGGTTTTAATGTTTAATATCTGGCACAGGGCGGTTGACGATAGAGTTTCCGATGAGCGCGGAAAACATTAAGACTTAAAACCGGACCTTTTTTTGCCCCTCGGAAAAACTGCGCGCGCGGCTCGACCGTTGGATGGTCGAAACGAAGGACCGGGGTCCGGAGTCCGAGGCGAGGTATGACAGCGACAGGAAAGCCTACGTCGGCGAACGAAGCAGGAAGGGGAAGGCGACGGGCGAGAGCGCGACGGAGAAGAATATCGCGCAGATGAAGGCGTGAAGAAGAAAAAAGGGTCAGGGAGGGCGCCCATGGGAGAAACAGTGCGCACTGCACGCTTTCCTTTTTCGGTGGGGCCAGCACGCTTCGCGGGCCATGGCGCACGCCGACGCAGCCGCTCACCCTTCTGCCGCGATTCTCCCCGGGGGGTTTCGCGCGAGCACGCTGCGGGGGGCGGAGGGATTTTTCCGCGCGGCGCAGGATGGGGCCGGACGCTGGTGGCTGCTCGACGCCGCCGGCCAGCCGTTTTTTTGCCGGGCCGTGCACGGGGTGCGGGCGAGCGCGACCGACGGCGTGGCGGCGGCCGCGGGCGATCCGGCGCCGCGCCTGCGCCAGTGGGGGTTCAACGCGGTGGGCGCCGGTGGCGATGGCGCGGGGCGCGATGACGGGCTCGCGTTCATGGCGACGGTGGATTTTTGCCGCGCGGGGGCGCTCATCCACGCGCCGGGCGTGCGGTTGCCGGATGTGTTTGACCCTGACTGGCCGCAGCGCGCGGCGGAGCGCGCGCTTGAGGTGTGCGTGCCGCTGGCGACGAGTCGCGAGCTGATCGGCTGGTTGGCGGATGATTTGCCGGGCTGGGCGCCAGCGGGCACCGGTGCGGCGCCGCGGCCCGGTCTGCTCCAAATCTGCCTGAGCCTCGAACCCAACTTTGCGGCGTATCATGCGGCCTGGGAATTCGCGCTCGCGCTGCATGGTGGGCGGCTCGGAGCCCTCGCCCGCGCGTGGGGCGAGCCGCTGGCGAACAAGGAAGTCGTGCGCGAGTTGACGCGGGCCGAGCGCGGGCTCGCGTCGCGCGGCTACCTGCGGGACGAGGCGCGGTGGACGCGGGAGTTCGCGCGCCGCTACTTCACCAGCACCGCGGCGGCGATGCGCGCGGCGGATGCAAATCATCTTTTGCTCGGCTGTCGGTTCGGCGGACCGGTGGGCGAGAGCGTGGGCGCGGAAGGCGTTTACCCGGCGGTGGACGTGCCGTTACTCGACTGGACGGAGCTGCCGCCGGCCAACGCCGGCGCGCCGGGACCGATCCTCGCCGGGGATTTTTGCTGGGCGGACGAAAAATTTATCAACCCTGCGGCAAGCTCAGGGCCGGCCCCTACGGCTGGCTCGGTTCGGCCGGGCTCACCGCTGGCTGGGCTGGCGCACCGGCTGACGGCCGTCGAGCGGATGCTGCGGCGCGGCCGGGCGGCGCTGGAGCGGGCGGCTCGACACCCGGCCGTGGTTGGTTATGTGTGGCGGCAGTGGCTGGACGAGCCTGGCGAGCAACCGCCGTTCGCCCGCGGCCTCGTGCACCAGAACGGTGCCGGGGCCCGCGAGCACACGGAGCTGCTGGCCGAGTTCAACGTCCGGGCCGCCGCCCTCCGCCCGACCACCACCACATCCCTTTCTCCATGAAAAAACATCCGCTGATTTTCCTCGCGACCCTCGGCGCGCTGCTGGCCGGCGCGGCGTGCGAGCACCTCGACCTCACGCCCGAGGGCGATCCGAACCGCGTGATCACCGGCACGGTGAATTTCCGCGCCGACCTCACGCTGCCGGCCAACGCGGTCGTGGTCGTGCGCGTGTTGGACACCGCCAACCTCGAGCAGGTGCGCGCCGCCGCGAATCAGGATCTGCCGCACATCAACCGCCCCAAGCCGCCGGTCGTCGACCAGGTGCTCGGGGAGCAAACGATCAACGCGGCGACGGGCGCGCCCGTGGCGTTCCGCGTCGAGTATCGCGCCGACGACCGCCTGCTGGGCCACGGCCTCAACCTCGACGCCCGGATTTCCTGCGACGGCAAGGTGCGGTTCCGCACGGTCAACGCCCACGTGATCACGCTGTCCAATGCGAACACCTCGCACGAAGTGTGGGTCGTGCCGGCGGCGCGCTGACGGAGCGGCGGCGGCGGGCGGCACCGGGCCGCGCGCGGGCGCGACGCGAATTTTCCCATGAGTGATCGTCCCTCGAACCTGACCATCTGGTGCAACGCGAAGTTTTCCGACGCCGTGACGCGGCAGCTCGCCGAGGGCACGCGCGCGCATTCGCTGGTGTATTCCAGCGTCACCTCCACCTCGGTGCTCGCGGCGGGTCAGGCCGATCCGGCGCTTGCGGCGGCTGATGTCGCCTTCGGCCAGCCGGATGCCGCGCAGTGTCTCGCGACCCCGCGGCTGCGCTGGGTCGAGGTCACGACCGCGGGTTACACGCGCTTCGACACGCCGGAATTTCGCGAGGGATTTCGCGCGCGCGGGGCGTCCTTCTCGAACGTCTCGCAGGTCTTCGCCGATCCGTGCGCGCAGCACGTGCTCGCGATGATGCTCGCGTTTGGCCGCCAGCTTTTGCCCTCGTATCGCGACCAGTTGACCGACCGCCCGTGGCACTACGAGCAGCGGCGCTATGATTCGCGGCTGCTCACCGGCCAGACCGTGCTGCTGCTCGGATTCGGCGCGATCGGACGGCGGCTCGCGGAGCTGCTCGCGCCCTTCGGGATGACGGTCATCGCGGTGCGCCGCCAGACGCGGAGCGAGCGGGGAGTGCGCATCATCCCCGAGGAAAGCGTGAGCAGCGCGCTCGCGTCGGCCGATCACGTGGTGAACATCCTCCCGGAAAACGCGTCCACGCGAAACTACGTGAACGCCCGCCGGCTGGCCGGCGTGAAGCCCGGCGCGCGGTTTTATAATGTCGGCCGCGGCACGACGGTCGATGAGCGCGCCCTGCTGGAGGCGCTGCAGTCCGGCCGACTGGGCGCAGCCTACCTCGATGTGTTGGAGCGCGAGCCACTGCCGCCGGACCATCCGCTCTGGACCGCGCCGAATTGCTACCTCACGCCGCACACGGGCGGCGGCCACCACGACCAGGACGAGCGGATCGTCGCGCATTTTCTCGCCAACCTCGCGGCTTTTACGCGGGGCGAACCGATGGTGGACCGGGTGGTGTGAAGCGGTCGCGGCGGCCCGCCTCCAGTCGGCCCTTGATAAATTTCCACAGCCCGGGAATATCGCCGCCGGTAGTTCCTCTCATTCCCGGCCAGCAGGCGCAGGCAGGTTGCCTTCGCCCTCGCGGGCTCAACCCAAAAAATTAGTTAATCCATGAACAAATCCACCCGTCTCATCATCACCGCCGCGGCCGTCGCGGGTCTCTATGCCGGCTCGCTCGCGAGCAAGGGCTTCGCCGCCGCCGAAAAAGCCGGCACCGCCGAGAAGGCGAAAGCCGACAAGGGCAAGCACGACTGCAAAGGCAAGAATGGCTGCGCCGGCGAAGGCGGCTGCAAGACCAGCGACAAGGGCTGCAAAGGCAAAAACACCTGCAAGGGCAAGGGTGGCTGCAGCACCGCCATGAAGGACGACAAGAAGGACGAAAAGAAGAAGACCGGCTAAACGATTATTCCACCCCGCGGCCGGCGTCTGACGTCGGCCGCGTTTTTTTCGCCCGTTGGCGCCGGGCTCGCCCTGCTAAACTAACAAGATGCCCGCGAACCGTTTCAACGCCTTCACCGACTACGGCATCGGCCTCGGCCTGCGCGTGCCGCACTACGCGCACATCCTGGAGCAAAAGCCGACGTGTGACTGGTTCGAGATCATCTCGGAAAACTTCATGGTCGACGGCGGCCGGCCGCTCCACGTGCTCGATCAGATCTTGGAGCAATATCGGGTCGTGCAGCATGGCGTCTCGATGTATTTCGGCTCGGCGGACCAGCCCGACCGCGCCCATCTGAAAAAACTCAAGGCCCTCGTGCGGCGCACGAAGACGCCGTGGCTGTCCGACCACCTCTGCTGGGGCTCGGTGGACGGCACCTTTACGCATGACCTGCTGCCGATGCCCTACACGCTGGCCGCCGCGAAACGCACGGCGGAAAAAATCCGCCAGGTGCGCGACTATCTCGAGGTGCCCATCTGCGTGGAAAACGTCAGCAGCTACGCCGAGTTTCACGTGAGCGAGATGACCGAGTGGGAATTTCTGAGCGAAGTCGTCGAGCGCGCCGACTGCGGCATTCTTCTCGACGTGAATAATATTTACGTCTCGGCGCAGAATCACTCGTTTGACCCCTACGACTACCTCCGCGGCGTGCCGGCGGATCGCGTCGGCCAGATCCACGTCGCCGGCCACACGAAGTTCGAGCAATACCTCTTGGACACGCACGATCATCCGGTGCTCGACCCGGTGTGGAAACTTTACGCGCAGGCGATCCGCCAGTGCGGCGTGACCGCCACGCTCCTCGAATGGGACGACAAGATTCCCTCCTTCGAGGAAGTGCACGACGAGGCGATGAAGGCGAACGCGTTCATCGCCGGCGCGCGCACGGCGAAGGCGGCGAAACGCACCGCGAAAACTCACACCGCCTTGGCCCCACCCTGATCGTTTCTCGTTCTCGTAATCGTGCTCGTGCTCTTTTCGAGCTGAGAGAAAGATTACGAGAAAGAGGAACGAGCACGATTTTCCCCGGATGCCCCGTTCAACCTTGCCCACTCCCTCCGGCCTCAAGCCCCCGCCGAAACACGCGCCGCGCCGACTGCGCACGGACGCCGACCTTCGCGCGCTGCAGCGGATGATGACGCACGCGCTCCTGCAGCCGCTCACCGCCGACGACGAGCTGGCCCCGCGCTGGCGCGATGGCCGGCCGATGGCGGAAGTAGCGGCGGAGTTCATCAAGCCGAACGACCGGCTCAGTTCGTTTGAGCGGCTGCAAATCTACGCCCGCGGCTATTGGTTTCGCGTGATCGACGGAGTTTATGAGGACCATCCCGGCCTGCGCGCGCTGCTCGGCGACAAAAAATTCTCCGCGCTCGTCCGCGCCTACCTCGCGAAATATCCCTCCCGCTCCTTCACGATGCGCAACCTGAGCTCGCGGCTTCCGCAGTTCATCCGCGAAGCCCCGCGCTGGACCGCGCCGCGCACGGCGCTGGCGCACGCCGTCGCGCGCTTCGAGTGGGCGCAGACCATCGCGTTTGACGCCGCCGCGCTCCCGGTGCTCACCGCCGCGGAGATCGCCCGCACGCCGCCCGCGCGCCTGCGATTGGGCCTGCAGCCGTATGTTTCCCTGCTGGCCGTCGACTGGCCGGTGGACGACTACGTGATGGCGGTGAAGACGCGCGACGCGCTCCGCCGCGAGGCGAGCCATGCGGTCGAGCACGGTCCGCGCCCGGCGGCGCGAAAAAAAATCCCGCTCCCCCGCCGCCGCCGCGTGTTCATCGTCGTGCACCGCTACCCGCACCGGCTCTACTACAAGCGCGTCGACTCCGCCGGTTTCAAAATCCTCACCGCGCTCGCCGCCGGCCGCACGCTCGCGCGCGCGGTCGCCGCCGCGGGCCGAGGCGTGACACCCCGGCAGGTCGGCGAGTGGTTTGCGACCTGGATGGAGCTCGGCTGGTTCTGCCGGAGGTAGGGCGCCGGTCCCGCCGACGTCCGACGCCCGCCGCGGGCGACGAGGGTGATTCCGCAGAATATTCGTTCGCCAAGCCGGCGCCGGAACTCCAATTGAATTCTCGCATGTTTCACCCGCCATCAGACTCGACCGAGAACTAGGGCCGCGCTGGCCGCCGAGAATGGGACTCGCTCCGCCCAGCAGGACGATAGAACGTCACCTCCGATCTCTTCGCCATGCCTAAAGCCGCTGCCTTCATCCACGACGATTTTCTGCTCACGACCAAGCAGGCGAGCCGCCTCTACCACGAGTTCGCGAAGGACGAGCCGATCTTCGACTACCATTGCCACCTCTCGCCGCAGCTCATCGCCGACAACCACCAGTTCGCCGACCTCGCCGAACTCTGGCTCGGCGGCGATCACTACAAGTGGCGGGCGATGCGCGCCAATGGCGTGAGCGAGCGTTTTTGCACCGGCGACGCCACGCCGCGCGAAAAATTCCAGGCCTGGGCCGAGACCGTTCCGCAAACGTTGCGCAACCCGCTCTACCACTGGACGCACCTCGAGCTGAAGCGCTACTTCGGAGTCGACGTGCTGCTCGACGGCCAATCGGCCGACAAAATCTGGCAGCAGGCCAATGCGAAACTCCCGAAGCTCCGCGTGCACGACCTGCTCACGCAGTCGAAGGTCGCCGTCGTCTGCACGACCGACGATCCCGCGGATCCGCTCGATCTCCACCGGAAAATTGCCGGGAGCAAACTGAAGACGCGCGTCTACCCGGCGTTTCGCCCGGACAAGGCGCTGGCGGTCGGCCACCCCGCGGCGTTCAACGCGTGGGTCGAAAAACTCGCCGCGACGGCGAACGTGACGATTCGCAAGTTCGACGATCTCCTCGGGGCGCTGAAAAAACGCCACGACGATTTTCATGCCGCGGGCGGCCGGCTGTCCGATCACGGGCTGGAGTCCGCACTCTCGGAGCCCTGCACCCACGCGCAGGCGAAGATGGTGTTCGACGCCGTGCGCGGCGGCCGCGTGCCGAATGCGGACGAGGCGTTGCGCTACGGTTCGTATCTGATGTTTGAGTTTGGCCGCTGGGACGCGGCGCGCGGCTGGACGAAGCAGCTCCATCTCGGGGCGATCCGCAACAACAGCAGCCGGCTCCTCGCGCAGCTCGGGCCCGACACCGGCCTTGATTCGATCGGGGATTTTCCGCAGGCCCGCGCGCTGTCACGCTACCTCGACACGCTCGATGCCACCAACCAGCTCCCCCGGATGATCATCTACAACGTCAACCCCGTGGATAATTACGTCTTCGGCGCGATGATTGGAAATTTTCAGGACGGCAGCATCGCGGGCAAACTCCAGTTCGGCAGCGGCTGGTGGTTCCTCGATCAGAAGGAGGGCATGGAGTGGCAGATCAACGCGCTCTCCAATCTCGGCCTGCTCTCGCGGTTCGTCGGCATGCTGACCGATTCGCGCAGCTTCGTGAGTTATCCCCGCCACGAATATTTCCGCCGCACGCTCTGTAATCTCCTCGGCGGCGACATGGCGCGAGGGGAAATCCCCGGCGACTTCCCGCTCGTCGGCGCCATGGTGCGCAACATCTGTTTCGGCAACGCCCGCGACTACTTCGGCCTCGCCCTCGCGCCGGAGTTCTCAAAGTAGATCGGGTCTCTGGCCCGCCTACTTCAAACCCAGCCTTTCCCCACCTCACCCTGTCCTCTATGTCCACCCCCGTGCCCACCCATCCCCTGCAGGCTGCCGTCGCCAAAGTCGGCTATTATCGCTGGCTGATTTGTGCGCTGTTGTTGTTTGCCGCGACGATCAACTACATCGACCGCCAGGTCATCAGCATCCTCAAGTCCACGCTCACGCAGGAGTTTGGCTGGAAGGACGAGCGCATCTACGCCGGCATCGTGTTCAGTTTTCAACTCGCCTACGCCATCGGCATGCTGGTGGCCGGCCGGGTGATCGATCGCATCGGCCTGCGGCTTGGATTCGCCATCGCGATCATCGTCTGGAGCGTGGCGGCGATCGGCCATGCGTTTGCGCACAAGCTGCCGGACTTCGGTCTGCCGGCGCTCGTGATCAGCGACAAGGTCGGGTTTGCGTTCATCACGCTGACCGGGGCCGCGGCGGGTTTCGCCATCATGCGCTTTCTGCTGGGGCTGGGTGAGGCCGGTAATTTCCCGGCTTCGATCAAGACCGTGGCCGAGTGGTTTCCGAAAAAGGAGCGCGCGCTGGCCACGGGTATTTTCAACTCGGGCACCAACGTCGGCGCACTCGCGGCGCCCATCGTCGTGCCGTGGATTACGCTGCAATGGGGCTGGGAGTGGGCGTTCATCATCACGGGTGTGCTCGGCTTTGCGTGGCTCATCTGGTGGTTGGTGGCCTACCGTGCGCCCGAGGTCCATCCGCGCGTCTCGCCCGCGGAACTCGCCTACATCCGCAGCGACCCGCCCGACCCGGAGGCTAAGATCCCGTGGCGCTCGCTCCTCGGGCACCGCCAGACCTGGGTGTTCGCCATCGGCAAGTTTCTCACCGACCCGATCTGGTGGCTTTACCTTTTTTGGATCCCCGACTTCCTCAACCGCGAATACAAGATCGACCTCAAGAACATCGGCCTGCCGCTCGTGATCATCTACCTGCTCGCCGACGTCGGCAGCATCGGCGGCGGCTGGATCTCATCGCGGCTGCTCAAGCTCGGCTGGACGACCAACAAGGCGCGCAAGACCGCAATGCTCACCTGCGCGCTGTGCGTGGTGCCCATCGTGTTTGCCACGAAGGCGTCGAATGTCTGGATCGCGGTCGTCCTGGTCGGCATCGCGGCGGCGGCGCACCAGGGCTGGTCGGCGAATCTCTTCACGCTTACGTCCGACATGTTTCCGCGGAAGGCCGTGGGCTCGGTGGTGGGCATCGGCGGCATGGCCGGCGCGATCGGCGGCATGGTGCTCGCGCTGATCGTCGGGGAGGTGCTCCAACGCACGGGCCGCTACGATGTGCTATGGATCATCGCGGCCTCGGCCTATCTGTTCGCGTTGCTCGTCATCCACCTGCTGTCGCCCAAACTCGAACCGATGAAACTCGCCGACGAGACGGTCGCGTAAGCCGCCCGCCGGCGCACTCGCTCAGTCGTAGGTCGGGGTTTATCCCCGACATGATTGGCGAGGGCGGCAGGCGATTGTTTGGTGTGGCACGGACTTTCCAGTCCGTGATTTGGAACCCCACGGGCTGGAAAGCCCGTGCCACAAAATCGCCCGCCCCAGGAATCTCATTTCCCCCGCAGCGCCTTCACCTGCTCCAGATTCCTCCGCGCATCGGCGAAAGCGGGATCGAGGCTGACTGCGGCTTCAAAATGCGCGAGGGCCTCGTCCGTGCGCCCACTTTGGAAAAGCGCGAGGCCGAGGGCATTCTCCGCCGGGGCGAATGCCGGTTGGAGGCGGAGCGCCGATTGATAATGGGCGATGGCGTCGGGCAATCGGCCGGACAATTTCGCCAGCTGGACGGCGAGATTGTAGTGCGCGTCCATCAGATCGGGTTTGAGGCGGATGACGGCTTCGTAGTGGGCGATGGCCTCGGGCGCGCGACCGGGGAGTTTTTCGAGCGTGGCCGCCAGGTTGTAGTGCGCCTCGTGATCGGCTGGATTCAGCCGCAGCGCCGCCTCGAAGTGGGCGAGGGCCTCGGCCACGCGGCCGGGGAGGCCGGCGAGTGCGAGGGCCAGATTGTTGTGCACCTCGGGAAAATCGGGCTGCAGCCGCAATGCCGTTTCGTAGTGGGCCATCGCGTCGGGCACGCGCCCGGGGAGGCCGGCCAGTTCGTTGGCGAGATTGTTGTGGGCCGGGACGTAGCCGGGCTTAAGCCGCAGGGCTTCCTCATAGTGGGCCAGCGCCTCGACCTGACGACCCCCGAGCCGGGCCAGCGCCAAACCGAAATTGTCGTGGGCTTCCGCGAAGTCTGGCTGGAGGCGCAGGGCGGCTTGCAGGTGCGGCACCGCTTCCGCGACGCGGTTGGACCGGATGAGGGCAAAGCCGACGTTGTTGTGGACGTCCGCGTAGTCGGGCCGGAGGCGCAGGGCCTCCGCCCAGATCGGCAGGGCCTCCGCGATGCGGCCGTCCTTGAAGATGGCGCTAGCGAGGTTGTTAAGCGCGCGGGTGTTTTGCGGACGCCGGGCGACGGTGTCGCGCCACACGGTTTCTTCGGACGCGTAGAGGCGGTTGCGTTGCACGGTGGCGGCGCCGAGTGCGCCCGCCAGCACGAGCATCACGGCCAGGCTGCGTCGCCCGAGCCACGCGTGCAGCCCCAACACCACGAGCGTGACCACGGCCGCGAGCGGCAGATACATGCGGCTCTCCGCCATGGGCTGCTGAATGATCGGCACGACACTGGAGGTGGGCGCGAGCATCACCAGGATCGCGCCGCCGGCGAACCCCAGCGCCGGCCACCGCCACCACGCGACCCACGTGCCCGCCAGCAGGGGCCCAAGCACCAGCGCATACGGCGCGGCGGCGGACGCAGACCGCACCCAGTCGGTGCCGTAGTCGAAGACGAGGGGATGCGGCCAGATTGCCAGTTTCAGGTAGAGCACGACGGCGCGGCATTCGGTTAGCGCGTAGTCCGACCACGCGACGTCCCCGGAGTAGCCGATGCCGCGTTGCGTGACGTCCTGCATGAGCCAGCCGAGCACGAGCCAGGTGGCGGCCAGCGCGACGTAGAAAAGCGGACGCCGGCGCCACGCCTCGCGAATAGTTCCGGCGATAAACGTCCGATCATAGAGCAGCACCATCACGGGCGCGGTCACCATCACCTCCTTGCTCGCCATACCGAGCAGGCACGCCCCGACGGCGAGCGACAACCAGATCGGGTCCGACTGCGCTGCGCCGCGGATGAAGCAATAAAGTGTCAGCAGGTAACCCAGTGCCATGAGCAACTCGGTTCGTTGCGAGACATAGTTGACGGTTCCGCTCTGCAACGGATGCACGATCCACAGAGTCGCGACCGCCAGGGCCAGCGGCCGGGCCGCGTCGCCGAACCGTGCGCGCAGCGGTGACTGCTGCAACGTGCGCCGCACCACGCCGAACAGCGTCAGACCGGCCAGCCCGTGAATGAGCAGATTGAACGCGTGGTAGCTCCAGACCGCGAAGCCGCTGATCGCATAGTTGACGGCGAAGGTGAGATTGGCGAGCGGCCGGCCACCGGTCCCAGACTCCGCGGGTGGCGCTAGCGCGGGGCCGGGCGGCCACCACTGGCGGATCGAGAGGTTGTCCGTGATCGCCGTCCGGTCGTCGAAGACCAGCACGCCGGAAAAACTGTTGTGATACGCCGCGACCGCTGCGAGGACGATGACCGTCGCCGCCAGCAGCGTGGATCGCCGGGACGGGAAAAGGGACAATGGGGCATTCAGCGGGTTCACGAGAGCGGTGGGCAAATTGGAATTCTTCGCCACGCCTTGGCAAGGATGCACACGGAGCAGAGCACTCACTCCAACCGAGCTTCCGGCACTGCTCGAGGCGTGATGCGCCAGCGAGGCGGTCGTCAGGGACATCGTCGGCCACGAAAACGGCGTCGGTCTCGCCGATCACCTTCGTGGCGGACCTTCGCTGAGGGGCTGATTCGAGCGGGACTGTTCAGGGCTGGGCGCGGCCACAAATTCCGCGTGAGTTTGACCAAGCGATCCGCAGACGCTGGCGGAAAACCGGAACACACTGGGGCGTTATCTGCATCGCGGTCATCCCACCGAATCCCCTCCTTCCGAAATTCTCGTTTCTTAGTGGTTGAATTCCGCGCCTCTTTTTCTTTTGCTGAAACCCGCCACCCTGCAGCTGAGCTTTTTACTCCGATGAAATTCACCCGACGGCATTTTTTGAAAACGGCGGCCGTGGCCTTCGGAATGCCCACGATCATTCCCGCCGCGGTCCTGGGGAAAAACGGCGCGGTGGCGCCCAGCAACCGGATTGTGCTCGGCGGCATCGGCATCGGCCCGCGCGGGCGCGAGGATCTCAAGGCCTTTCTCAGCCAAGCCGACGTGCAGTTTGTGGCGATCGCCGACGTGCAGGAAGCGCGGCGCGAAATCGTCCGGGTGACGGCCAACCGGCAATACGGCAACCAGGACTGCGTGAAGACCCGGGACATGTTCGAAGTCCTCGGTCGGTCCGATATCGACGCGGTGCTGATTGCGACGGGTGATCGCTGGCATGCGTTGGCCAGCATCCTCGCCGCGAAGGCGGGCAAGGACATCTATTGCGAGAAGCCGTGCAGCATGACCATCCGGGAGAGTCAGGAATTGGCCGATACGCTGAATCGCTACGGGCGGGTTTTCCAAGCCGGCACGCAGCGCCGTAATGTCGACAACTTCCGCTTCGCCGCCGAGCTGGCCCGCAGCGGCAAGCTCGGCCGGATCCACACGGTCCATGCCGGAATCCTCCCGCTCGAAGAGAGCCACAAATGGTTGCCCGAGGAACCCGAGCCGGCCCGCGACGTCGTGGATTGGGACCGTTGGCTCGGCCCGGCTCCGTGGCGCCCCTACCACAAGGACTATGTGCAGGGCCGCTGGCGCGGTTACTACGATTTTCATGGCGGTGCAGCATTGCCGGAATGGGGCGCGCACACAGTCGATCTCTGCCAGTGGGGCGCCAGCGCGGACCATACGACGCCGGTCGAATTCGAAGCGGACGGGCAGACCATCAACGGCCGTTACGCCAACGGCGTGAAACTCGTCATGCGCCTCGCCGGCTTTAAGGGTGAGGGCAATTGGGTTGTCCCAGGAACTTGCCCCGTGCGCTTCGAAGGCGACGAGGGCTGGGTCGAGGCGGCGGACACCGGCAAGATCGGGGTCTCCTCGCCCGCGCTGCTGGCGGGCGGCGCACCCGCGGAGATGCACGGGACCGACCCCACCAAGCACGTCCGCGAGTTCCTTGACTGCGTCAAATCGCGCGCCAAGACGGCGGCCAATGCCGACGTCACGCGCCGTGGCCACATCATCTCGCATGCCGCCTCCATCGGCTGGCGGCTCCGCCGCAAGGTGCAGTTTGATCCGGTCACCGAGTCGTTCGTGAACGACGTGGATGCCAACCGCATGTGCAGCCGCGCGCGCCGCGCGCCGTGGCACGCCTGAAACCAAGTCCGGTGGTCATCCTATGAAACTCCTACGTTCTCTCCTTCCGGTCTTGGTGGCGGTGGCGCTGGCCGGCTGCTCCACGACGCCCCAAAATCCAGCGATGACCGCGGCGCTGGCCGTGCTCGCCTCCACTGCCGGGCTGCATGAAAAGGCCCGCGCGTGTCAGGAACTCGGTAACATCGGCGGACCCGCCGCGGTGCCGGCCTTGGCGGCGCTCCTCAACCAGGAACATCTCGCCGACTACGCCCGCAGCGGGCTCGAAGGGATCAAGGACCCCGCCGCCGGCGCGGCTTTGCGCACCGCCCTGCCCGGGCTCAACGGCCGCTTCCTGGCCGGCGCGGTGAACTCACTCGGAGTGCGGCGCGAGACGGCGGCGGTGCCCGACCTGCAGACCTTGGCGCTCGATGCGAAACGCGGCGTGGCCGAAGAGGCGCTGGCGTCGCTCGGGATGATTGCCAGCCGCGACGCGACCAAAACTCTGCAAAAGGTGCTCGCCGACGGCCCCGCCGCTCTGCGCATCCCGGCGGCGCACGCTTCGCTCGTGGCCGCCGCGCAACTCGCGAAGGCCGACAATCTCACCGCCGCGCGCGAGTTATTGGACTCCGTCGTCCGCGCGCTGCCCCCCGGACATCTCGCGACCGTGGCGCAAAATCAGGCTGCGGCGCTCGGGGCGAAACCGGCTAAGGCAGGATCCAAGTGAGGCGCGCGGCGCCGGCAACCGGAGCCGACGGTTCGGCGAGATCTTGCGCAGGCCGGGTGGGTCGGTTTTGACCTTCGGGTCGGAATCGTCATACTGCGGCCCATGAAATCCAAACGCCGCCAGCTCCGCCTCACGTTTCCCGCGAGTGGCGAGTCGGTGCTCGCCGAACTGCTCGACGACGAGGCCCCCAAGGTTTGCGAACTCGTCTGGAACATGCTGCCGGTGGAAACGAAAGCAGTCCACGGGATGTATTCCGGTTTCGAGATTTTCGCGATCGTGGACCAACCGCAACCCGCGCCGGCCGAAAATCTCGTGCAACTGCCGCTGCCCGGAGAAATCCTCTATTTCTATGATCCCGGCACCGGCGCGACCGGGGCCAAGAAACCCGTCGGCGAAATCGTCGTGGTTTACGGGCGCGGCGTGACGTTGCGCGCCCATGAAGGCGTGCCGACGCACTGCGCGCTGTTCGCGCGGATTCCCGGCGACTGGAAATACGCTTGGCCAAAATTCGCGCTGGAATGCCGGAAGGTCCGCTGGGAAGGCCCACAGCGATTGCGGATCGAGCGCGTGGAGCGCTGAGCCGGCTGGCCGGCCCCGGCAGCCGCGTGATCGGCCGGTGCGCCCCGTTTCTTTTCTTCGTCAGCGAATTCGTGTGCCGGGTAGGTTAGATTCTGAAACGACTGAAATCCGGAGCCAATGCGACAGCGAGACTTCGGGAGGCGACCGGGAACTATCAGCTCGCAGCTACCTATCTTGAGAGTGCCGAGTTCTTGAGTGGCCGTCAGGATTGATCTGGGGTGGAAGCGCGGAGCAATTCGGTTTGGCGGTTGGCGAGCTTGACGGAGAGATCGACGCAGCGATCAACGAGCGCCCGGAAGCGTTTAAAGTTGCCGAGCAGCGTTTTGATCCGGGGTAGTTCGGCTGGCCGGATGTAGCGGAAGCGACTGCGTATGTTGTGGGTGTAGCCAAGAGGCATTTCGTCCGTGTCTCGCCGAGCCGATCTGGACCATGACTTCTTTGAACTTGAAGCCGCACTTTCTATCCAGCTCAAGCCGAGGCGATTAATCTCGCTCTCTGCCGGTCGGATCGTCGCGCCGAACTTCTTCACGTTACAAAGCGCCTTTGTCTCCCCGAGCTCGAAAAGGAATGGCGGCTCGACGCCCATTGCGTCCGCTGCCACAACCCGAAGAGCGACGACGTGGAGGCCGCGAAGTTCGATCTCACGCCGTCCCTCGCCTACCACGCGCTCACTCATTCCGGCCAGCCGAGTTTGAACGATCTGGTGTTGTCTGCCTACCGCGAGGGTGTTTCGACCGAAGGCCAGAATCCCACCGTGCGCAGTGCCGTGTTGCGCCAGCTCGCCGATTCCGCCGGTCATCACGGAGTGAAGCTTGACCGCACCAGCCTCGACCGTTTCGTGACTTGGATGGACACCCACACCCAGCGCCTTGGTGCGTTCTGTCCAGAGTAGGAGCAGGAGTTGGAACGACTACGCCTGGCGTGGGCGGAACTGTTAGTCGAACCCGCCGTGCGCCAACCGGCGGCGGGGAGAACGGAATGAAACTTGATCTTGGTAGGTGGCTGATTCAAAACTGGGTTTCCCCTGCCCCCGCGTTGGTTTCGCCCGCGCGGTTCCCCACCGGCTGAATTCAGGCCGAATCCCCATGTTCACCAAACTCCCCAAACCCGGCTCGTCAGCCAACCTGCCTACCCGCTATTCCTCTGCATGAGCCGACCGCATCGCCGCGCCGCCGCAGTTTTGATCCTCATGTTGGCCGTCTTCGCCGATCGCACGCTCGGTCAGCCTTCCGCCAGCGCAAGCGCGCCACCCGTCGCATCTGAAACACGCCCGCCCACGGCCACCGAGCGCAGCATCGCTGGCCGGGTGAAAAGCAGCGCGAGTGGCGGGTATCTGCGCAACGCCCGGGTAGCGGTCGAGGGCTCCACGGTCGAGGTGTTGACGGACGAAGTGGGCGAGTTTCTCATTCCCAATCTGCCGGCGGGGCCGCAGCGCCTGCGCGTCTCCTACACCGGGATGATCCCCGAGACCGTCGCGGTTGCCACCGGCGAGGG
>SIBG01000104.1 GCA_009695305.1 Opitutus sp. | reverse complement strand
GCGGACGCAAAACTTCCCGCAACTAGCCAGATAAGAACCACAACAGACAAAAATACCACCCGCCACCGACCTCCCTCATGAAATCCATCGCCGTCGTCCATCCAAAACCTCCCGTCAATTTGCCGAGAAATGGTTCTTAGGACTGCCCTCATGATGACCGTCCAGGTTGTTCCGTGTCGCCTACCGACCTCAACCGCCGCGCACCCTCCACGGACTATGCGTTGTAGATCGCTTCCTCGTCGCTCATTTCTCGCGTCATCACTTCGGCATTCGCGCGGGCCAGCCGATGGACATTGCGATCAATGATATCCTGGATATGCTCTTCCATCGATTTTTTAGCCGCCGCGGCATCACCCGCTGCGATCGCTTCGTAGATTTCCTCGTGGCTCTTGAACACTGCACTGCGATGCGCCAAGTCATCCGCGTCGCTCGCGCGCGGATTGGGTCGCTCACGTCCGGGCAACGACGACACCACGCGGTTGATGAGATGCAGTCGAAGAATCTCCTTTTTGATCAAATCATTCTTGGTCGCCGTGATGATCGCCAGATGGAAGCGCACGTCTTCGCGCACAAGCCGCGGCATCAACTTGCTGGCAGCGCCGCCCTCGATGAGTTCGGCAGTAATCCGGCTCATCTCCTCCAACGCTAGTTTGATTTCGTGCAAATCCACGTCGGCGCGATTGCGCGCAGCCAGGCCCGCAGCGTGTGTCTCCAACGCGAGACGCAATTCGCAGCTCTCGCGAAAATTCTTCATGTCCATCGTCTTCACGCTCGCACCGAGGCGGGGCTGGATGGTCACCAACCCGTCGGCTTCAAGTTGCCGCAGCGCATCGCGAATCGGCGTGCGGCTCACCTTGATTTCGGTGGCAAGCACATTGGTCATGAGCGCCTGGCCGGGAAGATACTCGCCGTTCAAAATTCTCTTGCGCAGGTAGTCGTAAGCGATGTCCGAATTAACGTTCTTCATTCGCTGTGGGTCCGATACCCCGAAGCTTGCTTCGGCTTGGTTGGACGGACGGGTTTAAGCGCGAATTGCATTATGGTCGGATGAGTTTGCGGCGGTCTTGTCAAATGCCCCGGGGCTTGCCCCGGGGATTTTTACTGGAAAGATGCGGGCTTCGCCCGAAAAATCGGGCGTTGTGCAGATGCCACTTATGGGCAGTTTGAATATCAGAAGTTATTGTTAGATAGATAGATGGCACGCCTCATGCTAGGAGGGCGCATGAGCATATATCAACCGAGTTTCTTCGATGAGTCCGAACGCCTCAGCGCGCTCTCGCAACTGCGCGACCCTCTCGAGGAACTCAGCCGCTATATTGACTTCGAGCTGTTTCGCCCGGAGTTGGCGGCGGTGTTTGCGCGGAGCACGGAGCCGGTGGCGGGCCGCAAGCCCTACGACGTGGTGCTGATGTTCAAGATCCTGATTTTGCAGCGGCTGTTCAACCTGTCGGACGAACAGACCGAATACCAGATCACCGACCGGTTGTCGTTCACGCGCTTCCTGGGCCTGCGGCTCGGCAGCAAGATTCCGGACTTCACCACGGTGTGGCGTTTTCGGGAGGCGTTGACCACCGCCGGGGTGGTGAAGCGGCTGTTCGATCAGTTCACCGCGCAGTTGGCGCGGCAAGGCGTGCTCACGAAGGCCGGGGTGATCGTGGACGCGAGCATCGTGGAAGTGCCCCGGCAGCGGAATACGAGGGCGGAGAACGCGGAAATCAAGGCGGGCCAGACCCCGGCGGCGTGGACGGAGCAACCGCGCAAGCTGGCGCAGAAAGACGTGGACGCGCGCTGGACGAAGAAGGGCGGCGAGACGTTTTACGGTTACAAGGACCACGTCCGCACCGATGCGGGCACGGTGCTGATCACCGATTACGTCGTCACCCCGGCGACCGTGCACGATTCGCAGGCCCTGCCGGAATTGGTCGGGCCGCAAGACCGGGGCCAACGCCTGTGGGCGGACAGCGCCTACAAAAGTGCGGCGACCGACGCGCAGCTGAAGCGCTGGGGCGTGGACAACCAAATCCACGAAAAGGGCACCCGCGGCGCGGACCTCAGCGCCGCGCAAAAAGCGCACAATCGGCAGAAGTCGAAAATCCGCTGCTTGGTCGAACATATCTTCGGTTATATTGAGAACAGCATGCACGGTCCGGAACTCGAGTATATCGGGTTGGCGCGCGTCAGCACCGGGATCGGACTGGCCAACCTGACCTACAATCTCTGCCGCCACGTCCAGCTGATCCGACTCGGGCGCGTCCCGGCGATGGCCTGAGCCCCGCCCACCCAGAAGAAAACCACAAGCCCATGCCCCAAAGCCGCTTTTCCACCTCATCCTCTCCACGTATGGCAGTCACATCTACGCTCGCACTTGTGCGTTCTGGAGAGAAATAGGCTGCAATATTACGGGAAAGCATTTTTCAAAGTGCCCTTATGGCGTGCATGGGATTGTATACCGATGTAGGGGTGTCAACGCTTTTCCCCCGCCTACCGGCGTGAGCCTTTTTGCGTTCCGGACTTTTAAACGTGCGGATGATTTCCTCGAAATCGACCGATCATTTTGAAAGTGATGATCCCAGTGAGAGAATTTCCTTTCCTCACAATCATACGTGTGTATACATGCCAAGACATCACCGACCACTCTAATTCTTATCCACCAGCCTCCCGCCCAGTATGTCCCAACATTCGGTCTTGATCGTCGGCTGCGGCAGTATTGGCGAACGCCATGTCCGCTGTTTTCTCCGCACCGGCCGAGCCACTGTCGCTGCAAGCGACACCATGCCCTCCACCTTGGAGCGCATCGCGAAGACCTATGACGTGAAGACTAGCGGCGATTGGCTGGCCGAGGCCCAGAGCGGCCGACACACCATCGCGGTGATTTGCACGCCCGCGTCGCTCCATGTGGAGATGGCCCGGCAAGCGCTCGCCGCCGGCCTGCATGTCCTGATCGAGAAGCCGCTGTCGCATTCACTCGCTGGGATCGATGCGCTGCTCACTGCGCGCGACCACAGCGAGCGCCAGGTGGCGCTGGCTTACGTTTACCACACGTTCCCGGTGTTGCGCGAAGCCGGCGCGTTTATCGCCGAAAATCGGTTCGGGCCGATCTTGCACGGGGTCGCTACGAGTGGCCAGGCGTTTCACCGACTGCGGCCGGCCTACGCAAAGACTTACTACCGCGATCGCCGCATGGGCGGCGGCGCAATTCAAGATGCGCTCACGCACGCGGCCAACTGGATCGAGAGTGTGCTGGGGCCCACGGAATCCGTGTTATGCGATTGCGCGCATCTCGCGCTGCCCGAGGTAGACGTCGAGGACACTGTCATCGTCAGCGCACGTCATGCCCGGGACCTTTGCAGTTACTCGCTGAACCAGTTTCAGGCCCCCAACGAGAGCTACCTGCAATTCAATGCGGCCGGCGGCAGCGTCCGGATCGAACTACATCGCCAGCGGTGGGGCACGTTTACACCCGACTCGAGCGACTGGGATTGGCGGCCCGCTGCACCGGTCGTGCAGGACGGCCACTTCATCACCCAAGCCAACGCTTTTCTCGACCAAGTCGAGGGCCGCGCCGCGCCGTTGTGCTCGCTCGAAGCCGGCATTCAAACGCTGCGTTTCAACCTTGCCGCGCTCGCCTCCGCCAACAGCGGCACTCGCGTCGCCTGCGCAACCATTTCATAACATGATTGCGGCCAGCCCACCTTCCACACCGCCTCACTCCGCGCCGTCCTTGCCGCTGCGCACGCTCCACTTTGCGATGCTCGGAATGATCGACGGCAATGGCCATCCATGGTCGTGGTCCGCGATCGTCAACGGCTACGCTTCGGAGAAACTCTCCGCCTGCCCCTACCCCGTCATTCCGCAATACCTCAACGCGCAGCCCGCCGGCAGCGTTCGTATTCCGGGCGCGCTCATCACGCATCTCTGGACGGATCGCGCGGAAGAAGCACCGGCCGTCGCCGCGGCCGCGCTGATTCCACACATCGTCAAGCGCCCGGAAGACGTCCTCGGGCAGGTCGATGGCGTGTTCATTGCGACTGACGATGGTTTCGATCACGTCGCGCGCGCGCGACCGTTTGTCGAAGCGGGTTTGCCCGTTTTTGTCGACAAGCCACTCGCACTGACCGTCGCGGATTTGAAAACCTTCGCCGACTGGAAACGTCGCGGCGCCCAGATTCTGTCATCGAGCGGCCTGCGTTATGCGCCGGAACTCGACGCGCTGTCTCCGCTCGCGACAAAAATCGGCGACCTGCGTTGGATCTCCGCGGTGACGTGCAAAACATGGGAGCGTTATGGCGTCCATCTCCTCGAGCCGGTGTTTCGGATTGTTGGGCCCGGCTTCGCTTCAATCCGACTCGAATCGAGTCCCGGTTTTGAAATTGCGCATCTCGTCCACGTCAGCGGCGCGGAGATCACACTGCCCGTGATCAAGGATGCCGGCGCAACGTTCGGCACGATGCACCTCTGCGGCACGGCTGGCCAGACCATGTTCAAATTCGCTGACACATACACGGGCTTCCGCCGTCAGATCGTCAGTTTCATCGACTACGTCCGCTCGGGTGACGAACCCTATCCGTTCGCCGAAACGATCGAACTCATGTGCATTCTCATCGCCGGTATTGTCAGTAAAAAAGAGGGCGGACGGCGCGTTCTCGTTTCCGAAATCAAATCACAACTCTAACCATGACCCCTCGTCCTAGCCGAGTCCTCCAGCGCCTGCGCGCCGGCCAAATGCCGACCGTGCTCAAGATCAATCTCTCCGATCCTCGCGTCACCGAAATCGCCGGACTCTGCGGCGTCGACGCCGTGTGGCTCTGCAACGAACATGTCCCCAACGACTGGCTCGGCATCGAGAACCAGATCCGGGCCGCGCGGATTCACAATATCGACACGCTCGTCCGCGTCGGTCGCGGCAGTTACAGCGACTACATCCGGCCGCTCGAAGCCGACGCCACCGGCATCATCGTCCCCCATGTCGCCAACGCCGACGAAGCCCGCCAAATTGTCGATTGGGTGCGATTTCATCCGATTGGCAAACGCGCGCTCGATGGCGGCAACGCCGACGGCCAGTTCTGCCTGGTTCCGATGGAGGAATATCTGCACCACTCCAACACCGAGCGGATCGTCGTGCTCCAGATCGAATCGCCCGAGGCGCTCGAGCATGTCGAGGCCATCGCCGCCGTGCCGGGTTTTGATCTGCTGCTTTTCGGGCCGGGCGACTTCAGCCACCGCATCGGCATGCCCGGCAAACTCGACGACCCGCGCGTCGTCTCTGCGCGCAAACGCGTCGCCGCCGCCGCGCGCGCAAACGGCAAATTCGCGATGACCGCCGGTCTCATCGCACCATTCGGCCAACTGGTTGAAGAAGGTTATCGTATGTTCGGTATCGGCGCGGATGTCGTCGGACTGAGCGGCTACATTAAGCAGCGCCTCGAGCTCGTCCAAAAAGAAATTGCCGCGCTGCCGACGAATAACAATCACGCCACGAAACCCGCCGCCGCCGCACGCTCACCGTATGCGGTCTGACGCCGACTGGCCACGAGATCTTTGAAATCGATCCGAGCTGCACTCATCGTTCATGAAAATTATCAAGGAAGGCGGCCATCGCCTTTTTGAAACCGATCCGGAAACCGTCAAGTATGTCGCCGAACTACTGGATCAACTCCGCACGCGCGGCATGGACGCCGTGCGCGAGTTGAGCGAAAAATTCGACGAGTGGTCGCCGCCGAGCTTCGAGTTGAGCGCCGCGCAGATCGACGAGGCGATCGGTGCTTGCCCGCCGCAACTCATCGCCGACACCGAGTTCTGCCAGGAGAATGTCCGCCGTTTCGCGCGCGCGCAGTTGCAGACCTTGCTGCCGCTCGAAATCGAATCGCGCCCCGGGGTCTGGCTCGGCCACAAGCACATCCCCGTGCAGTGCGTTGGCAGCTACGTGCCCGGCGGACGCTACCCGATGTTCGGCTCGGCGCAGATGAGCATCATCCCCGCAAAAATCGCGGGTGTAAAAACCGTCGTCACCTGCACGCCGCCCGTGAAGGGCAGCGGCTACTATCCCGCCACGATCAACGCGATGAAGCGCGCCGGCGCCGACCGCATCTTCCTCTTGGGTGGGGTCTCTGCGATGGCCCTCATGGCTTTCGGCCTCGATGGCGTCGAACCCGCCGACATCCTCTGTGGAGCGGGCAACAAATTTGTCGCCGAGGCGAAACGCCAGCTCTTCGGGCAGTGCGGCATCGACCTCCTCGCCGGCCCCACGGAAATCGCCGTCATCGCCGACGACACCGCCGATCCCGCGCTTGTCGCCTGCGATCTCCTCGGTCAGGCCGAGCACGATCCGAACAGCGGGCAACTCTGTGTCTGCCTCAGCGAGACGTTCGCGCTCGCGACCCTGCACGAAATCGAAAAGCAACTCGCCGTCCTGCCGACGCGCGACATCGCGCAACAATCGTGGACCAACTACGGCAAACTCTACGTCGCCGAGAGCCGCGACGAGGCCATCGCGATCTCCGACGACTACGCGCCCGAGCACCTCGAGCTGCACACGGCCGACACGGATTACTATTTCTCGCGGCTCGCGAACTACGGCTCGCTCTTCATCGGCGAGGAGACGACCGTGGCCTACGGTGACAAGAGCATCGGCACGAATCATATTCTGCCTACGAGCCGTTCCGCGCGCTACACCGGTGGCGTGTGGGTCGGGAAATTTTTAAAAACCGTGACCTACCAGCGCATGACGCCCGCCGCCAGCGCCGAGGTCGGCGCCGTGACCGCACGCCAGTGCACCGTCGAACGGATGCATGCGCACGCGATCACCGCGCGCGTGCGCGTGGAACGTTACGCGTAACACTTTCCAATCTCCGCTCATGCCCGACTCTCCTTCCTTTTCGCTGCGAAACAAAGTCGTGCTTCAGTTCGGCGGCTCCGGCCTGCTTGGGCGCGCACTGGTCGCTGCGCTCGCCGACGCTGGTGCCACGCTCGTGGTCGCTTCGCGCAAACCCGAGGTGCTCACCGCCGATGCTGCAGCTGCGAAGCAAGCCGGCCAGCGCGTCCACCTCGAAACGGTCGATCTCCTCAATGAAGCCTCGATTACGGCGCTCGTTGCACGAGTGACCAAAAACCACGGCCCGCTTGACGGCATGGTTTATAACGCCGTTAGCCGCACCATGTCGGGAATGGGTGACGCGCTCGCGAAATGGGAGGAGTCGATGCGCGTCAACTCCACCGGCTTTTTCGCCGCGGTGCGAGCGTGCGGCGACGCCATGGCCGCGAACAAATCGGGCAGCATCGTCAACATCTCCTCGCAGATGGGCACGGTCGGCATGAATCCGTGGCTCTACGAGGGCACGCCGACAACTGTCGCGCCGGACTATTTTTTCCACAAGGGCGGCATGACGAACCTCACGCGCTACCTCGCCTCGCACTACGGCGCGAGCGGCGTGCGCGTGAACGTCGTCTCGCCCGGCGGCATCTTTAATCCCGCGAAGCCGCCGACCCCCGACTTCCTCGCGCGCTATGCGAAGATGACGATGCTCGGCCGCATGGCCGAGGCCCGTGAGATCGGCGGCTCCGTCGTATTTCTCCTCAGCGACGCCTCCACCTACGTCACCGGCGCGAACCTCGCCGTCGATGGTGGCTACACTGCAAAATAGCCTGCTTTCCGTTCTCCCCGCCCCTTCGTCTCTCTCTTTCTTCATGCAAACTCCCGGACGTCTCCACGATCTCGTCGCCATAGTCACCGGCGGCGGCTCCGGCTTCGGCGAAGCCATGTGCCACGCATTCGCGCGCGAGGGTGCCCGCCTCGTCGTCGCCGATCTCAACGCCGACTCCGCCGCGCGCGTCACTGCTGCGCTCACCGCTGCCGGGCACACCGCGATTTCTTTCCGTGTCGATGTCGCGAAATCCCCCGAGATGCGCGACCTCGTCCAAGCCGCGCTCGATCGCTTCGGCCGCATCGACGTGATGGTGAACAACGCCGGCATCAGCCACGCGAACCAGCCGATGCTCAACGTCACCGAGGAATTTTTCGACCGCCTCTTCCAAGTCAACGTGAAGAGCATCTACCTCTCGGCCGTGCATTGCGTGCCCGTTTTCCGGAAACAAAAAAGCGGCTGCTTCATCAACATCGGATCGACCGCCGCCGTCCGCCCGCGCCCCGGCCTCTGCTGGTATAACGGCTCCAAGGGCGCCGTGACGCTCATCACCAAGTCGATGGCCGTAGAACTCGCGCCCGACAACATCCGCGCCAACTCCCTCAACCCCGCCATCGCCGATACGCCCTTGCTCACCACGTTCATGGGCGCGGCCGATACACCGGAAAACCGCGCGCGCTTCCTCGCCTCGATCCCCCTCGGCCGCCTCTGCCAGGCCACTGACGTCGCCAACGCCGCCGTCTTCCTCGCCGAGCGGTCGTCGAGTTTCATCACCGGCGTCTGCATGGAAGTAGACGGCGGACGCTGCATCTGAACTCAAGTTCGCCCGCATATGGATCGTCTCTCCGCACCACGCCTTTTTTCCGAACGCGCCTTCGTCGCCGGCGACTGGATCTCCGCCGCCGATGGCCGCACCGTCGCCGTCGTCAATCCCGCCACGCGCCGCGCACTCGGCCGGATCCCACGCCTCGGGGCCGCCGAAGTCCAGCGTGCCATCCTCGCCGCCGAGGCCGCGTTTCCCGCGTGGCGTCGCCGGCCCGCGCACGAACGCGGAAAAGTTCTCCACGCTTGGGCCGACCTCATACTCGCGCACCGCGAGGACCTGGCGCGCATCATGACCCTCGAGCAGGGCAAGCCGCTCGCAGAATCCCGGGCGGAGATCGATTATGCCGCGAGTTTTCTTGCGTGGTTCGCCGAGGAAGGCCGGCGCGTTTACGGCGACACGATTCCTGCGAAGTCAGCCGATCGCCGCCACTTCGTACTGCGCGAACCCGTCGGCGTGTGCGCCGCGATTACGCCGTGGAATTTTCCCGCGGCGATGATCACGCGCAAGGTGGGCCCCGCACTCGCCACCGGTTGCACGATGATCGTGAAACCCGCCGAGCAGACGCCCTACACCGCGCTCGCACTCGCCGTGCTCGGCCAGGAAGCGGGTATTCCCGCCGGCGTCCTCTCCATCGTCACCGGCAAGGGCTCTGAGATCGGCCCTGTGATCACGGCGGACCCGATCGTGCGGAAGCTTTCTTTCACCGGCTCCACCGAAGTCGGCCGGCTGCTGATGCTGCAGTGCGCGCCCACGCTGAAGCGCCTCTCGCTCGAACTCGGCGGCAACGCACCTTTCCTCGTCTTCGACGACGCCGATCTCGACGCGGCGGTCGAGGGGCTGCTCGCCTCGAAATTCCGCAACACCGGCCAGACCTGCGTGTGCGCAAACCGCGTGCTCGTGCAGTCGGCTGTCCACGACGCCTTCGCCGAAAAACTCACCGCCGCCGTGAAAAAACTCGCCGTCGGCGACGGCCTCGCTGACGGCGTGCAGCAAGGGCCGCTCATCAACGAAGCCGCCGCCGCCCACGTCGAGGTGCTCGTGGCCGACGCGCTCGCGCATGGCGGGCGCGTGCTCACCGGCGGACGCCGCCACGCGCTCGGCGGCACGTTCTTCGAACCGACCGTCATCACCGGTGCGACGCCCGCGATGCAACTCGCGCAGGTGGAAGTATTCGGCCCGCTCGCGCCGCTGTTCCGCTTCGAGACCGAGGCTGAGGGCCTCGCGCTCGCCAATGCCACCGAGTACGGGCTCGCGGGCTATTTTTATGCGCGCGATTTCGCACGCATCTGGCGCGTCGCCGAGGCGCTGGCCTGCGGAATGATCGGCATCAACACCGGCCTGATCTCCTCGGAAACCACCCCGTTTGGCGGCGTGAAACAATCTGGTTTCGGCCGCGAAGGCTCCGCCTACGGGGTCGACGAATATCTCGAACTGAAATCACTCACCCTCGCAGGGCTGTGAGTGCCTGCTTCGCGCACCCGTTTTTCCCGACCGGATGAGCACCAGCGACTCCTTTCAAAGCAAAACCATCTGGATCACCGGCGGCGCCGGCTATCTCGGCTCACCGATCACCGCCGCGCTCGACGCCGCAGGCGCGACGACGATCTGCCTCGAACTTCCGGGCCGCGCGGAGGCACTGGTCCGCGAACGCGCACTCACCCGCACGATTCCTGTCTCGCTCGATCTAACCGATCTCCCCGCTCAGCGCGCGGAGGTGCAGCGGCTCGTCGCCGCGCACGGCGTGCCCAACGGTCTCGTGCACCTGCCCTTTGTCTCCTCGGGGGGAAAAACGATGGAGGAAATTTCCACCGACGAGATGGACCGCACGCTCACGCGCTCGCTCACGCCCGCATTCGAGCTTTGCCGCACCGTGGCGGGCGCGATGGCAGAAACAGGCCGCGGCAGCGTCGTCCTCTTCTCGAGCATGTATGGTCTTGTCGCGCCCGATCCTAAAATCTATTCGGCACCGATGGCGCCGAATCCCGTCGACTACGGCGCGAGCAAGGCCGCGCTCATCCAGATAAGCCGCTACATGGCGGTTCATTTCGGGCCGCGCAACGTGCGCTTCAACTGCATCGCGCCCGGCCCGTTCCCGAATCCGAAAATCCAAGCCGAATTACCGCAGTTCATCGCGCAACTCAGCGCCAAGACCGCGCTAGGCCGCATCGGCCACCGCGACGAAGTCGTCGGCCCCACGCTCTTTTTACTCTCCGATGCGGCGTCCTACGTCACCGGTCACACTCTCGTCGTCGACGGCGGATGGACGTCCTGGTGACCCCCTCGCCCCACCCGGCATCGCTCTGCTTCGGAAAGTTTGCCCAAACGCGGCGGCAGCTCTTGAATCTCGTGTCTCGTTCCAGCGAATCTCCCTCCATTCATTCTCAGAGATCGGGCAATACCGCGATTCACCCTTCAACGCGGCCCGATTACTCCAACGAACAACAGACCGCGTGGCTTATTCGTCATGAAGAGTTGATTGGCTGTGCGCGCCACGGAAACGCTCCGGCGGTTTTCCTGGGCGACTCGCTGACGGACCAATGGCGCACCGTCGGTCACGGGGCTTGGGCGCGTGCTTTCGCCTCGCTGCCCGCGATTAACCTTGGGATCAGTGGTGACCGCACCCAACAGGTTTTGTGGCGACTGGCGCACGGCGCCCTCGACGGAATTACGCCGCGGGCAATCGTGCTGCTCATCGGCACCAACAACCTCGATCCCGGGTTGGGAGAAAACAGCCTCACGCCCCGTAACTCGCCGTCCGAAATTGTTGCCGGTATTGTCGCGATTGTTGCCGCCCTTCGCGACCGCTCAAAGGAATCGCATATTCTTATCCACGGTCTCCTGCCCCGTGGCCTCCCTGACGCGCCGGTCCGCTCGCAGATTGCCGAGATCAACGCCAGCCTCCGCAACCTCGACGACGGACAGCGCCTGAGATTCATCGACCTCTCGCCGCATCTGCTCGCCCCGGACGGCTCTCTCGGTTCCGCCTTCATGCCTGACCTGCTCCACCTCAGCGAGGAGGGTTACGAACTTTGGGCCCACGCACTGCAGGATGTTCTGTGTGAATTCATTCACCCCCATTGCTGATCGCAAATCTCGCTTGCGAATTCGGCCCCAAATTCACCCGCCTGTCCTAGCCAACGATTACGACGAGCCCCTCGCCTCGCGATGTCCGCCCAAGCTCCAATTCCCCGCATTGCCCTGATCGCCTGCCGCGTGCTCGAGGCGGAGATCGCCGCGTTGACCCACGGCGCGACGCACATTGTCCGTCGCGAAAATTTCGAGATGGGCTTGCACGATCAACCGACGGCATTGCGCACCCGGCTCGCGGGCGCGATCGAGCATGCCGAGACCGATCCCGCGGTGGAGGCAGTGGTGCTGGTTTACGGCCTCTGCGGGCTCGCGCTTGTCGAGCTCGCACCCCGGCGCTGCCCGCTTGTCGTGCCTCGGGCGCACGATTGCATCACCCTTTTCCTCGGCAGCAAAGAGCGCTATGCGTCGTGCCTGCGCGCCGATCCGGGTCTCTACTGGTATTCGCCCGGATGGAACCGTGACAAGCGGGTGCCCGGCCCCGACCGCGAGGCGCAGCTTCGCGCCGCCTACACCGAAAAATTCGGCGCCGAGGAAGCGGAGGCCTTGCTGGAAATGGAGCGAGCGAATTTCGCGCTGCACACCGGCGCCGGTTACACCGATCTCGGCCTGCCCGGCGACGAGCAACAGCGCGACTATGCCGCGCGCTGCGCCCGATCTCTCGGCTGGAGCCTCACCCCGCACCCCGGCGATCCGTCGCTGCTCCGCGATTTATTGCACGGTCTCTGGGATGACGCTCGGTTTCTCGTCGTGCCGCCCGGCCGCCGGATCGCGCTCTCGGCGGACGACGCCGTGATGAAGACGGTGCCGGCCACCCCACCGCCATGAGCCGACCGCAATCCATCCATGTGCAATGGCCCGACGGCGCGTCCACGCTGGCGTTGCGGGCTGTGCATCACGACGGCGCCACCCTGGCCGATCAACTCGCGGAGGCCGGCCGGCCGCTCAACACCCGCTGCGGCCGGCACGGCCGCTGCGCCGGCTGCACGGTAGAACTCGTGGCGGGAAGATTCCTCGGCCGCGACGGCACCGAGCACGCTGCCCCCGCCGAGATCAAGGCCTGCCAGGGCCGGCTCGCCCCGGGGGCGGACACGACGATCGCCGTCCCCGCTCGCTCGCTCGCGACCCATCGCCCGCAGGTGGTGACGACGTTCAAGGTCGGCGTGCCGGCGGCGACCGAACCGCTCGTGCCCGTCGTGCCCGGCGAAAGCGACCACGGTCTCGCCATCGACATCGGCACGACCACGGTCGTCGTCTCGCTGGTCGATCTTCGCAGCGGCAACATCGTGCGCGAGGAGGCGTCCTTCAACCGTCAGATCGAACTCGGCGACGATGTGGTCACCCGCATCCAGCTCGCCGGCGTTCCGGACAAGCTCGACGTGCTCCGCGACGCCATTGTCGGGCGCACGCTCGCGCCCTTGATCGCGGGCGTGTGCGCGGGCGCGGCCATCGCGCCGGAGCGGCTGGCCGGCGCGACCGTGGCGGGCAACACGACCATGCTCCATCTGCTCACCGGCACCGATCCCACGCCGATGGGCGTCGCGCCGTTCTGCGCCGCCTTTCTCGAACACCGCCAGTTGACCGCCGCAAATATCGGCCTGTCCACCCCGCCGCCAGCCATGCCGGTTCACCTGCTGCCCGGCATCAGTGCCTACGTGGGCGCCGATCTCGTCGCAGGTTGCGTCTGCACGGGGCTCAACCATTGCGCCGAACCCAGTCTGCTCGTGGACATCGGCACGAACGGCGAAATCCTCCTTATGCATCGCGGACGGCTGCTCGCCACGGCTACCGCGGCCGGGCCGGCGTTCGAGGGTGGCCGGCTCGCCCGCGGCACCCGCGCGGTGGCCGGTGCCGTCGCCCACGTGCGTTTCGACGGCGAGTTTCCGCCGGCGCTCGATCTGATTCCCGGCGCGAACGGAATCGTCGGACTCTGCGGCTCCGCCTATGTCGATTTTCTCGCACAGGGCCGGCGCATCTCACTGCTCGAACCCACGGGAAGGATTTCCCCTTCCGCCTGGCAAACGCTGCCGGCCGTTCACCGGCACCACCGCGACATCACGCGCGGCGTGAGGCTGAACGCACAAAACGATGCCACGCTCGTGACCGAGGCCGATGTCGCGCACCTCCTCCAAGCCAAGGCGGCGATCGCCGCGGGCATCGTCACGTTGCTGCGCCGCGCCGGGCTTGCACCGGCGGATATCCGCACCCTTTACCTCGCCGGCGGATTCGGACTGCACCTCGATGTGGCGCATGCGATCGAGAGCGGATTGCTGCCGGGATTCCGGCCGGAGCAAATCGACGTCGTCGGCAACACCGCGCTCGGCGGCGCCTGGCTCGCGCTGATCGATCGCACCGTTCTCCCGGAAATGATCGCGGCCAGCACGGCGGCCGAGGTCGTCGAACTCAACCTCGAGCCCGGCTTCGAGGACACGTTCATCGATCACCTCGCGCTGCCATGAACCGCCCCGCGGCCACGACCGACGTTTTTCCCTGTGTGCTCGGGGCGGCTTTGTTCGACGTGCTGGCGGCGCAGCATCGTCGCGCCACCGGGTTCAACCTGTGCGCGGTCGACGCGACGGGCGTGCTCCGCCGCGGCCGGGGCGAGCGCGGCTCGTGCGTAAACGCCGTGGCGTGCCGGCCGTTTCGCGCCCAGGCGATTGCAGAAGCCGCGCGTTGGGGTGAACCGTGCGTCCTGTGCTGCCGCTGCGGACGCGCGCTTTGGGCCGTCCCGGTGATGCAAAACCAGCGCGTCTGCGGCGGGCTGCTCGTCGTCGGCGTGGCGCTGCATCGCCCGCATCGCCCCGGCACGTTGGACCGGAAAATTCTCCGCGCCGGCCGTGTCCTGCTCGATTTCGCCACGGCGCACAATCTCACCAATGCCGCGCAACTCGCTGCGCGCCGAAATTTCGCCGAACGCGAGCGCGAGAAAGCCGAGGCGCTGCACGCCTTGAAGGACCGGGTGCACGATGACATCCGCAGCACCTATCTGCGCGAAGAGCCGGCGCTGCTGGCCGCGATCCGCCGCGGCGAGCGCACTGAGGCGCGGCGCATCCTGAACCGCGTGCTCACCGCGATCTACGCCGCCGGCGGCTCGCACACCGCGTTGCTCAAGAGCCTCGCGCTCGAACTCGTCGTCATGATGACCCGCGCCGCCGTGCAGGCCGGCGGCCATCCGGAAAAAATCCTCGGCTTGAACTTCCAGTCGCTCACCGCCCTCGCCCGTGTGCCCGATCAGGAGACGCTCGCACCGTGGCTCTGCGACATGCTGGAGCTGCTCATCGATGCGATCGAAACGAACACCCGCCGGCCCAACTCGGTGCAACTCGGTCGCGCGCTCGACTTCATGCAGGAGCACCTCGCGGACGACCTCGCCCGCGAGGACGTCGCCCGGGCGGCCGGGCTCTCGCCGAGCCATTTTTCGCACCTGATGCGGGCGAAGACGAACTGGTCGTTCACCGAGTTGCTCGCGCGGTTGCGGGTCGATCACGCCTGCCACCTGCTCGCGCACACCGAGACCGGTCTCGCGCAGATCGCGCTCGCGTGCGGCTTCGGCGATCAGAGCTATTTCTCGCGCGTCTTCCGTCGGCGCACCGGCCAGACGCCCGGCGGTAACCGTCGTGGCCCCCAGGCGCCCGCACCAAAGTCCCAAACAAAAGCACCGCTGTCCAAGCCAGCGGCCGTAGCTTCTGCTAAGTTGGGCTCCGTTTCCTCAACCCTGCATTATTCATGACAACGCTCGAACAACTTTCCCAAGCCGTCGCCGCCGGCAAAAGTAAGGACGCCAAGGCCCTCACCCAACGGGCTCTCGATGAGGGCGTCAAACCCGGTCGCCTCGTGGACGAGGCGCTGGTGCCCGCGATGGCCGCCGTGGGCGAGAGGTTCAAGAACAACGAAATATTCGTCCCCGAGATGCTCGTCGCAGCCCGAGCCATGAAAGAGGCGATGAACTTGCTGGAACCGCGACTGCTCGCCGCCGGCATCACTCCAAAATACACGGCGTTGATCGGCACCGTGCAGGGCGATCTGCACGACATCGGCAAGAATCTCGTGGCCGTGATGTGGCGAGGGGCCAACTTTCGCGTCGTCGATTTGGGCACCAACGTGCCCCCGGCCAAGTTTGTGGCCGCGATCAACGAGCACCGGCCGCAGCTCATCGGGTTGTCCGCACTGCTCACCACCACGATGCCGGCGATGGTGGAAACCGTGCGCACCATCCGCGCCAGCGGCTGCCCGGCGGTTAAGATCATGGTCGGTGGTGCACCCATCAGCCAGCAGTTCGCCGAAGAAATCGGCGCCGACGGCTATGCCTCCGACGCGGGCTCGGCCGTCGATCGCGCCCGCGAACTCGTCGGCGCCATCTGAAGACTTCGCACCCCCACCGCGACTAATGAAATTCCGACAGCTGGCCATTCCGCGCGCCGACGACCTCCTCTTCGGCACGGCGCCCAAACCGCTCGTAACGCGCCATGGGCTCCGCATCGGCGGCGGGCTCGTTTATCCCGAGCTGAATTTCACGCTGCCGCCGATGGAGGTGACCGCGGCCACGATGCCGGCCGTGGCGCGCCACTACCGCGACATCAGCACCGGCGCTCTCTGCCGCGCGGCAGAACTTGAAGCGCCCGGCGTCGTGATCGAGTTCGAGACCCTTCCTCCCATGACCTCGACGCCCGCCTTCGGGCTCGAGATCGTGCAGATCCTCCTCGCCGGCATGGACGAGGCGCACCGCGCGAACGGCTTAAGGGCAGTCCTAAGAACCATTTCTCGGCAAATTGACGGGAGGTTTTGGATGGACGACGGCGATGGATTTCATGAGGGAGGTCGGTGGCGGGTGGTATTTTTGTCTGTTGTGGTTCTT
>SIBG01000103.1 GCA_009695305.1 Opitutus sp. | reverse complement strand
GCGTCGTCATCGAGGACTTCCGCCTCGATTATAACGCCGAGCGGCCGCACAGCTCGCTCGGCTATCTCGCTCCGCAACGCTTCGTCGCGGAAAAATCTTTACCAAGCCCAAGCTCCGGGCCGGACCGCCAAGCCGGTCCGTCCCTCCGCCTGGGCTTGCCAACCACCACCGCAGTCATCACATCAACCAACGCTGCGGACTAACATTCCACCTGGCCCAGTTTTCGGGACCCACTCAACACCGATGCCCAGGCCGATCGGTTGCTCGATGCGCTCCAGCTCGAAATTGCCGCGGTGGGCAACACCGTCTCCATCCGGGCGCGCCATCCACGTGAGTCCGGCGTGCGCTTCGTCTGGGAGGAAAAGAACCAAGTCAACCTCACCTACCAGATCACCGTCCCGCGCCAATGCCAGGTGGATCTCGCGACGCGCACGGGCAACATCACCGTCGGCAATCTCACCGGCCAGGTCCAGGCGCGCACCGAGACCGGCAATATTTTCTGCCGCCGCATCGACGGCGCGGTGGAGGCGCGCACGGATTTTGGCAATGTGACCGTGTCCCATTGCACGGGCGCTGCCGTCGTGCGCGTGCTCCAAGGCACGATTCGCATTGGTCCGATTGGCGGGCGGGCGGAATTGAAGAACTCGACGGGCGACATTGAAGTGCAGGCCGCGCGGGCCGGCATCACCGCCCTGGCCGAGGTGGGCGACGTGTCGGTGGGATTTCCGCGGACGTTTACGGGCGAGGCGGATATCCGCACGGCGGGCGGGAATATTTTTGCCACGATCGATCCGGCGGCGAACTGCACGGTGAGGGCGTCAACGGTCTGGGGGCGGGTGGACTGTGCGCTGGCCCTCACGGTCGAGTCCGGTGCGAGCGGCAAAAGCAAACTCACCGGCCGGCTCAACCAGGGTGGCCCGGTGCTGAAGCTGCATGCGAGCGGCGGGCGCGTGAAGATCTCGGCGGCCGCGACGGGCCGGGAGTGAACGGCGACAACGCGCTCGCCTCGCCGCGGCGGGCGCGCTCAGGCTGGCGGTATGACAACGGACTCCGCGTTCGCGGAACTCACCAGGCTGATCAAACGCGCCCACACCCTCGGCACCGTGGGCGAGCTGCTCGGCTGGGATGAACAGGTCAACCTCCCGCTCGGTGGCGCGGACCAGCGCGCCGCGCAGCAGGCTGCGCTGGCGGAGGCCCAGCACGCGGCGGCGAGCGAACCGCGCCTGGGCGAATTGCTGGCGAAGCTGGAAAAACCGGCGCGCGAGTTGACGGACGACCAGCGGGCCGTCGTCAAAAATGCGCGGCGCGATTATGATCGCGCGACGAAACTGCCCGCGGAATTCGTGCGCGAGAAAGCCGCGCAGGGGAGCCGCGGTTATCACGCGTGGGCGCGCGCGAAGGCGGCGGACGATTTTCCCAGCTACGCGCCGGTGCTGGAAACGAATCTCGAGTTGGCCAAACGCGAGGCCGCCTACCTCGGGCGGGGTGACGCGCCTTACGACCACATGCTCGACAAGCACGACCCGGGGCTGACGGCGGCGGCAGTGGAGAAATTGTTCGACGCATTGAAACGCGAACTCGTGCCACTCGTGCGTGAGATCACGGCTTCGCCGGTGGCCGCGCGGGCACGAGCGGCGGCGGCTAAGCTGCGCGGGTTTCCGGTGGAGGGTCAGCGGGCGTTCTTGCGCGAGGTGACGGAGCGGATGGGCTTCGACTACGCGCGCGGGCGGATCGATGTGTCGCTCCATCCGTTCTGCTCGGGCACGGGCAGTGATGTGCGGATGACAACGCGGTTTAATGCCGACGCGCCGCTCGATGCACTCTTCAGTTCGATTCACGAAACGGGTCATGGCCTCTATGAGCAGGGGCTGCCGGCGGCTCACTTGGGCACGGCGCTCGGGATTCACGCGGGCATGGCGATGCACGAATCGCAGAGCCGGCTATGGGAAAACCAGGTCGCGCGCAGTCGCGGATTCTGGCGGTGCTTCGAGCCGAGGCTCCGCGAGTTGTTTCCGGCGCAGACGGCGGCGGTGATGGCGGATGAGCTTTACCTCGCGGTCAACGCGGTCGAGCCGACGCTGATCCGCGTCGAGGCGGACGAGGTGACTTACAATTTGCACATCGTGCTGCGGTTCGAGGTGGAGAAGAAACTTTTCAGCGGCGAACTCGCGGTGCGCGATCTGCCAGCGGCGTGGCGGGCGGCGTCGCGCGAGCTGGTGGGGCTGGAGCCGGCGAACGATCGCGAGGGCGTGCTGCAGGACGTGCACTGGAGCGATGGGGCGTTTGGTTATTTTCCGAGTTACTGCCTCGGCAACATGCTCGCGGCGCAGCTGTGGTATCGCGCGCTCGCGCTGCGGCCGGAACTGGACGCGGATTTTGCGCGCGGTGATTTTTCGTGGCTGCTGGGCTGGCTGCGGGAACACATTCACGCGCAGGGCCGGCGGTTCGATGCGCTCGAGCTCGCGCGGCGTGTGACGGGAGAGGAGTTGTCGCCGCGGCCCTTGGTGCGCTATTTGCGGGAGAGGTATGGCGGGCTGTATCTCTGACAATCGTTCTCGTGCTCCGGATTGAGAACGAGAACGAGAACGATTTTTTCCATGGCCCTCATCGACACCCACACCCATCTGGAATCATTCGCGCGCCAGGGCGAGCTGCCCGGCGCGCTCGAACGCGCGCGCGCGGCGGGCGTGGAGGCGATGATCACGATCGGAACTTCGCCGGACGACTGGGAGTTGTATCGTGGACTCGCGCGGGAGCATGCGGGGTTCGTGCATTACTCGGTGGGGCTTCACCCGTGTGCGGTAGAGGCGGAGTGGGAGAGCGCGATGGCGCAGGTGGAGGGGTTTTGGGGTAAGGCGCGACCGCTGGGCGCGCCGACCGGGGAAACGGCGGGCCCAGCGGTTTCGCCCGACCGCGAACCGATCCCCGTCGCGCTGGGCGAGATTGGGCTCGATCGGTTTCATCTGCCGAAGGAGGGGGCGGAGGCGGAGAAGATTTTCGCGTGGCAGCGGGCTGCGTTTAGCGAGGGGCTGACGCTGGCGAAGCGACTCGGATGTCCGGTCGTGGTGCATTCGCGTGGGGCGTTTGCGGAGTGCGTGGAGATGATCGATGCGAGCGGGGTCGATTGGGCGCGCGTGGTCTTTCACTGTTTCACCGAGGGCGCGGCAGAGATGGGCGAACTCATCCGGCGCGGCGGCTACGGGTCGTTTACGGGCATATTGACCTACAAGACCGCCGAAAATATCCGGTTGGCGGCGAAGGCGCAGGGCCTCGCGCGGTTGATGATCGAGACCGATGCGCCGTATCTCACGCCGGTGCCGCATCGCGGCCAGCCGAACGAGCCGGCGTTTGTGCGTCATACGGCGGAGTTTGCCGCAGCGAAGGTGTTTGAGGTGGACTTCGCGGAGCTGGCGGCGGTCACGACGGCGAACGCGCGGCGGTTCTTCACCCTGGCGAAAAACTAACGAAGGTTTTGCAGCGCAAAAACCTCACGCCTCGTCGAACTTGCGGGCGAAGAGGGCCTCGAGTTCGGTCAGCATCGCGGCGGCATCGTCGCCACTGGCGAGAAACTTGACCTTCGAGCCCTTGCCGGCGGCCAGCATCATGAGGCCCATGATGCTCTTGCCGTTCACCTGTTCCTCGTCCTTTTCCACAAAAACCTCGGCTTTGAACTTGTTGGTGATGCGCACGATCATGGCGGCAGGACGGGCGTGGATGCCCATCTTGTTTTGCACAATCAGCTCTTTGACGAGTGATTGTGTTGCCGGTGTGACGTCGCTTTTGTTCATGTTTTCGGGAAAGACCGGCCAAAATCCGGGATGAGGCACTGGCTTGCAACCCAAAAACCAGTCGCCAACATGTCAGCCGATGCCAAAAACGGCGATTATCGTCCCCTGCCGGCTCGAATCTAATCGGTTTCCCCGCAAGCTCTTGCACAATATAAAGGGTCGGCCTTTGTTGCTCTGGGTGGCGGAGCGAATTGCCCGGGAAGCGCCGGAGTTTCCGCTGTGGTTTGCGGTCGATCACGAACTCTTGCGTGATTGTGTGGCTGGGGCGGGGTTTCAGTCGATCATGACCAGCACGGCCCACCAGAGCGGCACCGATCGGCTCGCGGAGGCGAACCAGACGGTGGGGGCGGATCAGATCATCAACGTCCAGGCCGACGAGCCGCTCGTCACGGGTGGCCAGATCCGCGCGCTGGAGCAGATGCTGACGGGAGGGGCGGCGATGGCGACGCTGGCCACGCCATTTCGGCGGGCGGTGGACTTTGCGAATCCGAACCAAGTGAAGGTCGTGCTCGCGGCGGTGGGGCGGCGGGCACTGTTTTTCTCGCGGACGCCGATGCCCTATGCACGTGAGCGCAACGGGACCGTCGACGATGCGTGGGTGGCCGCGAATATGTGTTACAAGCACCTCGGCCTTTACGGCTATCGAGGGGATTTCCTGCAGAAATTCACCAAACTCCCGATGGGCCGGCTGGAGCAGATCGAAAAACTGGAGCAGTTGCGCGCGTTGGAAAACGGCTATGCGATCGCCTGCGATGTCACCGAGGATCCGACCATCGGCGTGGACACGCCGGAGGATGCGGTGAAGTTCGAGCAGTGGTTGGGGTAGGGACGGCTCTCCGAGCCGTCGAGAGATTGAGACGCGCTTGCTGGAACTCAGGACGCCTCGGAGAGGCGCCCCTACCTCACACCTTCCCGGCCTTCCGCGCCTCGACCATTTTGTAGAAATCGACAAAGAGCGGGTCGGCGTCGTTTGGGCCGGGGGCGGCCTCGGGGTGATATTGGACGCTGAAGATCGGGAGCTTCGTGTGGCGCAGGCCCTCGACGGTCTGGTCGTTGAGGTTGATCTCGGTGACTTTCGCGCCGCGTTTCTCGAGGGACTTCGGGTCGGTGGCGAAGCCGTGGTTTTGCGCGGTGATCGAGACTTTGCCGGTTTCGAGGTTTTTCACGGGCTGGTTGCCGCCGCGGTGACCGAATTTTAGTTTGAAAGTCGTGCCGCCGAGCGCGTGCGTGAGCATCTGGTGGCCGAGGCAGATGCCGAAGATCGGGTAGTCGGGCAGCAGCGCAGTGACGGTCTGGTGGATGTAGGGCAGAGCGGCGGGATCGCCGGGACCGTTCGAGAGGAAGACGGCGTCGGGCTTTTGCTCGCGCACTTGTTCATGCGTCGTCGTGGCGGGGAAGACCTGCACCTCGAAGCCGTGGTGCACGAGTTTGCGATAGATGCTGTGCTTGGCGCCGTAGTCGAAGGCGGCCACGCGAAATTTTTTCGCGGGCACGCCGGGGGCGTTCATCGTCGTGCCGACGGGCAGGTAGGGGGTGTTGTAGTTCGCCGCGTCATCGGCGCGCCAGAGATAGGGCGCTTGGCACGTGACTTCCTTCACATAGTCGGCGCCGGCCATGTCCTGCCAGGATTTCGCGCGGCGGACGGCTTCGTCGTCGGCGAGGGGCAGGGTGCTGAGGCAGCATTTCATTGCGCCGTCGACCCGGAGCTTTTTCGTGAGGGCCCGGGTGTCGACTTCGCTGATGCCGGGGATGCCGTGGCGACGGAGGTAGTCGCCGACGGAAAGTTTGCTGCGCCAGTTGCTGACGACGGGCGAGAGTTCGCGCACGACGAAGCCGGAGCATTTGGGCGCCGCGGCTTCGGTGTCCTCGTCATTGACCCCGTAGTTGCCGATCTGCACGGCGGTCATCGTGACGATCTGGCCGAAGTAAGACGGGTCGGTGAGAATCTCCTGATAGCCGGTCATCGAAGTGTTGAACACGCACTCGCCCGCGATGGTCGCGTCGGCGCCAAACGCGCGGCCGCGGAAAATCGATCCGTCTTCAAGGGCGAGAATGGCGGGCTTGGACGAGGACATTAAAGCCGAACGAAAGGGTGTCGCCCGCCGCGTGCCAAGGGTTTTGTGCGACAGCCGGCAGAAAACAAATTCTGGACAGACTAGCCAGAATGAACCAGTTTCGCCCCGTGAAAAACACTTGGCAGCTGCAAGAGGCGAAAAACGCGTTCAGCGCCGTCGCCGAGCGCGCGGCCCGGGACCAGCCGCAAATCGTGACCAAGCACGGACGGCCCCACGTGGTGATCATGAGCGTGAAGGATTGGCGGCGCGCGGCACCCGCGGGTAAGTCCGTCCTGGCCACGCTGCGGGCGTGCCCAGGTGACTTGACGGCCCTCGATCTTACCCGCAGCCGCGAACTCCCGCGCGAGTTGCCGCTGTGAGTTTTCTGCTCGATACGAACGTCGTGAGCGAGCCCACGCGGCGACAGCCCGAGCCGCGCGTGATCGATTGGTTGGCGGCCCAGACCGACGAGACGCTCTTCCTCAGCGCGCTCAAGTTGGGCGAATTGCGCCGCGGCATTCTGCTGCTCGATGAAGGCCGGAAGCGGCGTGGGTTGCTGCGCTGGCTGGAGGAGGAGATCGAACCCGGCTTCGGAGGCCGGGTCGTCGCGGTAGATGCTCCGGTGATGCGGGCGTGGGCGGAGTTGCAGGCCCGGGCCCAGCACGGCGGGCGGGCGCTGCCGGTGATGGACGGCCTGTTCGCGGCCAGCGCGCTGGCGCACGACTTCACGCTCGTTACCCGCAACGCGTCCGACTTTGCGGCGACGGGGGTGAAACTGTTGAACCCGTGGATCGTTGAATGAGTGTGCCGACCAGAGTGCCGACCCAGTGTGGCGGCCATTCTGCGGCCGGTATTTGACACGCTTTGGTTAGCCGCCTAACCGTTTCGCCTCACCACACCCGAGATGCCCTACACTGAAGATCGCTCCACCTGGTTCGAAGGCCAGGGACTCTGGCAGCACATCCCCGAGAGCGACTGGCGTGACTGGACCTGGCAGCTCAAGCACCGGATTACCACGGTCGAGCAGTTGGAAAAGTTTCTGACCCTCACGGCCGACGAGAAAGCCGGTTGTGCCCACGCCAACGAGAAGCTGGCGCTCGCGATCACCCCGTATTTTTTCAACCTCATCGACCACGCCGACCCGCATTGCCCGATTCGCAAGCAGGTCATCCCGCGCGCCGGCGAATTGGTCGTGAGCGACGGCGAGCAGCTCGATTCGCTGGATGAGGACGGCCATGCACCGGTGCCGGGGCTGGTGCATCGCTACCCGGACCGGGTGCTGTTTCTCGTTACGGATCGTTGCGCGGCCTACTGCCGCTATTGCACGCGCAGCCGGCTCGTCTCGAACGCGCAGGACTACAATTTCCATCCGGAATACGAGCAGGGCCTGCGCTACATCGAGGCGCACCCGGAGGTGCGCGACGTCCTGCTCTCGGGCGGCGATCCCCTGCTGCTCTCCGACAGGAAGCTCGAGCACCTGATTTCACGACTGCGGGCGATCAAGCACGTCGAATTCATCCGCATCGGCTCGCGGATCCCGGTTTTCCTGCCGCAGCGCATCACGCCGGCGCTTTGCGAGATCTTCAAAAAATACGGCCCGATCTGGATGAGCATCCACGTGAATCATCCGAAGGAATGCACCGCGGAGCTCCGCGACGCGTGCGAGCGGCTGGCGTTTGCCGGCGTGCCGCTTGGCAACCAGAGCGTGCTCCTCGCGGGCGTGAATGACGATGCCGACGTGATGAGTGCGCTCGTCCACCGGCTGCTGCGGATGCGCGTGCGGCCCTACTATCTTTACCAGATGGATCTCATCACCGGTGGAGCGCACTTCAAAGTCGATGTGCGCAAAGGTCTCGAGATCATCCGCCAACTCCGCGGCCACACCACCGGCTACGCCGTGCCGCAATACGTCATCGATGCGCCCGGTGGCGGCGGCAAGGTGCCGGTCAACCCGGACTACGTTGAAAAAATCACCGACGACGAAATCGTCTTCCACAATTACGAGGGGCAGCGCTTCAGCTATCCGCTCAAGAGCACCCACCGCAAATCGGCCGGGGGCGTGCCGCTGCCTCCCGGCGGCATTGAGTCGATCGTGGTGCATTGAAGTCGGGTGGCGGTTGGCCTCCGCGAATTTGATTATCGCATTGTTTTCTATTAATTGAAGGAGAGCAGTTTGCGATGCATCCGGTTTTTCCAAAAAAACACCGGATTTTTTTGAATGTTTCGCCACTGAGCCCGTCTATCTCCCCGTAGTCAGCACTGTCCTGGTAAGACAGTGAGTGTTTGTAGTTCAAAAGGTTTGCTTGGTGTTAGGTCACATGGGCCGCCCCCTCACCGGGGCGGCTCTTGTGTTTTCCGGGATCGAAGGTGGCGGGTTGACCTCAACGCGCTGAATTGAACCCGGGCGCGGCTCGTTCACGCGCCGCGATGCCGGCCAGCCAGACTTCCGGCGTCAAGCGCCTCACGGCACTTCATAAATTTCGAGCAGCGCCACGCCCTCGGTGCTATTTTTCCCGCTGACCTCGACCGTGTAGGCGCCGGGGGGCAGGGTGATAAGCAGCGCCGAATCCGCACTGGTGGTCGCAAGCGCAAAGGCACCGACGACCTCAGCCGCGGCGGTAACCGTCGCCGGATCGCCACCGGTCCCCCAAATGTCATTCAGGGCGATCGCGGTCTGGCCGGAATAAATGGTCAAGATCGGGTCGGGCAGGAAGCCGGCCACACCGAAGGCCGCGAGGGTGGGGCCGATGGCGCGGATCAACACGCGTTTGTAAGCCGGGCCCTGGATCACAAAACCACCGATGAGCGCACCTTCGCCGCCGCGAACCCGCGCGCGCGCGGAGAGATTCAGGGTGCGGCCGTTGTCGCCGTATTCGTAAAGCTCGGCGAGACCGACGCCCGTGCGGTTCGTCGCACTCGCGATGCGCACGGTGTAGTTGCCCGCGGCGACGAGGGGCAGGAGCGCGGCATCGGTGCCCGCATCGGCGAGCGGAAACGCGCCGACTGAGCGTGAGACGGACGGGAGGGCCGCGGCGTCCGCGCCGGCTTTCCAGCCGGTGTTGCGATAGAGTTCCTTGCCGTCGGCGCCCATGATCGTGAGGAGCGGATCGGGCAGCGTGTTCGCCACGCCAAAGGTCGCGAGCGTGGGTCCGACGCCGCGGACGAGATAGTTCTTCGCCGCCGAGTCGGCCACGACGACGCCGGCGATGAGGGCGTCCTCGCCACCGCCGACGAGGGCGCGGCTCGAGAGGTTGACGATTTTGGCGACGGGGGAGAGCGGCGACGAGCTGGCGCCTCCCATGGCCGAGCTCCACGGGCTGCCGGGAAACGTGTTTTTTAGCTCGGCGCGGTAGCTGCGCGCGTGGACGTTGGCGGTGGCGGAGACCGTGAGCGGCGCGGTGGAGAGTTTGGCCCCCGGGGCCACCGCTCCGCCGAGCGAGCGTGGATCGGAACCATCGAGCGTGTAGATGAGCTGCGCTCCGGTGGGTGCCGTGAAGACGAGCGCTGAGCCGCTGGCCGAAACCGCGGGGGCGGCGACGAACTGTTGATCGATCCAGGTGGCGCGGCGCGTGAGCCAGTCCTTGAGCCGCGCGATCTCACCGGCAAACCCGCTGCCGGTCGGGCTGACGTTATCCGGCCAGCGCACGGCATCACGCGCGGCGGCGGCGGGGGTCACTTGCGCGGCGAGCGAGTCGGCGAGGCCGAGCAGCGTGGCGGTGGAAAATTCCTTGCGGCGCAACGCCTGCCAGCGATCGACCCACGCCTGTTGAAACTCTGGATCCGAGGCGAGCACGCCAAACCAGCCGTAGCCCCAGACGCTGACCGGACCGGCTGACCAGGTTTCGGCCGGAGCGGTGCGCGGGTCGTAGGAGCCGAGCGCGCGATCGAAATCCCACGCTGGGCCGGCCACGATCTTGCCTTTGCGATCCTTGGAAAAATAATCGCTGTGCGTGAAGGCATCGACGTTGCCGCTGAAGGTTTCGAGCAAGTGGTGGTCGACCCACGACGAAAAATCGAGGTAGTCGCGATAGGCGCGGTTGCGCCAGCCACTGTCCCGGCCGGCGAACAACGCGTTCTCCATTTGTTGCACGTAGCCGCGGATGTAGTCGCGTTGGGCCTGCGAGAGCCGATCGGCCGCCGGCGTGTCGACCACGACGTAGGCACTGTCGCGGTCGGGGATCCCGTGCTCGGTGATGAAGCCATATTCCGTCGGCGGCTTGTCGTCGATTTTCAGGAGGTAGCCGCCGGTGATCGCCGGCGCGGTGGTGTCTCCTGGATCGAGCGAGGCGAGGTCGACCCGCTTGGAGTCGAGCGTGAGACGATCCGTGAGCACGGTGAGACCGAGGTAGTCGGCGGCATCGAGGCCGTTGGTGCCCCAATTGAAGAAAAGTTCGGCGAACCGCGTGCGGGGTGCCCAGCGGCCGATCGCATTGCTCAGCGCGTAGACGTAGGCGGAGTGAATCGAGGTGCGGTCGTATTGCCACGGCGAAATCAGCGCCCAGTCCGCCGACGAATCGAGGCCGAGGAGCGGCAGCGAATCGCTGCGGCCGAATTTGTCCTGGAGCCCGAGGTTGTAGCCCTTCTTCGGGAAATCCGCGGAGCTGTTGCCCCGCACCCGCGTCCCGACGGGCAAAGACAAATTTGCGGTCCCGGAAAGTGCGGTCAGGCCATTGGCTCCCGGCAGGAAGACGTGCAGCCAGCCTGGGCGATAGATGCGGTCGTCCGCGAGTTCGCCCCCACCGAGATTATCGAGCACGAGCACCGGCAGGGCGCTCGAAAACGTGTCGACCCGCTGCGCGCCGGCATCGGTGATTTTCAAGAACTGCGCGCTGGTCGCGAAGCCGCTCAGGGAGTCGTCGCTGGAGAAAACCGCGGCGCGCACGACGGTCGTGGTGGCGATCGTGATGGGGCCGGAATACTTCGCCGACTTCGCCGTCGGATCTGGCACCGCGGCCCCCGCCGCGCTGGGCGTGGCGAGCACGTAGCGAATTTGCTGGCCCGTGCTGGCGCCGGACAGGGCGAGGGTCACCGTGCCGGTAAACGTCCCCGACTCGCGCGAAAAGGTGATGAGTTGGGGCAGCAGCAGCGCCGCGTGACCACCGTTAGCCGCGCCCGGGGTCGCGACGCGGAAGTATCCGGCCTCGGGTGCGGACGCATCGGAGGGCTGCGTAAACCCATACGAGATGTCGCTCAGCTGCAGCGGATAGTTCGGAGTAAACTCAGTGGCCACCGTCACGCCGTCGGGACGAACCAGCGCAAGGTAGTCCCCATCGGCGTCGAGGGTGAAGTTGGTGTGCAACGGGCGGGCGGGATCATCGCGATTTTTGTCGGAGGCGAACACGATCAGGTAGGCCCGTGGCGCGATCGTGACGGCGGGCAATTTCCATTTGGTTTTTTCCTTGGCGTCGTCGGTGAGATACCAGCCGGCGAGATTGGCGGCGGTCGCATCCGGATTGTAGATTTCAATCCAGTCCGGAAAATCACCGTCGTCGTCCGCGAGGGCGGAGCGGTTGCTCGCCATGAACTCTGTGATCGCCGGAGCCGCCGATACCGGTGCGAGAATCGTGGCGCAGGCGCTGAGCCCGGCGGCCACGGCCACCCGACGAAGCGCCAGAGCGAGGACGCCGAGCCACCTGAGTTGACCAGACGATTCGGGCCACGAGCTGGGGGCGGCGGGTGAATCTCGCTTGGCCGCTCGTAAGAGCCACTGGAGAAACGGTCCCGCGCCACGCCGGTAGGATCGCCCGGTGCAGCTCGGATTGGCCGGGCGGCGGGCGAGAAAAGTTGATGCGAAAGGTTTGGACATGCGGGACTTCGGCTCGAGACGTTAACATCCTGCACTTGTTTGGCTAGATTTCTATCATTTTTTCGCCTGAAGTGTAACCGTCGTAGACGTTTAGCGTCAGCCGGTTCCCAACTTCGCTCGTGGCCGGTGGCATCAGTTGGTCGTGCGCCGCGGGGTTTTTGCTTGCTGGACGAGCTGTTGCGGCGAAGAAACAGGCAACCCTGATGACACCCCGTGGTTATACCCTGCTCGTGGGCTTGGCCGCCTCGACGATTTTGCGTGCCCAGCCGGCATCGCCATTCGACAGCGGGGTTTGGTGCGGTAACGTCTCCCCGACCAGCGTGAACGTGGTCGCCCGGTTGACGTCGGCGGGCCAGCGAGTGCGCTTGCAGGTCAGCCCCAACGCCAGCCTCTCCCCGGCAATTTTTTCCACGGTTGCGACCACGGCGGACACAGCGGGCAATACCCTCGCGCTGTCGGTCGCGGGCTTAAAACCCGACACCGATTACTACTACGGCCTCGAGGTGGCCGGCGCGTTGCGGATTGAGCCGGCGTCGCGCGGCCGCTTCCGCACCTTTCCCTTTGGTCGCGGTTCCTTCAAAATTGCGTTCGGGGGCGACAGCCACTACGGGCATGCTGACCAACGCGCCTTCGACGCCATCGTCGCCGAGCGGCCGCTGCTGTTCATCCACCTCGGCGATCTGCATTATAACGATACGAATTCCATCAACGTCGACGACTACCGGGCGAACTACGACCGGGTGCTGAACCAGCCGAACCAATCCGCGCTCTACCGCAGCATTCCGCTGGCCTACATGTGGAGTGATCACGATTTTTGCGGCAACGACTCCGACGGCACAGCGATCGGCCGCGATGCCGCCCGGGCCGTCTATAAGGAACGGGTGCCGCACTATCCCATCGCGACCAACGCCGGCGGCACGATGGCCCAGGCGTTCACCATCGGCCGCGTGCGCGTGATCATGACGGACACCCGGAGCGCCGCCCATTCGCCGAATGTAAAGGAGTCCGCGACGAAAACCCGGCTCGGCGCCGGGCAGAAGGCGTGGTTCAAACAGGAGCTGATTTCCGCCCGCGACAGCGGCGCTCCGCTGATTCTGTGGGCGAATCCGGATCCGTGGATTGGCGCGGCGGCCCTCGGCAGCGACATGTGGGCCGGTTACGCCACCGAGCGCACCGAACTCGCCAATTTCATTCGCGACAATCGCATCGCCAATGTGGTTTCGATTTCCACGGATATGCATGCGCTCGCTTACGACGATGGCGCGAATTCCGACTACGCCACCGGCGGTGGCGCGCCGATCACCGTCCTGCACGCCTCGGCGCTCACCGCCGATGGATCGATCAAAGGTGGCCCCTACTCGGGCGGGGCGCTGGCCGGCAGCCAGCAATACGGCATCCTCGAAATCTACGACACGGGCGGCCCGAGCGTTGCGTGCCGCTTTCTCGGCATGCGGGTTGGCGAAGGTCCGAAGCTCACCTATATCTTCAGCAGTTCGGCCGTGGGCGCGGCTGATCGGGCGCTCATCAACATCTCCACCCTGGCGCGCGTCGCGTCGGCCACCGATTCCATCGTGAGCGGCTTCGTGATTTCGGGATCGACCTCGCGCTCCATGCTCGTGCGTGCCATCGGCCCCACGCTCGCGGCGTTCGGCGTGGCTGATCCCCTCGGGGGCGCGCGGCTTTCGCTCTACCAAGGTGATCGCCTCATCGCGACCAACGGCGGTTGGGCCGGGACCGCCGAGGGCGCGGCGCCGCTGTCGGCGGCGTTTGACCGCGCGGGGGCGTTTCGGCTGCTCGACGAGAACAGCGGCGACGCCGCGTTGGTGATGACGCTCGCGCCGGGCGCCTACACCGTTCAGGTGACGAGCGCCGACGGCCGACCCGGCACGGCCCTCCTCGAGGTTTACGAAGTGCAGTAGGCCGCGTCGCGGGTTTCTCCGCGCATGATTCCTCTGGCGAACTGGGCGGGGAAGTCCCTGCGACTTGGCGCTGACACACATTCCGCTTGCGCGGCGTCGGGTCGGGTCGTTTGGTGCGCGTGCCTGTAGGGGTGTCTTCCGCGGAAGACTGAGATTGCGGCGCGATTCGGCTGCTCGACCCTTCGAACCTGAAACGGATCATGCCGACGAAGGAAACAGCAGGCGCCGCTAACAGCGCCGTGGGGCGCGCGACGCCTCTTTTCTCGGGAGCCCCGCTTGGGTCAGGCATCACCCGCCACCATGAAGCTCCTAACTCAAATCTCCCTCGCCGCCGCCTTGTTCGTAGTTCCGGCTTTAGCCGGTGCCGACGCGCCGCCCGCCCGCAGTGAGCCGGTCGCACTCGTAAAACTTGAGCCGGTCAACGTCACCGCTGACCTCTGGGCCTCGCCTCTCGCGCGCATCTCCGCCAGCGTGAGCGTCTATGGCGACGAGGATTTGCGCGCCGGTGCGATCCGACACTTTGGCGATCTCGCCGACCAGATTCCGAATCTCACCTTCACCGGCGCCACCTCGCGTCCGCGCTATTTTCAAATCCGCGGCATCGGCGAAAATTCCCAATACGAAGGCGAGACGCCCGACTCGACCGTGCGTTTCCTTGTCGACGACCTCGACTTCACCGGCCTCGGCACGCTCGGCAGCACCTTCGACGTTCGCCAGGTCGAAGTCCTGCGTGGCCCGCAGGCCGGGGCGTTCGGGGCGAACGCGGCGGGCGGCGTCGTCCGGCTCGTCACCAACGCGCCTACGCCGTTCTGGACCGGGCTCGTTGAGGCGAGCGCGGGTGGAGATTCCTTGCGCGAGGGCGGCTTCGCCGTCGGCGGACCACTCTTCGCGGCTCAGCCCGAGCAACTCATGGCTCGCATCGCCGTGCAGCAGCACCAGAGCGACGGCTTCCGCCGCAACGTCCCGCTCAAGCGCGACACGAACGCCCGCGACGAATTCGCCGCGCGCCTGCGCCTCACCGCGAATTTCACGCCCGCGTGGCGTTGGGACGCGGCGCTGCTGTTTTCCGAGGTGAACAACGGCTTCGACGAATTCGCGCTCGATAACAACGGCACCCGCACCTTTAGCGATCAGCCCGGCCGTGACGAGCAGCGCTCGCAAGCCGCGAGCCTCCGCGGCGTCTACTCGGGCCTCGCCGGTGCGCGCTTCACCACCGTCACGAGCGGCAGCCGGACCAAATCGATCTACAGCTACGACGACGACTGGACCGCCGCTTCGTATCAAGGCTTCAGCGATCTCCGCCGCGATCGCAAGGTCTTCAATCAGGAACTGCGCCTCGACTCCACGCTGACGCACGCTGCGCTAGGCTGGATCGACCGCTGGACACTCGGCGCCTACTATTCCAACACCCGCGAAACCGGCGCCTACACCGACTCCGACCCCGGCAACATCCGCGGTCTCCGCACGCGCTACTTTGGCGAGAACCTCGCGCTCTTCGGCCAGTTCGCGCACGATCTCGACGCTCACACGCGCCTCGTCGTCGGACTCCGCACGGAGAGCGTTAATCTCGACGGCCGCGGCACGAAGACCCGTTACCGCGCGGCGAAGAAAACTTTCGACCCCGAGGTCACGTTTCATCCGGACTTCGACGACACGCTCGTCGGCGGAAAAATCACGATGGAGCACGATCTCAGCGCCAACCAACTGGCTTTCGCTTCGATCACGCGCGGCTACAAGGCCGGCGGCATCAACGTCGATGCCCGCATCAACCCGCCCGCCGATCCGCTGACCTACGGCACCGAGACGCTGTGGAACTACGAGCTGGGTGTTCGCGGCAACTGGCTCGACCACGCGCTCACCGGCGAGGTCACCGCGTTCTATCTCGATCGCCGCGCCACGCAGGTGCGCGACTCCGCCGGCTTCGGCGGTAACTACCGCTTCTTCACCGCCAACGCCCGCGCCGCGCACGTCTCCGGCCTCGAGGCCTCCGCGATCTACGCACCGACGAAAGAGTTGTCGTTTCATGCGACGCTCGCGCAGATGAGCTCCGGGCTCGACCGCTTCACGCTCACCAACGGCAACACCGGCGGCGGCCGTCGCCTCGCGAACACCCCGCGCTACGGCTACACTGTTGGCCCGCGCTTCCGCACGAGCACCGGCTTTTTTGCCAACGCCGAACTCCTCGGCCGCGCGCAGCAGTTTGATTCCAACAACCAGAACGAAGCCCGCCGCGCCTTCCATGTCGTCAACGTCACCCTCGGCACCACGTGGCGCGCGTGGACGCTTACGCTCTGGGCCCGCAACCTCCTCGACGCGCGCTACGAGAAGCGCGTGTTTTTCTTCGGCAACGAAGATCCGAACTATGTCGAAACCCGCTACGAAGACCGCGCCGACCCGCGCCAAATCGGCGTGACGGCAGCGTATCGGTTTTGAGCGGTAGGGCGGCGCTTCAGCCCGCCCTCGAAAACGAAAAAGAGGTTAACCACGGCTCAAGACGCGCGCTGGGAAAATCATCCGCATTACAATGTCGGAGGATCGGGCATTTTGAACAAGATTTCAGGCCGTGCTTTTCAAGCCACAGAAGTTTTAACCACGGATGGCACGGATTGACACGGATACGGAATTCAAACCTTCAAACCCAAAGCTGAGGATGGGGATGGACCAATGGTCCTTGGTCTTGGGTTTTATCCAGATCGAATCCGTGTCATCCGTGGGTGCGATCCCGAAAACCAACCAACCATGAGTGGAAGTCTCATCCGGCCAATTAGGTCGTTTCGCTGAGAAGGTGCGGCAACTGCGTGTCCGCGAGGACAGGTGGAGAGCAGCCGCGAGCCGAACGAGCAGTCCGCATCGAATGAGCCTCGGGAACACAAACTCCGCAGAGTCGAGCCGCTCCACGGACGGCGAAGACTGCCAGGACCGGGCCAAAGCAAACCCTGTGACGAACGGGAGAGGCTTGAACGACGCCATGCCCGGTCAACACTGCGGCGGGGTCAGCGGGGGTGGAATGCTCGGAAGGGTGATT